>OMIY01000459.1 GCA_900299215.1 bacterium | reverse complement strand
TAGATGATTTTGCCGAGGCTGTTTTTCATTAAATAGCAGCCGGGATCTTTGGGCAGCTGACGCAACTTTTCCCGCAGCTCAAAACTGAGATCGCTCCTCAAGCGCCACCCTCCGAGAGCCCGGAGCTTGGGAGTGCTGACGCATCTCCAGCCAAGCTCATGAGAGCTGTCTTGAGGCGACTGATTTCGTCGCGTAATTCTGCGGCTTTTTCGAATTCAAGAGCTGCAGCGTATTTTTTCATTTCTTTCTGTTTATCAGCGATCAGCTTTTCAAGAGCTTCAACATTTTCGACGCCAGCCTCAGAGAGTTTAGCGATTGCCGATGCTTCGACTTCAGGTTCAGGATCGAGGCCATAAAGTTTGCGCAGGTCGATGGGAAGGCTCTTGATAATCGTCTGCGGGGTGATGCCGTGCTTTTCGTTGTAGGCTTGCTGAATCAGGCGCCGACGTTCAGTTTCGTCCATACAGGCTCGCATGGAGTCGGTAATACGGTCGGCATAAAAGATCACGCGACCTTCGCTGTTTCTCGCGGCACGACCTACAACCTGAATGAGGGACGACCGTGAGCGCAAAAAGCCTTCTTTATCTGCATCCATCACGGCTACTAAGCGCACTTCCGGCAAATCGAGACCCTCGCGCAGAAGGTTGATGCCAATAAGCACGTCAAATTCACCCTTGCGCAAATCGCGCAGAAGTTCGATGCGCTCCAAACTTTCTATATCGGCATGCAGATAACGAACCTTGATGCCCATCTCGGCAAAATGGCGGCTTAAATCTTCTGCCATTCGCTTGGTTAGGGTCGTGACGAGGACGCGACCTTTCTGAGCGATGGTTTTGGTGATTTCACCGTAAAGATCATCGACCTGACCTTTGGCTGGACGCACCTCGATCATCGGGTCGACTAGGCCGGTTGGGCGGATTACCTGCTCGACCACTTGGCCGCCTGCAGCTTGTAACTCGTACGGCCCGGGCGTAGCTGAAACGTGCAACAAGGCCCCAGAGCGAGTTAAAAATTCGTCGAAGTTCAGGGGGCGGTTATCTAGTGCTGAAGGCAAGCGAAACCCAAAGTCGACAAGAACCTGTTTGCGCGCACGGTCGCCGCGGTACATGCCATTGAGCTGCGGATTGGTGATGTGGCTCTCGTCAATGATGGTCAGAAAATCACGCGGAAAGTATTCAAGCAGAGTTGGTGGTGGTTGCCCTGGTGCTGTGCCAGTTAGGTAGCGCGAGTAGTTTTCGATGCCCGGGCAATAACCGAGGTGCTCCAGGGTCTCAACGTCATGCATGGTCCGTTGTTCTAGGCGTTGATATTCAACCAGCTTATTTTGCGCCTTGAGCTCACGAAGTCTGACACCAAGGTCCGACAGGATTTCGCGGATGATTTGCCCGCGGTCACTGCGGTCGGTGACGTAGTGGCTTCCTGGGTATATAGTAAGCTGATCTACGGTGCGTATCACCTTACCTGTCAGAGCATCGACCAACTGCAAACTGTCGATTTCATCTCCGAAGAACTCGACCCGCACTGCCTCGTCTCGCTGGTGAGCTGGCAGGATGTCGACCGTATCACCGCGGACGCGAAAGTGGCCGCGAGTCAGGCTCATGTCATTACGAGCATACTGAATTTCGATGAGAGCCCTGAGGAGGTCGTTGCGATTGATTTCCTGACCCTTGGCCAAGGGGACTACCAATTTGGAATAGGCCGAGGGGGAGCCCAAACCGTAGATGCAGCTTACACTTGCGACAATGATGACGTCTCGACGTTCAAAAAGAGACCGTGTCGCAGCGTGACGCATCTTATCGATGTCATCATTGATCGAAGCATCTTTGGCTATGTAGGTGTCACTGCTCGGGACGTAGGCTTCGGGCTGGTAGTAGTCGTAGTAGCTGATAAAGAACTCGACTGCGTTGTCTGGAAAGAGTTCACGCATCTCGGCAAATAGCTGGGCCGCCAGAGTCTTGTTGGGAGCAATAATCAGGGCCGGGCGCTCCAGCTTGGCGATGATGTTGGCCATGGTGAAGGTCTTGCCGGAACCGGTCACTCCCATCAGCACCTGGTGACGTCGTCCAGCTTCAACCCCCTTGCACAGGGCCTCGATCGCTTGTGGCTGGTCGCCTTGCGGCTGATAGGTCGTCGCCAGCTTAAAGGTAGGGGAGGTCATCGGCGTGCTTCCTTACTGTCATAAGCGGTACAAGCATTACTTAACATAATCTTCACGGCTGGGCGGTCAGTTTCCGACTTATATTTTGCTCACAAACTATTGGACCTTCAGGAAAATTATGCTACAGCTAATAAGCACATTCTTGACAGTAGCATACGACGCCTGAGGGTGTGACGTATGCGTCTGGAATTGTGTATTTAAGGCTACTACCTGTTGCTCATTGTCCATAAGCTGCGTCCCTTTTTGCAAGGAGGCCGTTGTTGCGATCCTCTATTAGCCCTTGCCTCAAGCCATTTCTGGCCCTGGTTTTGTCACTGGCCGCCTTTGGTGTTGCCAAACCGGCTCTAGCCTGGTGGATGTACACACCTGGCGATACGGTTGACAACGTGGGGTACAAACCTGAGCAACCGATCCCGTTCAGCCACAAGCTGCATGCAGGCAAGAACAATATCCCTTGCCAGTACTGCCATTCGGCGGCTCGTCGCTCGTCGTCGGCTGGCATTCCGCCTCTCAATGCCTGTATGGGTTGCCATCGCCTCGTAGCGACAGACAAGCCGAACATCCAAAAGGTAACAGAGCACTACAAGAACAATGATCCCATCAAGTGGATTAAGGTTCATGATTTGCCGGACTTTGTTCGCTTCCCCCACAAGATTCACGTGACTGACAAGACCGAAGGCGGCGCTGGAATCGAGTGCCAAGAGTGCCACGGTAAGGTCCAGGAGATGGATGTGGTCGAGCAGGTTGCTCCGCTCCAAATGGGCTGGTGCATCGGTTGCCACAAAGAGCGTAAAGCCAAGCTTGAATGTGTGGCTTGCCATTACTGATTAGTCTGAGTGCTGCCTTGTAGTTTGCGGAGCAGTGCTGCCATTGACCGGGGGGGATTGCGGTAAGTGACCCCCAGATTTCCCTAGGAGCGAGACTTGAGTACGACCAGACAACCGGATCACAGTTCGGAGACACCGTTTGCTCCCGTTCCCGCCGGCGACGACCCACGTCGCGGTCAAGAGGTGTTCGCACCGACGGATGGACCATTCGAGGCTCCGGCCAAGACTTTTGTCGAAGGGCCATACTATAAGGGCGTTGAAGAGCGCCTACCTGAGCTGGCCGAGCGTAGCCCAGAGGAAGGCGGCAACGCGCCCAAAGCTCGCACCTTCTCGGTCGACCGTCGTGATCTCCTGAAACTCTTTAGCGCCTCGGCCGTAGCAGGCACAGCGGCATGTGTGCAGCGCCCCGTAGAAAAGGCGATCCCCTTCGTCAATCAGCCAACTGACACATGGCCGGGAGAACCGGTTCACTTCGCTACCACCTGCGGTGAATGCTCTGCCGGTTGTGGTGTGATGGCTCGTACGCGCGAAGGCCGTCCGACTAAGCTCGAGGGTCTTCCTGAACATCCGATCAACACCGGTAGCCTTTGTACAGTCGGACAGGCAAGCTTGCAGGCTCTTTTCCACCCGGAAAGGCAGGAGCGTCCGACCATTCGGTTCGGTACCAAAATCGAACCGTCCGAGTGGAATGACGTCTTTGAAAACTTT
>OMIY01000458.1 GCA_900299215.1 bacterium | reverse complement strand
GTTGGCGATTGCAGCTCCTGCTGCGACGCCAGCATTGCTCAAGGGGCATCTCGTCTTACCGAAGGATTATCATGCCGATCAGGGCGCCTTGTTCGTAGTAATCATGAATCCTTCAAAAAACCCTGGCATATCTGACTTCAATCAGAGGGATGTCCGTTATTTCCAAAGGCTTGATTCTAACACTACCGACTTCAATATTAATCTAAAGGGTACTGATCTAGCTAGTGGTGAGCAGGTGATGGTCTTAGCTGTATGGGAAAAAAAATATCAGTCGGGTCTGCCAAATATTTCCACAGGTGATTCCGTTGGTTTCTTTTTTGATCCACAATCCAATCAAGCCTTGTACACCTTAGAGGAGAGTCCATCCAATCAAATTGAAATAGCAATTAACCGGCATATCGTTGACGAACATCGCTCAATCAAAGGCAGGCTGACATTTCCCAATACGGGAAAGATAACTGTTGCCGCATACGCGGGCTCGATGAGTGGGATGGATTTTAGTAACTTTGATAACTCAGCTATTGTGGGGTTCACTAGTGTGACAAAAGACGGACCTACCGCAGATTATCAAATTAATTTACTACCAGCGGTATCTGAGCAGATCTCTGCGGTCAATAAGGTTTATGTGATTGCTTTTATTGATAGTAATCAGAATGGTAAGCCTGACGCTGGTGATTTGGTTGGACTTTATACGGACCGATCGGACTTGGTGCCGGTGAAGGTTACTTTGGCTGACCCGACAACAGATGGTATTGAAATTGGTTCTTTGAGTTTCCAGATACCGAGCCCAGGTACTCGTTCAATAGTCATTGACGGTAAGATTGCGGTAGCGCCCGATTGTCGATCAGCGGGTACCGGTCAATTATTTCTTGCAGTCACTAAGGGAGGGCTGTCGGCTAATTCCTTGACGATCGCTCCTAGTGACGTGTTGTATTTTACAAAACTAAGTTCCGATACTTTTCATATTGATATCTCAGGATTCGGTGTCCTTCCCGGCGCATTAGCAAGTGTTGTTGCGATCTGCAGCCATGACGCGAGTGCGGATTTTCCGACAATCGCGAATGGCGATTTTATAGGATTTTATTTCGATCGGAGTACGGGCAGCCAGGCCTTGGCGCTGCACGATGGATTGAATGATCAATTAAATGTGACGGTCATGCGCGAGTATCATACCTATGACCAAAAAATGTCGCTAAATGTCACCAATGATTATCAGGGTAATCTACTTCTCTTTGCTATGCGCGGAGAGAGTCTATCTGGGTCCATGGACATGAGCACAATGAATCCAGATGACGTGATTGCTTTTGGATCTGTTAGTAAAGGACAGTACTCTCAGGACTTTGAAGTCTCCCTCTTGCCTTTCAAATTGAATCTTCCGCTAAGTAATATAGTCGTCGGCGCTCTTTGTGATGCGAACGGAAATGGAAAATTTGATCCCGGAGAGAAGATCGGACTGGTGACTCAGGATAGTTCCGGCATGCCCCAACTCCTGACTATAGGTGATTCGCCTAGCAGTACTCGACTTAATATCGACAGTTTTTTCCCGATCGCTCGGCCCTCTGGTGCAACGATTTATATGAGTGGCAAAATAGATCTTAGTCCCCTGAACTATGATGGAAGCGGAAAGGTCTATCTAGTTGTCGCCGATAGCGAGGCTATACAGAACGGTTTTCAGTTGAACAGTAGTTCAATTTACTACTATGGGCTTGTCAAGGACCCGGCGCGGTTTGCGGTTAATCTCTCAAATTCTAGTATAGTTCCGGGGCAGAGCGTCGCGATCATGGCAGTCTGGGATCGTGATGGTAGTTCCGCTCTCCCTCGTCTAAAGGCGGGTGATGGCGTAGGACTTTATATACCGACTTCAGATCAATTCGGCGTTAAATATCAGGTTCAGAGCGGCGAGAATAAGAACATTAATATCGTCGTCAATAAGCGCTATCAGCAGCATAGTGTAAATATTCCCGTTCGTATCGAAGACGACTATCGTGGCCGAGTTACTTTGGTCGCGATACGTGGCGAGGCGCTGCAGACTGGGCTTAGCGGTATTAGTATGGATAGTGTGATAGCCTTTAAAACCGTTGAGAAGACTCAAAATGTCCTATCAGTCGATTTGCAATTAATTCCATTTGAGATTCCTCTCCCTCAGGAAAATATCTTGGTCGTCGCGTTGTATGACGGGAACCGAAATGGACAGCAAGATCCCGGAGAAAGGTTCGGTCTCGTGTCGAGCCAAGGTGGCAGTAGTGGAGGCAAAGCAGGGGGGAGGCCCCAGCTTATTACAGTCGCCGAAAATCAGCCCGTAGCTGAACAGGTTATAGATCTCTGGCAAACGACGCCCACTCCCTCCGGTCAATATATCTCTGTGTCTGGTTCTCTGATTATGCCAAGTGGGCTCGACTCTGGCTCGACCTTTGTTTTGGTTGTGGATGGGAAGCAAGATATTTCGTCGCTACAGCTTAGTTTAACCGATGTAAAGGCTTTCTATCGAGTGCCTCGGGGGTCCAGTAGTTATAATATCGATCTTTCAAACAGCAGCCTAAAGCCTGGCGATGCTGTCACAATAATGGCTGTGCAAAGTGTAGCGAACGCTACCCTCTTTCCTGATCTAAAGAAAGGTGACTGGGTAGGGATTTATGGTTTGGCGCATTCAAGTAATATAAGTGCGGCTTATGTGCTTGGAGCGGGACAGAACCGTGGGCTTGATATAACAATAGATCGTCGGTACACGCCGAGTAATACGAAGATCAAAGGGAATCTGCTCGGTAGTTATGCCGGGGTAAGTTATGTAATCGCATATCGTGGTACCCTCGTTGGTATGAATTTCTCTTCAGGTTTTGACGTTAAGGACGTGATCGGCTTTGCGAAGGTTAACAAGCAGGCGGGGAGCTTCCCTTTCGAAATGCAGCTGCTTCCATTAGATCTTGAGGATAGTGTCCAGAATCATGTAAGCCTATTCGCTATCTATGATGTGAACGGTGATGGAGCTCCTGGTCCTGGCGATATGGTAGCGTTCTACACTGATTCCGACGGTTATCCAGCTCGTCTTGCGATCCCAACAGGTGGGGTTCAGGATCTAAATTTTCGTCCTCTTGCAACTATTCCTGTTCCAGGTAATTCGGGCATCTACCTACGTGGACAGGTAACGCCGCCAGTAGAGTATCAGGGCAACTCAAAAGGGTTGTTTATTGCCGTACTCAAGTCGGGCGGAAATTTAGCGAATTTTGGTTCGAATTTTTTTGGCTCCATTAAAAAGTTCCAGGCTTTGCCTGCAGGTGAGACCAAATTTGATTTGAGCCTGGATGATACCGATCTTAAAGTTGGTGATCAGGTCATGGTGGTCGCAATTTGGGATAAAAATTACGATGGTGATTTACCGCGCTTGCACAGTGGTACCGCGGTTGGTGTACTGCAATCAACCAGTAATCCCAACGTAAACTGGACATTAGTTTCGGGCGATAATCGGTTAGAGACAAACTCTCAGTGGCGTTTCGAAATGAGTCTTCAGAAAGTCGATCACTCAGCAAGTATAACTGTGGGTATGAGAGATTTGGATGGCGGTAACCTGAAAGAGGGTGATCACGTCACGCTCGTAGCAATTCAAAAGGATGGTGTCGATTTGACTCACCGTACGATAAAGAATCTTGATTATGCTGTTGGATTTGGAACCGTAACCTACAGTAAGTTGGGCGGCAATGCCAATTTGAGTATCTCACCAGTGTTGCTCCCTTCTTTGATTAATCCTAATGGCCTTAGCGGTAACTTTATAAACAACGTTATGATTCTGGCGATTGCCGACAAAAACAACAACGGTGTCATCGATAGCGCAGATCCTACGGGCTTATACTTTGATCTAGGTTCCCTGTCTTCCACGATAGATTTGGTCAACGGTAGTAATGAACCAAGGGGATCCGTGGTATTTAGCAAGTATCTCTCGTCACTTTTGTAGTGTGCTCAGAATATTCCTGCCGTTCCCAGCCCCTCTCGGGTGCGTCCGTCATCCCCAACGGTGTTATCCGCGTCCGTCATCCCCAGCGGCCAAACGCCGCGTCGGGGATCTCTTTTTTGGGGGTAGCGGGTGGCGGGGCGGATCTGGGTTCACAGTTTATGCGACTCAGACTGAGTATTGGGTTTCCTTGTTAAGTCAGGTGAATCAGTGAGTTGGGACCCCAGTGAGAAAGTAGTGCGACTCAGTACGCACTGTCGGAAGGGCATACAGAGATTTGCTGAGTCATTATGGAGTCCTTCGCTCAAGGCACCGAATCTGCAGCTTGTACCTACCATACCTTGGACAGAGGACAGAGCTCAGGACGGAGCTCAGGACGGAGTTCAAGACAAAGCCCAGGATAAGCAATGTAGGGCGATATCAGGTCTATAAACATCGATGAGTTTTGCTACTAACGAAGATTTCAAGTGAAATGCATTGAGCGATTTGAGGCACGCGCGTCTTGATCGAGTTTAGCGCGCGTAGTTTGCTCCGTCGGAGCGCACGTGATGAGGTGGCATGGCCATTGCATTTCTAGATATGTTGCTTTGGCTCCTGCTTGTGTCTTGCTCTGCTCTGCTTGTTGCTCTCCGAACTTTAGGGATAGACAGGGATAGAACTCATGCCAGCCATGTACCAAGACCTATTATTAAAGCAGCGCAGTACGGTGGCGCGTCGGAATATATTCCAAGGTTTTCTTGCAGCATTTATCTGTTCTATCGCTGCCTTGGCTCCTGTCTCTGTGGAGGCGACTCCGCTACTCGGTGACGTTTCAGCAGCCTATAATGCACCGGAAACCCTAACGGACAACCCGGCGACAGCTGGATTCTTGCCGCACTCGAGTCTTGGATATAGTGCAGAGCAGTTGAAAGATGAGTCAATCACCGCGCGTTATCCGGGACTTAAGCCCGTCAGTATCAATCATCGTGGACCCAGCATACCGGTCGAGGCGCGTCCTGGAGCGATTTCTAAATTGACGCCAAATTTCGGAATGGGCTTATTTTTCCTGCCGCCGATTCCCTACACATTCCAGGCAACGACTGAAAAGCTACCGATTATTGTCGCGAATAGTCGTATCGATGTTAACGCTAAGATCAAGGCTGAGGTACTGGGGGCTGGATCACTGATTGCGGGTTATCGAGTAACCGACGGCTTTGGTGTTGGTGTCAGCGGAGGGTTTGTACAGGCAAGATTCAATGCACAGGTCTTTGCCAATACAATCGATCCACTTGCCATTATCGACGGCACAGCTCAGGTAGCATTTCTCAACCTTGCTGCCCGCCTGGAGATGTTTCATCATCGGCTAGGAATTGGGATGGGTGTGGCGGCTTTGAAGTCAATACGAGCCTCCTTCAAAGTCGATTCGACCTTGGCAAGCGGCGATAGCCCAGTATCTCAATTTAATTCGGTGACGCAGTTCAGCAGCGGATTTATCGGTACCCGCCTCGACCTAACCCGTCGCATCACCTTACTTAGTGATCTCCGCTATACAAAGGCGGATCCCAGCGAGACCTCGATCTCACTCGTGAGCCTGAAGAAGGAACCTCGGGATGTGCACGATACCTTAGCGTATCGCGGCGGTGTTGTTTTGAAGGCTACTGGTAACTTCAATTGGCTAACTGGTCTTCGTTACGAACCAAGTTCAGTAGGTCGCGGAAGTACGGGCACGAATGCGAAGATTGGCTATGGTACGCAGGAATTTCTCAGCTCCGTGGCCGGAGCGGGTCCGCTTGCGCCCTATTATATGGTTAGCACCGGGTCGCAACTTTGTGTCCAGCATATGCAACCGCGCTCAGGCTTGGATGACCACCAGGACTGTAAGATCATGCTAGAGGGTGGCGTCAGCTTTACAGAAGCTTCAGTGGGAATCAATGAAACCGGGGAAACCCCGGGAGCTTACTACTACAGAAAGATTGGCCTGATAGGGGGTATCCGCTATGACTTTTGACATTAGGTTCCGGCGGTTCTGGTCAGAAATATTTATAGCGATTTTGCTGCTGCTCGGATGCCAAAATCCTAGTAGTGCGGATCGGGCGCATGGATCTCCAAACAGAGCGGCATTCCAGCAATCTAAAAAAAACAATGACCAGTCCTCCCAGGTGCCTATCGATCCAGGAGTGGTCGACGAGCAGCTCAAAAACTTATTTAAAGTCACTTATCGAATTGCCGTGAGTATTACGGGTGCAACAACGCAACCTGTCGATGCTGCCCCGGCTCAGGGGGGGGCTCAAGCAGTAGCTAACGGCAATGGAACTGGCACTCAATCGAATGCCCCTCTTGAAGTTTGTCACGGTAACGTCGAGTTCTCGATTAATCCATCGCTAGGTAAATTAGATTTGACAAAATTAATCGTGATCAAAAATCCGATTCCATTCGACTGTGGGATTCTAGGTACAATTGATATTGCCAAGCTACTACGGCCAATTTTAGCATCTACAGATCCATCTAAATTGTCTGCTGGCCCAATTCCGGTGACCGCTGCCGATAATATGATTCTACTGCGGAATTTGGGCGATACTAAATTCGATCCACCGCGGCCTTTTATGCCGTCACTGGCATCCGGAGACCCAAAAGCACTCGCCAATTTGCGCGTCCAGCGCGAAGTTAAGGCTACTACGGCTGAGGGTAGTGCGTCCGGAACTGTCATTATGACAATGAATAGTTTCGATCAGCAACTTGTTCCTCCCTACATTGATCACAGCTTTAAGCATGTCATGGATTTTGAGACTGCGGCAACAGGCTTTGAAAGTATCGATGGACTCAAGGCTCTGGCCATTGATTTCCTCCGCTTCAGATTGAATACGAGCCCAATCTCAATTCTACATTTTGAAGCAAAAATTCGCCTTGATAAGATCGTCGATACGATCGGGCAGAGCGGTGGGTTTCAATTTAATCAGGATGCCCTGTCTGGGATCCTAACCGCGTTGCCGAGTGTGCAGGCGTTTTTAGCTACACCATTTGCTCAACAGATTGTCGTGCCGCCGGTAAAGATTCTCGCGAAGAACGCAATGTTGTTCCTTAATGTTGATTTGGTCAGCCAACAGGGACTGGATAGTAAATCAGCTGAGGAGATTTCTTCGACTGAAGAGACATTCAACGGTAAGCCAATTTGAAAAAAGTATCGGATATTTTGAAGTTAGATGCTTAATGGAAGTATAGGTAGGGATCACAGATGTTTAGAAGGCGAAAGATCATGGTCGCGGTGCTTATCGTGAGCTTCTACCTGAGTGGGTGTGGAGCACAGCTCGACAGTGCCTCGGATGTCAATGGCTTGTTCATTGTAGCGCCGAAATCTCTTGGTGCAATGGCTGCAGAGATTTGTCGTGACATCGCTTCCCGTCATGCAGCGCCTACGACCCAAGTTTTTTCACTTTTTAGAGTCGGGGACTGTAAAGATTCTGGTGTTAGAGCTCTGGGTCTAAATGGGGCGCGCGATTTTATTTTCACTGACGAAGTTTCTGGTCAGTTTATGAAGGAAAATGGCGAGAGGGTTTTCAGCAAGTCGGTCCGTAGTCAAATTTGGCTCAATAGAACCATCGCAGAACTGATTCCACAATTTGCATCGATGCTTAAAGGCGCGCCCTTACCTAAAAAGGGAGAGATCAAATTGCCAAGTTCAGTGGCTAACTTTGAAGGTTTGATTAAGCCAGTGATTAGTCTTGTCGATGATCCGAAGTTTAAACTCGACGATATGTCTGTAGGTGTGCCGTTTCATGTGAAGACAAGTGGGGTAGTTAGCATTGATCTGGACATCCTGATTAATGCCAAGATCTATGGTAACGGTGTCGCTGTAACCATCAAAACCGGCGAGCAGGAACCAAGTTTCAAGGAATCTTTGCTAAAGTCCGTCGAGGCATTTGTCTACGTGATTCCCTACGCGGATGATATCTATATTGATATGGCAGCAGGGTTTAAAATGTACGATATCGGCGGTGGCAATCTGATCGATAAACAACTGAATACAATTGCGGGATCTGGCCTAAAGAGCATTTTGGATTCGATCATGAAGATCGGAGGTCAGTCTTGAGCTTGCGTCAGAGTCGTATTTCATTAAACACGATGCTTTCCTCGCTAGTCTTAGTGGTTGTGTTGGGCTGTCACGCTAACGATGAGTCGATGTTGCGATCAGGAGGCAATCTGCAAAAAAAGCCAGTATTGCTGACCGATTCTGCGAAACTCAAGGGCTCATCCAGCATGGAATCGGTTGTTGCACATGTAACCTATCTCATTGATGTTAGGCTCAATTCTGGCCTGACTCCGTGCCCGGGAGGCGAAATTACGTTAGGGCTGACCGACAAATTTACCTTTACGATGCCAAATTCAAAAATACAGTGCCTCTCGGCTGATATCGATATCAGTGCCCTACTCGGTAGTGCGCTGGCGAACGGTGGCGCTGGACAATTCGATCCTCAAGCTCTGAAGAGTGACGGCTTGATGTTCTCCTTGTCAGAAGTGGCAGGTGCTACGTTCGATCCGCCTCGGCCCTTGCTTATTGGACCTATAGTTCAGGATACAGCGGCTTTAGTAGGTTTGAATAAGACGATTTCCTCGACGGTGACGGTGGAACATCCCAACGATGGTGAACCAACATCGGCTACGGGCCGTTTCCATGTTCAGGTTTTGGATGTGGGCGGGGCGTATCAGAATCATTTCCTGAAAGAGCCGCTTACTAACGTACTGCACTGGAAGTTGGAGACAGCCGGTTTCGACGGAGTATCGCCCGCGCACGGAATCTTAATTCGCGAAATGGAGTTTTTCTGGAACCTTAGGCCGATTATGGTCCCCCGAATTCGGGTTTCCGTGGACAACATTGGTGCCTTTGTGAGTGGCGGTTCGGCGGCTGACATCTCGGCCTTAGTTGGAGCCGTGACGATTAGTCTGACTGTAAAAGACTATGATCTCTGACCTAAAGGGTTGTAATTCGGTAAATAAACCAACTTGAATGCCTACTTTAGTGATCCGCAAATGTTCCGATAGTAAGAAGGGAATTTGAGAAAATAACCTCGTCGAGGTCGGACGACGTGAGCCTCCTTCAGGACATCATTGCTAAACTCGATGCCGATGTAGAGGCTGAAATAGCAGCCTTGGTTGACGAAGGTGAAATTGTCGCTGCCAGTAACCACTGTTTTAATCAAATACTATCGCAGGCTGCGCTTTCTAAAGAGCTAGGCCGAGACGGTGGGACTACTTTTCACCTGCAGCGCTTCTTTTATGCGATCAAGATGCTCCAACTTCAACTCTTAAGGAAGCACCTTAAGCCTACGGAGGTTGAGCATGCGGTAAAAATTGCTGAGAGTAGTTTGCAACGAGCTGGAATTAAGGACAGTGGCCAGGCCAGCTATCTAATAGAAGAACTTTGTAATTGCAAAAGCAAGTTACTGCGTCAAGAGCATAAGCCGCTCGGTGCTCAGTGGGAACTACTTATTGGTCGGAAATTTTTGGCCTATGAGCATGAGTGGACGACAAGCGCGATCGACGAAACGATGGCTGCCTTTCACTTGGGCTATGCCTACGAGGCTACGATTGGTTACCGGAAAATACTCGAACACCGCATGAGTTACGAGCAGATGGTATTCGTTGAGCTACAACTAGTCAGAGCCGCCAGGCTAAGTGCCAGGTTGAACGATGCCGAGCAGTGGCTTTTACATTTGCAGCATGATCCCGAGCTAAGCAGTGAGACTCGCAGCATTGTGGAGTGGGAGAGCAGATGGATACGTTTGGCCAGAGGAGAGGATATAAGCGAGTTTGCGGTGCTACTTACACGACAGAGAAAATTTCCTGCAGAGCCCTATTTGTCATTGCTGATGCTTTTAGCTTATGCCCATCCTATGGGAACTTCATTATCAAAAAATATTCCATCCCTTGCTACACTTCGTAAGCGACAGGACAAGAAACGGAGCGACGAAGACAAATTGATCTTCGAGATTCTTGAGTTCTTTAATACCTTGTATGACTACGAAACACCGCTCAAGCGGCGTCTGTCGATCGTAACCGAGGTCATCGATAAAGTTCCGCAGCTTCATCTGGAGTACCAGTTACTTTTTTTTCTCGCTTTGGGGCGCTGGGCAGTACGCTCAAAGCAGACAGATTTTGCGCAGATTCCGGTCAGTCGATACCGGTTTTTGTCAGAGCAGGCGAGTCAGGGGTCTAGCGATGACGTTCTGGGATTCGGCAGCGACCTGGTAAAGAATCGACGATTTTTTCTAACTTTTGCTGCCAGGACAGCCGATTTTGGTTCTCCGAGTGATCAGCGTCTGCTTGCTGCCACCAGCCGGCGTGTTCAGCAATGGTTCAACTATGCGAAAATAGGCTGGCACCTGGTCTCTCCCCAGCCAAACCCTCGCCAACGGGTGAGTAATATCCTAACCGCGGTGATTAAGACGGTGAACAGCCGCGGCCTTGCTTTTGGCGGTCCGATCGCAAAGATTTTGCAGGCTGCGGTTCAGTCCGGAGTAGCCTTTTTCGGTCTCAGCGAGGAGCTCAACATTGGGTTTGCGAATCTTTATCGCGATCAGCAGCAACGGGAACGGGTCAATTTTCAGGAAGTGATCCTTACAGAGTTTAGAAGGCCCGCTAAAGAGCTTTTCCAAACTTGGGACGAGGTCCCTTTTGCCTCCGGAAGTATTGCCCATATTTTTAGAGCCACATTAGTCGATGGACGCGAGGTGGCATTAAAGATTCGTAGAGACGATATCGAGCAGCGGGCGCGGCAAGATTTTGTGCTTTTCAAAGCGAACATTCTTCCCGTATTACGTAGATTTAGTAAAGCTCTTGACGACGTTGCGTTTGCTCATGCCGAAAATTTATTCATCGGCGAATTAGACTTGGTGCGTGAGGCCGCTAATCTGCAGAGATTTTCTGAAATATTCAAAGACGATCCGGATATTGTAATTCCGCAGTTGATCCCAGACTTGTGCTCGGCAAATTGTCTGACTATGGAATACATCGAGGGTAGTTCACTGAATACTTTTATAAATCAGGCTGCAGAGGAAGAAAAGGTGGCCGTAGCGCGTGCTATTTTGCGTTTGGTCTTCCGCTCCTCTTTTGGTTTTAATCTGTTTAAAACCGATTTATATGAATCAAATTTTCGAATTAATCGTGGAAAGTTAGTGATTCTGGATTTCGGACGCGTGCAGACTATCGAGACCTCTATCTTTCAGGAGCATTTGGCAGCGGTTTGGCAGGGAGTTTTTCAACCGAATCATCTGAAATTGCCAATTCCCGAATCACTTAAGGTCGTCGAGCCACAGATTTACGAACTAATGGAACATTTTGTACTGATCCATCATAAATTTAACGAGCCGGTTACATTCTTCCCCGATTTAAGCGAGTTTATTGATTACATGTTGGCTCACACCGCCATTTACGCCCCTATGGTAAGTAATGTGAAGATTAACGAATTAGATCAAATGCAGATCTGGCTCTGGTTAGGGGTGCTTATGACCAGATTGAACGTCAAATTACTTTGGGTTCAGGAATTTAAGGCGCTATTTGAGCTTTATCTACCTGATTACCGTCCTGATGCTCCGCAAAAAGAGCTCGCGTCCGCTTAGCCGGGCTTGCCTTATTTGGCATTAGCGACTTCAGGATTTAGCCGGCTCAGCCGGCTCAGTAAGTATTGTGCAACGAGCTGGCTACCCTTCGTCGTGAAATGAATCCCGTCGCCCGTACGGATGCGCACGTCATGTTGATCGAGGCGCAGATAAGGTGTGAACAGCCCGTCGCTGCCAGCGATGGGTGGGGCGAGGGAAATATACTGGACGCAGGTGTGGCTGGCCGCCGCCGCAAATCATCGCGGAGCACCTGAGCACCTTCACTGGCGAGCGGGAGACCGAGCAGCGTCCGCTGCCCGACTATGTACTCAAAGAGTTCGAGGCGTATCTCAAATGCGGCATACTTGCCCAAGGCTTTATTCGCCTTAAATGCGCCGCATGCAGTGAGGAGACGGTGGTCGCGTTTAGCTGCAAAAAGCGCGGCTTCTGTCCCTCATGCTGCGCCAAAAGAATGGCCGAGGCAGCCAATCACCTGACGCAAAATGTACTGCCACTGGTGCCTTATCGGCAGTTTGTGGTGTCGTTTCCCATCCCCCTGCGCTACTGGCTACACACGAATAAGCGCTTTGCTGGTGAGGTCTTTGGCCTCGTCAGTAAAGAAATACATCGCTACTACATCACCAAAGCTACCGCTGCCGGCATCACAGACGCGACGCCAGGAAGTGTCGCGTTCACTCAGCGTTGGGGATCTGCACTAAACTTAAACCCTCACCTACACATCATCTCTATCGATGGTGTTTACACAAGATACGGTGACGTTGCGAGATTTCGAAATCTTGATCCAATCACTGATAATGAGGTCGCGAGTCTAGTTGAGAATATCGCTAATCGTGTCCGCAGTCTGTGCATCAAACGTGGATACTTAAATAAAGACGGCGACATAGTTGTAAACCC
>OMIY01000457.1 GCA_900299215.1 bacterium | reverse complement strand
TTTAAGCTCCTAATATATTTCAGTGCCTCAATCGTCCGCCAACCGAACCAAGAACACATGTGACCATCGATCTTAGTCACGCTGTCACAGATGATACCATCATCTCGCAGCATACTGATGTGACGGGTACGAAAAGCGAAAGGCTCGCTACTTAGAAAAATATGATCAGGTGCAATGGTATTAATCTGATCCACTTCAAGCGCAGGATAACGTTCGTCACCAGAGTAGGCATTGCGCCACCCAAAGCTCTCCAGTAAACGCGATATATAGGTATCGGGTCCTGCAATCATGTAGGGCGATCGCCAGATCAAATAAACAAAACTCCTGGGCTGAGCGATTCGTTGAGCCGTAAAACTGAGGATGCTCGTTAACTCGTTTGCCATGATTTTTGCTGGCTCATCACAGTCTAGAAACTCACCCATGGCCTTGATCATCGTAGGCACTTCATTGGGTCCCTTAGGAAATGTCACAAGGGTCGCCACTCGAGCCATCAAAGCCTCGACTAAAGATCGAGTGTTTTCCTCTTGATTGGCCAATACATGCGTCGGACTTAGAGCAAGAATTTTTTCGACGTCAAAGTCCTTGGTCCCACCTATAAGTGTGACCTCCCGGTGTAGTGAAGCCGGCTCGACACAAAACGAGGTGCAAGCTACCAGCTCAGATCTCAGCCCAAGCTGAACCACGGTTTCGGTCAGGCTTGGGACCAAGCTTACTATACGCCGTGTGCACTTCTCTTTGATCACAGGTTGGCGACTCAATCACTTGCCACCGAAGTCTGCAGCAATACGCCACTCTCCGGTGTCGTACACCGCTTCTGCCCAAGAGTCTGAATTAAGCACAAGAACTAAAGCTTGTCCCTTAGCAAAGCGAATTGGAGCACCAGTCAGTAAGCTTGCTAATCCAGAGATGTGAGGGTTGTGTCCAATCAAAGCAACGGTCTTATGGCTGGCTAAGTCCTGCTTTCCAAGCAAAGTCACCAGACCGCGCACATCATCTGTATATATTTCATGGAGTGATTTGACCTCCGCCCTGTCCCCAAGCCACCCTTGTGCATGCTCCCAAGTCCCGAGAGTGCGCGATGCATCGCTGACTAAGACCAAGGTAGGTAAGAGTGCAGCCTCCGCTAATTGTCTAGCCGTGGAGGCTGCCTGCTGCTTTCCATGCACTGTAAGGGCACGCTGATGGTCTGATATCCGCGGCCCTTCATCTTCAGCCTGAGCGTGTCTAAATAGAATCAGTCGAAGTTCCATCTACAGCGAGCCCTAACAAATCAATCAAAATGACTAGTAACCAGTCGATTAATGATGCCGCATATGAGGCGCATCCGTGGCGAGAAGGTCATCACCGCGCGGATTATGATCGACTGTAAAGTGCTTGGTGTTTTCATCTTTCACACTGACAACCCCACCGTGCAACTGACCACGATCGGCTAAATAGTCCTTGGTATAAACCCACTTGTCACCAGCAGCACCGGCCATCACATACTCAGGCCCCAAGCGAATTGCGTCCACAGGGCATGCTTCCTCGCAGAACCCGCAGAAGACACAGCGCAGAATATCGATTTCGAATCGAACGGGGAACTTCTCGATCTCGTTAGTTGGGTGCTGACCTGCAACGATATGGATACATTCAGCTGGACAAGCCGTTGCACAGAGAAAACAGGCGGTGCACCGCACCTGTCCGTCTTCACGACGCGTCAAAAAGTGCTTACCCTTGAAGCGATCGCTATAGGTGGCTGGCTGTTCTGGCCATTCAAGTGTATTGGTCTTTTCGCGACCAGTAATTTGCTTGAGGAAGATGGTCAGCGTCTTCCACATACCGGAAAAGATTGTGCTGGCATAGCCATAGGCCAATTGGAACAGATTCTTGTCCTCTGGCGGTGGCGCTACTTTTATAATCCCAGTTGCCATGTCGTAAGTCTCCTAACGAAATACGCCATTAATTAGGCGCGCGCCCAAACCTCTGCCAAGGCAGTCACCACTTCCACCACGTCTTTCGCTTCATCGACCGCCGCCGGGAAGGGTTTGGTCAACTCACCTGCCTTGCCCTGATAATTACGGAATGTTCCCTTTTTCTCGGCAAAGCCTTTGAGCGGCACTAGGTGACGCAGCCCTTTCACATTATAAGCTGAGCTTGAGGTAGTCCAAACTGAAACAAAAGCAAGCTCAGATAGACGCTGCAGCTGAGCCGGCAGGCTTGGGAATTGGAACTCAATCTCAGGCGCCAACGCGACTACCACTTTAGCCCCGCTACGCGCTAGATCATCAAAACCGTTTTTCACATCTTTGGGCAGACCAACTTTGGAAAGCGCTTCAGACAATCCAAAGGTATTTGGATTGTGGTCGCCACGATACAGCAGGCCATCGAATGCCTCTAGCTTCTCGGTGGGCTCACGCCACTGAAACACTTTGCTGACACCGAGCTTTTTCACGAAGAAGTCGAAGAGAGCATCATATTCTTCGCAGGTATACTGTGGGCTAACCAACAAGGCAATGTCGCTTGCCGCTACACCACGTAGCTGCACGGCCAAACTAGAGATTGCCTCCGGTACGGATACACGAGCGCGCCCACCCGTACCGGTATCAGCTACTGCGAAACGCAGTCGTTGATCTTGGTTTAGGTGTTTATAAGTCTTACGACCCACGTCACACATCCAGTGACCGTTCACTTCGGACTCGCGCGGCTTCACACGGAAATACGTCCGCACCTGAGGCTTGCCGTATACCTTGACGTGACAGCCAGTAGAACACCCCGGACAAACTGCTGGCTGGTCTTTCAAGAACCACACCCGCTGTTTAAAACGGAAATCGCGCGACGTGAAAGCGCCAACCGGGCAGATATCTACCAGGTTGTCTTGGTAGTTATGCTCAATCTTTTTGTCTGGATAGGTACCAACAACGGCACGGTCACCGCGGTTAAAGATGCCAAGTGCGCCTGTCTTGGTCACTTCTTGCTCAAATCGAACACAGCGGTCACAAAGAATGCAGCGTTCTGTATCGAGTACTAGGTCAGAACCAACGTCTAAAGCCTTAGGCTTAAGGACTTTGGGCCTGTCCATTTCACTCTTATACTTACCGACTTCCATATAGAAGTCTTGCAACTTGCATTCGCCTGCCTGGTCACAAATAGGACAATCCAGGGGATGGTTGACTAGGTGAAATTCTAGGGCCCACTTATGTGCCTCTTTAACCTCGGGCAAGAGGGTAGAGACCTTCATTCCGGGAGTAGCCTGAAGGTTACAGGCGATCTCCAACTTGGGACGATTGTCGACTTTGACTAAGCAGAAGCGACAAACACCCGCAATGCTTAGACCAGGATGCCAACAAAAATGCGGAATATAAACATTATGCTTATGTGCCGCTTCCATCACGGTCGTACCTTTGGTTACCGTGATATCGCGATCATTCAAGCTAAACGTAACAGTCTCGGTACTCACTTGCTA
>OMIY01000456.1 GCA_900299215.1 bacterium | reverse complement strand
TCGACACCCGATTTGACGTCGACATTAAAGCTGCGACCTGCACGAAGTTTTTTGCCTTCTGCCTCGACAGCCCACCCCTGAGCATTTAGGTCGGCGACAAGTGTCGGTAGATTCGATGCATCTACAAACACGTCGGCACCGGTCACCCCTCGTCCTGCTGACGGGTGCACCCCAGCATGCTCGCATAGATCTTTTACGAGTTGTTCCTCCTTGACCCGGTCGCGTCGAAGTACGATCCGAGGTGGGGCAGGTGGTTCAGGTTGCTGTGGGGCTTGCGGAGCGGGTACCTGCGTTGGTTGAGCAGCACCGTCGGTGAGTTGCTCCGCAGAGACATTCTGTTCTTGACCGGCCTCGGGCAATGCTGGCTGCTGACCTGACGATTGCTCATTGGTCGCATCAATTTGGTGATGCCTTTGACCCCGACGTCCGTGTCGCCGTTGTTCGTTTAGACGTTGCGGCAACTGTGCTGGACTTGGTGGAGCTTCGTAGTCGAATTCATAGTTGGCCATCAGCACCATAGCTTTGTCAGTGATGGGTGTAGCCAAGAAAATCAACTTCGGTTTGGCGTCACCGACGACAATGCGCCAGCCACTGTCACTCGGCAAATCCAGTTGTGGCGAGTTTGCCATGTCGACAAAAGATCTGAGGAATGCAGCCTGGTCTGCTTTCGGCACTTTGATGGACTGCACTTGCTTCAGCGTGTTGATCCAGCCACATAGGCGCGGATCCTGCATAGCGATATGGATCACGCGGTCTTTGAAAATGACTGTGCCGTCTGGAAAGGCAGCTAGGATATCTAGCAGAGGAACGGTGATTCGTCCGCGCCTGAACTCTCCGCGTACAATCCAGGTCCGGTCCTGCTTGCGTACAGCTACAGCGAGACGGAAGATCCACGGATCTCGCATATCCCACGACAGGGCATGGAATGCATCAAGTCCGATATTAAGCGTAGTTTCCAGCTTGGCGTCGTCCACTCCAAGCCAACCTAATCGACCGGTTGACGCCATCATGGATATAAGCTGTGGACGCAAGCTTTCGGCCACAACAAATGAATGGACTCTGGTACGAAGAGGCGAATTGGCCTCGTCCCAAGATCCAGCGCGAGCCACTGTAGTGCTTGCTGTGCCAAAGATTTGAGTCAGAATTTCACGATCGGGGCCTTCGCCAATGCTCTCGAGTGCTTTGACGTCGACAGGGGCAGCAGATAACTGCTGATTCTGTCTATTTTCACCTGCTCCTCCATCTGACTGTGCGCTGCGCCTAAATAGGCAGAGGGTGAGTAGTCCGCTGCGTCGAGTCGAATCTGCGTCGATGATGTAGTAAACATCGTTTTGCGCAGTCTTGGTGGCAGCTCGTTGACGGGGTTCAATCAGTTCGCGTTGGGCATGACCGATGAGTTTCAGGGTTTCGCGCCAAGATAGCTGATCACCATGACCACGGTTTTTGTGTTGCTCGGGCTCTTTTTGTTGAGGTGGAGCAGCATGGCTAGCAGCAGAAAATGCTCTGATCCGTCCGGAAGCATCGGGCTCAGCGCTAACGACTGCACGCATCCTGCTTGTAGTAGCCTGCAAAAACTTAGTGTGAAAGCCGATTGGATGATCCGAGGGCGCCTTGAACTCACATTCTGCGGTACCATCAGCCATACACAAGGTTGCCCAGATATGCTTGCAGTAGCCTTTGCCACCAGCAAAAAACGGACAGTCACAAAGTGCGCTTATCGTCGAGCGTTGGCGCTTGTCATCGAGCGCCATCTCGAGCGTGACATGATACATCGCACCCTTGCCTTTAACATCGGCCGTCAAACGCTCAGGAGCTACGTTGGTTATTACTACTCGTTTTTGTCGGTAGTAACCTTCACCCCTAAGTCTGACTTGGTCCTCGATGTCCACAGCCAAGGCAGACGTGAGTCCACCTATTCCGCGTGGGGGTCTCATGCCATGTACACTAACGTGATTGGGGGAACGCTTGCCTGAACGGCCACGCCCACGGCGTCCTCGCCTCAAATGCGTAACTCCTACTTAGTCCCTCGATTTTAGAGGACCTCTTGTTTCTGGTCTTAAACCGGCGCCTTCAGTAACTGCTCAGAATCCTTTGTGAGGTTCCCCTCGGCGGCACGGTAGCCCTTTGACCACTTCTACTAGCTTCACAGTTTGTGCGCAGAGAAGCAAGAGTAGATTTTTGCCCGGGGACGAATTTTTCAATGGGTCATATCTACCTAGATCTTGTGACAGGCGACACTGTGTCCGTTCTCCAACTGGCGCAAGGTTGGCGTAACACCGCGACACTCTTGGTCCGCAAGTGCGCAGCGGCCTGCAAAACGGCATCCCGGCGGTGGGTTAATGGGGCTCGGAAGTTCACCTTTCAACAGTTGTTCTGGACGGCTACGCTCGCGTTGGGGATCAGCTATTGGATTTGCTGCGACCAATGCCTGAGTGTATGGGTGCAGCGGTCTAAAGAAGACCTCATCTGATGGCCCCAGCTCGACGATTTGCCCCAGATACATCACAGCCATCCGTGAGGAAATGTAACGGACCATACTAAGTCCGTGGGCGATAAAAAGATAAGTCAGACCAAGTTCTTTCTGTAAATCCTGAAGCAAAGTCACTACTTGAGCCTGCACAGAGACATCTAGGGCCGAAATGGGTTCGTCGCAAACGACAAAGCGAGGTTCCACGGCTAGTGCACGAGCTAGACCAATGCGTTGGCGCTGCCCCCCGGAGAACTCGTGGGGAAATCTAAAAGCATGCTCGGGGAGTAAACCCACACGATCGAGCCAAGCGGCAATTTTCTGAGAGCGGTCGGAGCGAGTCCAAAGCCCGTGGATATCGGGCCCCTCGGCGATAATGTCGCCAACGGTCATGCGAGGATTTAAGCTGGCGTAAGGATCTTGGAAAATCATCTGCGCCTGACGTGCAAATTGACGTCGTCGCGCGGTGGTGAGTCGTCCGGCAACCGATTCACCGTCCATCAGAATATCGCCGGCTGTTGGCTCATACATGCGGACCAGAACGCGACCTAATGTCGACTTGCCGCAGCCTGATTCTCCGACCAGACCTAGGGTCTCGCCTGGGTTGATGGAAAATGAAACGTCTTCTACTGCGTGTAGCTGAACCCCGCGACCTAGATGAAAAAACTTACTGACACCCTGCACAGAAAGAAGTGGAGCAATCATGACAACGCTCCATTGCTGTGAGCAGTGGTCGCTCCAATCTCGTGAACACCAGCACTCTGACGGCGCTGGGCAGCTTGAGGATGCTGCAGCCAGCAAGCAGCTCTAACGTTGCCACTTCGAATCTGGACCGGGGCCCTCTCGACACAGATCTGCATCACAGCAGGGCAACGCGGAGCAAAGGCACATCCAGCTGGTGGGCTAAACAGATCAGGAGGACTCCCAGGAATCGGGGTTAATGGCTCATGGGACGAAATCTCGTCGCGAGGCATAGCCCTTTGCAATCCGACGGTATACGGGTGTTTAGGTAAATAAAAGACGTCATCTACCTTGCCCTCTTCAATCACTTGGCCGCCATACATAACGATGACGCGATCCGCCATCTTAGCAACCACCCCTAAATCGTGAGTGATTAAGATGGTGGCCATATTAAGGCGTCTAGCGAGGTCTCGGATCAATGTCAGAATCTGCGCCTGAATGGTGACGTCAAGAGCAGTCGTAGGTTCGTCAGCAATTAGAAGTTTAGGGTTGCAGGCTAGTGCCATGGCAATCATCACACGCTGGCGCATACCTCCCGATAACTCGTGGGGGAATTGCTTTAACCTTTTAGCTGGCTCTGGAATACGAACAAGTTCAAGTAGCTCCAACACCCGAGATTGTCTTTCACTCGCAGTCATCTGTGTATGCAGAAGTAAAACCTCTGCGATCTGGTCGAATACGGTCATCGTTGGATTCAGGCTGACCAAAGGATCCTGGAAGATCATCGCAATATCGCCACCTGCAATTTGCCGCATTTCAGAGCGACCAATTTGTAGCAGATTTTGACCACCGAATAAAATCTGTCCTGCGACAATGCGTGCGGGTGGCATCGGCAGCAAACCAAGTATCGACTGCACGGTTACAGATTTCCCTGATCCGGATTCACCGACGATACAAAGCGTCTCACCTTCATAAACTTGAAAGGAGACCCCTCTAACCGCTTTAACCTCACCACCATGAACGGCAAAGTTGACACTGAGGTCTTTGATTTCTAATAGGATCGCTGAATTTGTGCTGCTTATGGCTAGATGCTCACTCATCACCGCAAATCCTTTTCCTAATTTCGACCGCGCAGTTTTGGATCAAAGGCATCTCTCATGGAGTCACCCAGCAGATAAAAACAAAGGAGAGTCACACCAAGTACGGATGCTGGGAGGAAAAATTGCACCGGATTCACCTGCAGCCTTCTAGCTGCATCGAATACCACGTTTCCCCATGAAGGAGTAGGTTGCTCTAAACCAAGTCCTAGCATCGATAGGAAAGCCTCCGACGCAATAACACCTGGAATCCTTGCCGACCAAGCGATAATGATTAGACCCAAAAGATTGGGTCCAATGTGGTGGGATATTAGCCGCTTTATAGATGCGCCCAAAAGTTTGCTAGCCTGCACAAACTCCAGCTCGCGCATCCGCAAGACTTCACCGCGGACGATCCGCGCAAATCCTGCCCAACTGAATGCAGTCAAAGCTATCACCAAACTGAGTAAACCCTTACCTATCGCCACCTGCAATATGATGAACACGAGCAAGTCGGGAAAGTTATCGACAATCTCAACAATGCGCATACAAAAGTTATCAACACGTCCACCCATTAGGCCTGAAAACGCACCGAAAATCAGGCCGATTAAAATGCAGAGACTGGGCACCAATAGAGCAAGGAGCATATCTACGCGCGTGCCTTGTACCATGCGTGCAAGTACATCGCGTCCCAACGCATCGGTCCCAAACAAGTGGGCCCGCCCCATGATCATAGCCCCTACCTGGGCGGTGGGATTAATAGCCTGAGCATCTGACAACTTTATGGTGTTGATAAGACTTGTTTCAATCGTGGCAGCGCGCTTGCTAAATAGTCGCTCACCGGTCACAGGGTCATCAACGAAACTAACGATCGAGTATTGATAAACCTCGGATGGATCGAGACCGAGTCCGTCGTAGTAAGAGTATTGCGTGGGATCGTTGATTTCAATGATGCCAAGACCACGCTCGGCGCGTCCCTCAGCCAAATCGTCTAGGCTGACGGGATCTGCTGCGGTTTTGATCACGCGAAAAAGTGCATAGCCAGACACGCCAGGGACCGGTTGCCAAACTAGATTAACTCCGTCTACCGTCGCGACGCCGTCGATGCGGACTGCCCCCGGGCCTTGCACGTCACTGCCACTTTGGAGCGGTGCGTTCTGATCATAGGAACTGTCAAAGCGCTCCTCGGGCACAGGAGCAAAGTCTTCGACGACTAATAGCGGCGAACTCCGGGTCGGCCCTTGATTGATGTTGTGAGGATTCTGCTGATTTTCATAGGCAACTCCGGCTGTGGAGGCAGGGAAAAACCATGGACCGACTATGCCTATTAAAGTCACAACTAGGATCAAAGCGAGTGAAAACATCGCCAAGCCATTTTGTCTCAGGCGATGAAGCGAATCCTGCAAATAAGTCAGCGCTGGGCGCGAAATTACTTCTGCAGCAGCGCTATCTGTCTTGAGGGGTTTGAACAGATCGGG
>OMIY01000455.1 GCA_900299215.1 bacterium | reverse complement strand
CACGAGTTCGAGATTTACGCTCTGGTCTGTTACCGCAAGTCCATAACGTACCGAGTCCTGTTTGCCGAAGTCCGGAGTGCTCCACGCAACTTGCAAAGGTATTTCACCATCGGTCACGACTAAGATTAGATCGAGCCCAATTGGTAGCAGCTTTTTCTCGCCCACAATGACGATACCGAGACCGTGAGCTGAGACGTCCACCGGTCGGCACGACACCGCCCCCTTGCCGTCTGCGCGGATCAATCCTCCTGGGAGTACCCCGGATAGCTGGCGCCGTTCAGAGAAGCGTCGCTCTTTAAATAAGGCCAGGCCCATAACACATCCTCCCGGAAATGGAGCACACGTCTCTAGGCTGACAAAGACGTGTCGGCATTTTCTGGAAAAACCTGAGGCTAGGTCAGAAATTGCACTCAAATTCAAGGCTTAAGATAGGTTATTAAATAGCAGCCACAAGCTGCCAAAGATCGCCCCAGCGCTTGGCTATGGCATGGTTACTGAATTGCGATCGAGCTTTTTGGTGTCCAAGACGCCGCAGCTTTAGTATCAGCTCAGGACTGTCAAAAGTTTGGACAATGGCCTGAGCTAGCGCTGCAGCATCGCCTTCCGTAAACACCAAACCAGCATCACCGATCACGCGAGGAATTTCTCCCGATGACGATCCAATAACTATTGCCGATGCAGCCATGGCCTCGACCAGCACACGGCCAAACTGTTCTTTCCAGTTGGAGCGAGTCAGTGAAGGCAGGCACAAGATGTCTGTTGCTTGCAGATAAGATGCGACCTCTGGTGACGCTACCTGTGGACACCAATCGATGAGGTCGTCGATATCTAATGATTTAGCCAAGGCCGTCAGTCGTTCGTGCTCTGGTCCACTACCTAGAATCAAAAGCCGCAGTGCCGGTATTTGAGTCTTTAAGTTGGCGGCAGCTTTAAGCATCGTGTCGACGCCTTTTTCTTCTACAAGGCGACCAACGTAGGCGACATAATAGGCATCTGGTCGCAAACCAAGGCGTAGGCGTGTCGCTTTACGCAGGTTGAGATCATCCGGGTCGGCGGCAAATTTTTCAAAATGCACACCCATCTGCGGGATTTCGGCAATAGGCCCGGTAAATCCCTTGGCCCGTAGCACCTGCGTGGCCTCGTCATTGCCCGTCGCTGCCGCTGCGGATTCGCGGAGCACACGCTTTTCCATCCAAGCAAAAGGTGGCGGGTAGGCTTTGTAGATATTCTGCCAGGTATGAAAAATAAATTTGGCTCCGACGCTGCGCGCGACTCCTAAGCATTGCCTTGTGACGAGCGAGTAGTGCTCCTCCTCGCAGTTGATAATGTCAGGGCGAAATTCCTGCACGGCCTTTGCCAGGCCCAGGTAAACATGAAAATGATTACGTCCGTTGGCAATTATGGGAAGCTGCCTGAGCCAATATTGGTCATCCGTCGGGTCGGGCTCAAATTGCTGCGACCCCCATGCGGGTGGGCAAATGAGGCCGACGGTGAAGCCGGAGTTTGCCAGAATGCTAAGCTTTTGCCGGTAGGCCGCCGCCACATATGGTTTTGAGATCGTTAAAACGCGCAACCTAGCTCCACCAAAACTTCAGTCTTCCGGAATAACTTCCGGGTAGTTAAGCCACTCACTGCCTCAGTAGCGACAAAAATAACGTATAATATCTTGGAAGGCCACATTGGAAGGCTACATTAGAGAGCCACATTCGAGTCCCGCTTATCCCCATCAGTTGGGGTAGGAATGCGGCACAGGGGGTTCGTTCATGATTGCGATCTTTCCCGAAATCGTAACCACCGCGGCAGCCGGCGATGTCGAGAGACTAGCTATTTTGGTACGCAAATATTTTGGTGCCGACGAGACGCGAGCCCCAAGGATCGACGTGGCCAAGGTGGTCGAATCAGCGGGGCTGAACGTCCGGCGGCTTAGCATCGATGCTCACGGCGCTCTGTTAGCAAAAGACGAGCGCGGCAGCTTCCAGATAGCCATAGTGCTCCATCCACACTTAGCGGCGGCTCCTTCGCAATTCATGATGGCACAGCTCCTAGGTCGGTATTTACTCGAGGTGCAACCTCTGATCGCTCGTGGTGAGTGTCAGGTTAGTGGCTTCCAAGAAAAGGAATGTGCCCTGACACGCTACGCCCAAGGTAGAACAGCTGGCCGCAGTGGCCCAGCACAGCGCGGTGGCGAGGCAGCTGCGGATGCATTTGCGGCGGCCCTGCTGCTCCCAAGGGCGATGATTGAACGTGCCTACGAAAAACTTCAGGACGAAGCCAAAGTAGCCAGTTTCTTTGGTGTTAATCAGGCGCTGGTCCGCCGACGCCTGGACGATCTCAAAATCGCAGTTAAGGCCCCAGTCAATTTCCTCGATGCCGAACATCAGGCCGGCATCCAACCGCCGGAGCCACCCAGCTCGGATCTAGAATCCTCGGGCACTAAGATCGTGGCGCCCGAACCAACTATGCCGCGGGCCTACGCAGCTTCCACCTACGGCAGTACCGAAAAGATGACGCGGCAAAAAGACACAAGACAGGAAGCCACCCCGACCGTGAGCAAGGCCGCCGATCGTCCAGCTACGGGTATGGAAAGGCTACGCGAGATTGCTCGTAAGCTTGATAAGGGCGTTGGATAACGGTCGCCGAAAAAAACAGTTTGCCCTCGGGCTGATTTAGGCTTAGATGCTCGGTGCATGACTGCCTATAGCGACATTCTTTGGACCCCAAGTGCACAGCGTTTGGCTGCAAGCCACATGAGCCGATTTGCGGCAATGGTATCGCGGCGCATCGGACTTGACGTTGATGTTGACGTTGACGTTGACGTTGATCTTAATCTGGCCAGCCACCGACATCTACACGCATGGTCTGTGACCAACACCGGCGCGTTCTGGGAGGCTGTAGCTGAATACTGTGGCGTCAAGTTTATGACGCCGTCGACTCGAGCATACCAGCCACCAATAAAAGGCAAGATGCTCGGTGCAAGATGGTTCGAAGGTGCGACCCTTAATTACGCGGAGCACCTACTTGCCGGGGATCCAGCTGCAGAGGTGCTCATCGCTCTGGCCGAGGGGACCGACAAACGTGTCTACACCCGTGGAACGCTGCGAGCCGAAGTAGCACGCTGCGCTGCTGCACTCAAACGTTGCGGTGTGACGGCTGGTGACCGCGTTGCCGGAGTTGTGGCCAACGTGCCCGAAGCCCTGATCGCGATGCTTGCAACCACGGCGATCGGTGCTGTGTGGTCATCGTGTTCGCCAGATTTTGGTGCGGCCGCTGTCACAGATCGGCTGAAGCAAATTGAGCCTAAGGTTGTATTCTTCACTGAGCGCTACCAATACGGTGACAAGGTT
>OMIY01000454.1 GCA_900299215.1 bacterium | reverse complement strand
GAAAAAGACGATGCTGGGTCCAATCACAAGCAGAATAAGATTAAGCTTGTAGCTGAGAAGTTTGCTCCAGCTGATCTTGATCGTAGCTGTCCATTTACCAAGCTGGGCCGCACTCATGATACCGCTCCCTTGAGAAGGTGCGGATTCACCAACAGCTCATTCATCACTCGTTCAATTGGTAGCTTTTCCATGCTGAATTCGACGACTGGAAAGCGCTCCAGAATCTCCACCCCGCGTTGCCTGACATCGGACTCGGCAATGCGTAAGTCTACTCTGGTGCGCACATCGTTCCAATGTGGATCAAAGGCCTTAAAATAATCGTCAGCCTCAGTTCCAATGGATTCACCAAAGGTGACCGTGACAAATTTTTCAAGACCGAGAATATTTGAAAACGCACCAATGGGCCCATCAAAGCGCTTTTGTCCGCCAAGCACCAAGACAATTCGCTTACAAAGGGCCTCGACGTCTGCCATGTAGTGCGAAGTGAGGATGACCGTAGTCTGGTACTGGGCCTGATATTGGGCGATAAAATCGCGGATACTACGCTGCGCGACTACGTCTAACCCAATGGTCGGCTCATCTAAGAAGAGCACCTCTGGACGATGTAGCAAACAGGCCATTAATTCCATTTTCATACGCTCACCAAGGGACAGCTTGCGCACGTGGACTTGCATTTGCCGCTCGACGCCGAGCAGGGAACTTAATTCGGCAAGCCTTTCTTTAAACTGACGGTCTTCGATCTCATAATACTTTTGCAGAAGTAGAAACGAATCCATGGCTGGAATATCCCACCACAGCTGCGACTTCTGCCCCATGACTAACGCAATCTTTTTGCGAAAGGGCTGCTCACGCTCAAAAGGCACATGCCCCAGAACCGTAAGCTCACCGCGGCTCGGCACGATGATACCGCTGAACATCTTCATGAGTGTAGTCTTGCCCGCTCCATTGGGACCGAGTAGACCAACCATTTCGCCCCGACCTATCTCGAGATTAAAGTCGGCAACAGCTGACCGCACCTCATAGTCACGTTTAATCAATTGCCGCAGTGAGCCTACAAAGCCCCCAACCTTCTGATAGTGTTTAAAGTCTTTACTGAGTCTGCGGCATTGAATCATGAGAGTGACTTTCTAGAATATAGCTGCAACTACAATGTAATAGCCAAATGATAGGAGAAAATCATCGTCACTAATACTACGAAATCACGGCTCAATAAAGATTTCCTCAAGCGCTGAGCTGGGCCAGACGAAAAGGAATTAACTTCCTTGTGCGTTCTTAGTGGACACAAATAGGAGGTGTAAATGAGAGTCCGCGTCGTCGGGGCTTTGCCAAGCCAAACACTTGCGCACCCCACAAGGTCAAAGATTTTTGCCACCGTAACTTTAAGCGCCCTTATCCTATTTGGCGCTGGCTGCGGGGATAACGCCCATTTCTCGAGTAAAATGCCGGTCAAATCAGCAGACCTAAAAAGCGCCAACCTGCATCGCGTGGAGCAAACTGTTAAGGCAGCCGCCATCTTAGATGGTGCACTCGAACTATCACCAGAAAACAAAACTGGCTCGGCGGAAGTTACCTTGAAGAATGACCAACGTGATGAAGCCAAGCGCATGCTGCAGATCACCCGACCGACGGTGACCAAGACGTTTAAACAAGGAAACCCAGGCACCAACCGGTCCGAATCGTTCAATCAAAGCGAGCTTGGCATAGTCGACATCCAGATCGTCGTGGACAATTCGGGCTCAATGGCGGAAGAGCAAGCCAATCTTGCGACTAAACTAACGCCGCTCTTACGCTATCTTTCTGGCCGTGATTGGCGAATCAATATCAACTCGACGGATCCAGCGTGGGGTTGCTCAAATACGCTCATCAAGAAGGGTGACGCTAATATCGATTCCACTTTTCAGGCGGGAGTTACCACTTTAGGCACCAAAGGCAGCGGTATCGAACGTGGTATCTTACAGGCTGTCAACGGTCTATCGTGCAGTAGTAACAACTGGACCAGGTCAAACTCCACGGTAGCCGTGCTGATCCTATCTGATGAAGAGAATTGCAGCGCGTCAGCTCCTCTAGATAGTTGCGTAGGCCAGGCTTATCGGTCTGAGAATTATTTGCTAAATCACCTCACTAATGTGATGGGGCGCAAACTAGGAGAAACCGCCCGGGTCTACGGTATCTTCCATGTACCTGGCACTGTGTGCACCTCAGCAATGAGCGAGGGTGGTGTTTATCAGGCAGCTGTCACCGCTACTAATGGCAAATCGGGCTCTATTTGCGACGCTGACTACACGTCAACTCTCAATTCCATCTCTGAAGATATCGCAACGGTGCTCAATCAAGACTTCAATCTGGCGGACATACCAGATGCGGGTTCTTTGGTGATCAGAGTGGACGGGGTTCCTATCAATACTGGCTTCAAACTCACGGGCAAATCAGTGAAGCTCAACGTGGCACCGCCGCTGGGCTCAGTAATTCAAGCCGATTACACAACTGGCAAGACTACGCCAATAGTCACTACATTTGCACTCGGCGAGACGCCCGTAGAAGGATCAGTTAAAGTTTGGATCAACAGCACTCTGGCCGCAGCAAGCAGCTACGGTATCAACACAATGACTAACGAGTTAGTATTCGCCACAGCACCCGCGATCAGCGCGGATATCAAAGTGGAATTCAAAAAGAATCTCACTATGCTGACCAAGTTTAGCGTGAATTCCTCAATTATTCCTGGGACGCTGGCGGTTAAAGTTAACGGAGCTGCGACAACCGACTTCAAGATGAACAGTCCCAGCGAGTTTGAGTTTAACGCTGCCCCAGCAGAGGGCGCTACTATTGACGCGAGTTACCGGATTATAATTGCGCCTATTTACGCCTACCCTGTTGCAATTGATTCCAAATTGCTTAAGTCAGTTGAGTTTACGGATCCCGAAACCGACCAAGAAGTGAAGGCAAAACACTCTGGAACGGTCTTGGTGGTTGATAAGTCTGAGTTCAAAGACGGTCGCACGGTGCGGATGGACTTCCACTACCTCGGGTCCGGGGAGTTAGCAGCGACGCTGCCTTCAGAGCCTCTGCCCGACACTCTCACAATCAGTGCTACTGAGGCTGAATGTGCGAGGAAAATCAAACTCCCAGATATCTTCCTCGACTGCAAGATGCCAGCAGACTCAAAGGTTAAGATCAACTGGAAGTACCGCGATCAGGTCAAATCAGAATTTGCATTGGACACGGTCAAATTTCCTGAATTTGGTTCGTGGCAAGTCAAAATCAATGGCGTCGAAACTACGGCCTACACCCGTACGGGTAACAAGATCTCACTGAACCAAAAGCCAGCACCGACCGACGAAATCACAATTATTTACGTACCAAAAGAGACATGAGTTAGTTAGTGCCCTCCCAAAGATATGGCGCCGTCAAGGACTCCTTGGCGGCGCCTATTCCGCTTGGTGGTCCTTCGTAAACAAGTTGCCCACCTGCAGCAGCAGCCTCTGGTCCTACTTCGATCAACCAATCAGCCTCTCTGAGCACATCGAGATGATGTTCCACCACGATGACCGTGTGCCCATGGCTGGTCAACCCTCGCAACTGCTCTATCAGATTCGCCACATCACGGTCACTTAGTCCAGTTGTTGGCTCGTCAAAAATCAGGATCGCTGGTTTAGTGTTGGTTACATCGCGAACACGAGCAATCAGCTTAAGTCGCTGCGCTTCTCCACCCGAGAAACTACTGGTGCTCTGCCCTAATGATACATAACCGAGCCCCATGCCGACTACCTGGTCACAGATGCGACGGATCTGCGGCTTGTCAAAAAAGAACGTCGCTGCCTCGGCGACCGTCATCTTCAACATATCGATCAGGTTTTTGCCCAAATAGTCTACCGATAGTACTCGATCCTCAAAACGACGCCCCTGACATGCAGGACAAATGACTTCCATTTCGCCCAGAAACGACAGATCCTCAACCACGGTACCAAGACCCCGACATGTCTCGCAGCGACCACCTGGGGTGTTAAAGCTGAATGCTCCGGGTTTTAAACCTAGTTTTCGCGCCAGAGGCTGATCGGCAAGAATTTTTCTAAGATCGTCCATCAAACCAAGGTAAGTGGCAATATTAGACCGTGAACTCCGACCTAAGGATGCTTGG
>OMIY01000453.1 GCA_900299215.1 bacterium | reverse complement strand
CGTCCCTCCGATGCCTGATCGATCGCAAGCGCTAACGCTTGGTACTGCTCGGGTGCCACCTTGCCGCCAGGAAAGATCAGCAGTAGGTGTTCCGTCGTCGTGCGAACTGGAACCAATTCGACCAACGAGGTTGCCGCTGATAGGTTCTGCGCCTGGCAGAGCCAAAGAAGACCTAACATCAGAATTTGACGCATAAAGCCCTCATCTAAAAAACTTAGGAGGGCATATCACAATCTCGGACATTTTTCTCAGCATCCCTGAAATAAACAATAATTTTTGATGTTTATACCACACCATTTTAATTGGCCGGCGATTGTACTTCAGTGCTGTTAGCTACAAGACAGCCGGCAGTTTCAAATTTCACTAAAGTTTTTGGCCGATTTTGCCGATAACCACCAATATTGAACGCTTTTTGGTGTGACGACATGTTGAAGATTACCGTCTGCTCAGTACTCCTCTCTTTAATGACCCTAGCTTGTGGAACGCAAAGCGATTCGGCTTTAAAGTATGACGCACACATGGCAGCCTTTGCCGAGGCCAGCCTCGCGAATATACAGAAGTCAAGCGAATCAGAGCGGAAGTCATTCGTTGATCGCTTCCGGTCACTCGATGTGGATGCTTTTTACGACCTATTGCTTACCTCCGCACCACGCGGAGATGTCAGCATCAATGGGCGGCTAGTTAATGACTTTGCGAGCCGGATCAGCACGAAAAAGTCGATGTTTCAGCGATACGCCGTCGGTTACAGAACGGTCGGCGATCTGCTAGACGGAGAGGGGCTACCGCTTAGCTTCCCCAAGTCCACGGACGCTATCAGACAAGGCTTTGCTGACCTTTACGACGGCCTTCTGATCACAGAACCTTTAGCATTAGAGAAACCGTGGCCGGAGGACGAAAAGGTCAACGAGTGCCAGACAGCGCTGATGTTGCAGGAGAAGACTTACGAATGCTACGGAGAATTTAAAGTCACCAGAAACCGGCAGATTCATATAGATAAGCATTTAGGTCCTTCGACCTATAAAAAGGCCAAACATACGATCTTCACCAATCCAGGCGTGATCGCTAGTCTCTACGATATTCTGCGCACCGGATCCAAACCCGTGCAGGGCCCTCTTGCACAAGAAGGCGAAAATGCCGGCAAGTTTGCGAGTTGGTACAAGATCAACAACGCTGGCACCGGTGGTGAGCAATACGTAGTCTTAATCACAAGGGAGAACGGAGTGGTAGTCACATCGTTTCCGGTATCGAATCTCAACGTCAAATTGTGAGCCAACCACTCCGAGACTACATTAGGTTTTGCCAGAGGACACTACACAGCTCTCAAGATCTGCACCAACTGTAACCGTATTGGTCATGCGTGCGCCACGGAGGTCAACACCGCGCAGATTAGCGTTGGTGAAGTCGGCGAAATCGAGCAGGGAATCCTTAAAGCTGGCACCATCGAGATTGCATCCACTGAAGTCTGCACCGCGCAGATCGAATTCGGCGAAAGACATGCCCGACAGGTTTAAGCCACGAAAACACGCTCGCTTGCCTTGAACCGGCAGGGCTGGAGCGGAGAGCGAATTAAGCCATTGGGCGTGCGCCTTCACCACTTCAAGAATATCGTCTTCGTCGTTGATCTTAACTGGCTCAGGCGGTGTTAGTTGCACCATGGAAAGAATCTTGTATGTAAACTCAGATATGTTTGGCAGTACATGGCTTGGTTCAAGTTGTAGTCCGTTGCCTTCGAATTTAGACATGATCGTTCCTCCTCGGGGCAAAACTTCAGGGCATAAGTAGGGTCGTCTGCTTTCATCTAACGTCTAATCAAGATTAACACGACTCTATAAGCAAAGGCTTGAGGGCAGAATTTGCCTACTAATTAGAGGTCGGCAATTTTTGCTTAGGCAGTTCAGATCACTGGGTAAATTCGCCTTATTTATCTGTGACGCGGACGGTGCTACGATTTTTAATAAGCGTTGGATTCCAGCGCTCCTCATAGCCCTATCTCCTACCCTTCTAGAACTCCAACTTTAGCACGAAAAGCTGCGACTAGAGAGATCTAGCGCACCAGGTAACACCCAAGAAGCGGACTAGAGACCTATGAACACGAATGACATTGTTGGCCAGGAAGAAGTCGTAAACGCTAGTTCAACCGACGAGCAGACTCCCGAGTCATGCGCGACTCCCTCACCCGAGGAAAGCGACGGCATAGATATCGAGGAGCAGCTCGCAGAGTCGTCAGACGACTCCGTATCACCCCAGTCGGGTGTCACTGTCAAGGACTCGGACTTGAGCCAACGGCAGTTGCAGGCTGTGGTTGCATTCACCTCGGAGCTGAAAAGCCGCGAGGAATTTGCGCTGCAAAATCTGCGACAAGGCCTACTGAGAACCGAACAAGAGGCGGCGACCGCTCGTCTCAATGAGCGTCTGCAGCAAGAAGAAACGGCCAGCAAATCCAGACTTGCCAGACGCATCAAGTCTGAACTCGCTGAATCCGAAAGGCGTCAACAACGCCAGCTTCAGCTTGAGCGTATGCAAGCAAAAACCAGACATGCCGAGCGTCTCGCTGCCGAGAAAAAGCTCGCCGCAGAGCGCGAAGGCGAAACCCGTAAGCGTGAAGCTG
>OMIY01000452.1 GCA_900299215.1 bacterium | reverse complement strand
TTTGATGAGGCGTTAGCTGGCAACGAGAAAATGGTAGGTGGCTGCGGCACACCGCTTACGACATTACCCAGCAGTCGATTCTGTGCCACTTGCACACCATCGACGAGCACGCGGTACCCCATGCCTGGCGCAATATTTGTAGTCGAGTAAAAACTAATTGCGGCGCCACCACGATTCTGTAGAAGAATTTGCGCGTGGTAAAGACCGGCGCGTTGACCAAGGGCATCTGCAAACTGACAAAGCACAGCGCTGGCTAACCAAGGTTTGAACTTCGATTTAGCTTCGCCACCTGCGCTGCAGGCGTCACGTTCTGTCTGGTTGACTGTTAGCGCCAAGTTGGATCTCCCCAATTGACTGGCGCTGATTACCGACACACCTACATGACCGGCGATATCCGTTGCCTTCACACGGATTCGGAATGGCTGTTCCGTGGCAAGCGGATAGGCAAAGCTGTAGTTAAAATTTTTAGTGTTGGCAGCAGCGGCGGCACCGGCCTCGGTGATCTGTGCAGTGAGTGCCTGCCAGGTTTCATTGTTCGTCGTATACTCGAGAGCGATTGGATTGGTTGCTAGAAGTGGCGCCTGGGTGCTTTGTACCTGAAACTGGCCAGCGATTGGTACCTTCGCCGCAAACGGCACAAATTGAGGGCCTGTGGTCCAAGAGACTGCACTAGGTAAAGTAGCTGCGAAGAGCCTCAGCGGCACAGTACCAATTAAAGTTTGAGTGTTCTTCGTGACATCGACATTAACTAGGCTGGCATAGATAGTCTTCTCGCCTTCGTAGCTTGTTGGCAAGGTCAGAGACACCGTCTCGGCAAAAGGCTGACTCCACAGCACTGATTTCATGGCAGTCAGCTCGTTCAGATCAGCTGGTGCTTTCTCAGTAAATGTGATTCTTAATGCTGAGACTACACTACTGGAGAAATCAGCCGACAATGATTGTCCGTTGCTAGCATCAACAAGACCTAGGGCAACCTTGATCACACCTGGTTTCACGAAGCTAGCGAAACGATCCGTGCCGCTGATCTTTGCCTCAGTAGCGACGGGCTTGGCAGCGAAGGCAAAGGTTGGCAAATTGACACCGACGGGCTGGATGTACTCAGCCGCATTACCGGCCGCATCGATGCACTTAACATAAAGCGTAAACGGATCAGGAAAATCCTTAGGAACCGATAATCCCGAAACTGACATCAACGGAGTGTTAGCACCGAGCTTAAGCTTTTTAAGCAAATCTTCGTCTTTCGAGACCTGGAGTTCTACTGGCAGTATCTTGGTCACGTCGGAGCTGCGAAGCTCGCCAGTCTTGCAGGTTGCTTCGGTCTTGTTGCTGACCCAGGCATGGGCTGTCAACAGACGAATCCCGTCACTTAATCGGCGATTGACCTGACTCTCCATGGCCACTATCGGCTGCGCGCTATCGAGTTTAACTTTGGCTGTCCATGGCTCAGGCAGATCCACTCCGTCTAGCTTCATCGCCCCTCGAGGCGAGGCGGTAATCTGTACGGTATACTCACCGTCCGCATTGCCGTTCGTGTCGGTGAGGATGACCTCCCAGGAGGCAGTCGCACCGATCTGCTCACTGTTTGGCACAGGCTTTAGTTCGCTATTTAGGACAGGAATCTGCGCTCCTGATGGACTAGTAACTTTGATGGTTGTGGCAAACTTTGTCAGCGCTTCGGCTATGGTTTGATTGTTTGAATTTTTCAGAGTCAAATTGGTCTTTAGAGAATGCTTGGGACTATTCGTCCGGACTGAATCGCTCAACTTTGATTCGACAGTAAGCGCGATGGCTGGGTTCACGCTAGCATTTGCCGATTGCCGTAGGTTTTTCTTAACCACAGATTCATTGCCGCAACCCACTACGCTCAGTAGCAGGATTATCCTAAATCCCCTTCGGAACATGATTTGATTAACAACTTTTTTGTTCATAAATCACCCCGCAACTTAGCGGTGCATCAGTTCTGATCAAAATAAGACTTAATGGTTTCAAATCCGGCTCCACCCACGCGCAGGCGATAATCGTAACGGATGACGTTTCTAGTAACTGGAAGTCCGTTGCGAGGGTTTAGCGCCCAATTAATCGCAGCGTTTGTCGTATTCATGGTCGTACGGTATGGCGCCGTACTCATGATGCCGCTGTAAGGCGCCATGTACCCACCATTCAACAAGACATTAGCATATGCCCGCCATTGCAGATTGTTTTGCGCATATATAAACGCATCTACCCGATTAACTTCCATCTGAGCACGATCATCGGCTCCGATAGGGCTGTAAAATTGGCCTTCAAGAGCGTGTCCGACTCCATTGACATCTTTGAGTAGGCTAGCTTTGCGCCCCAATGCCACAAATTGATCTTTGGGTAGCCATGTGAATGGATTGGTGTTCACACAAGGAATGCCAGCGCCATCCGGACCACATGAAGTCTTCATCTCCAGGGTATAACTACCAACAAGAACTTGATTTAAAGATCCCAGGTAGAGGGCATCATCTTTTCTGCCAATCGCACTAACTGCCTGGACCACAGCCTTTGATGGATCTTCATCAAAAGGGAACGGGCTATTCATAGCTACCAGATCGTCAACGATGTAAATATTCTTAGCGTAGATAGTACCAATACCCTTATAAGTACCCTTGATAACTACATCACCGTTAATAAAAACTTCGCCGTTCACAACTATGGGATCACCTGGCTTGGATCCATCAAGAATCAGATTAGTCTCGTAACTTCTGATTACCATGATGTTGCCGACCTTTAAGGTGCCATTCATACGAGGCCTCAATATATCAGCGGTAAGTGTCGGCCACTGACCGCTTTTAGGGAACATAATCAGCGGAGAGTTGTTATAGTTCGACTGCGCCCCACCCTTGGCAGTCGATGCCAGCTTAGCTGGTACAGCATTGGTGCCGTAAATTTTGTTCGTAACCTGAAAGAACAAACCTGTGTCGTCACGGGGGGTGGCAGAGAAGTTTATGCCACCCAAATCTCCGTACACAGTGATGTGACAGAACAAGCAATCAACCGACGACGTCAGTAGCGCTGCATTGAACACCTGAGGCGTCCACTTGGGCGAAGTCCCCATGCCAATGTTTCCGGCTGGGTCAACCGCTTTGATCTGGATTTCAAAGCCCTTGGCTGGGCGATCGCCCCAGGTAAAACTGTACGAAGTCTGACCACCAGCAAGTGTCGCAAGAGGAGCAAATGTGTCTGATCCAGTTTGTCGGATCGACAAACTCTGCGAGCTAATCTTATTCGCATCGGTTGCAGACCAATTGATAGTGACTGTGGATGTCGGCGTCAAGATCCCTTCAAGGACTGAAATTTGAATACCAGATACGACCGGGTCTACGGTATCTCTTACGATCAGCACATCTTTTTTGTTCGACTTGATCTGAGTAGCGATTTCCTCCGCCTGAACCGCAAACGTATAGAGCCCATCAACACGTCCAAGTGGTACTACAAGATTGGCATTAAACCCGGTTGCAGTGCCGCCACCGTTAGCATTTGCCGTTACTGCACTCAGATTGTATTTGCTCCACTCACCAGGTTGCGAATTAATCGCAACGACGTTGCCATCGCGGATTGACTGAAGAGTGATATTTACGGAAGTCGTGCTTTGCGACGTATAGATTACCGTCGCTGGTGCCGTGCCCAATTCGAGTTGAGCAAGCTTTTTCGCTGGTTCTTCAATCCAGGTAAAATCCGAACTGCCCACTGCATCTTCCGTGTATAGTCCGTAGATAACAGAGGCGCCATCCAAACTAGTGTCGCCAACGGTAACCGTGTCCAAGGTAACGATAGAGGGCTTGGCAAAAAGGGCCTCTCCCTTGGACAGCACTGCACATCCTGCGGGTAATTTTTCCAGATCGCTGACAACTTTAGGCGCGAATTCTTTTACTAAGGTACGACATCCGAAAAGTACGGTATTAGCACGGTTGATCTTGTAGTTGTCGTTTGCTGACCAATAGATGCGTGACCCTTTACCGTCGGCCGTATTCTCCATGCGCGTCAGCACAGCATGAGGCTTTTCGCCATCGACAAAAAAGCTGGCAAAGGCCGTACCCTGGCGATGTCCTTGGGCTTCCTTAAAATCAGCCTGTGCCGTGACCATGCCAACCGACTTGGTCAAGTCGAGGTCGTAGGGTTTGACTGCTCCCAGATCAGGCGCTTCCGCGCCAACCAAATGAATTGACACCGACCAAGCAGCAAGTTCTGATTCACTTAGGCCACTGCTACTCTCACCGAAGTTGATCTTAGGAACAGCCAGCGACTTACCCTGCGGTACAACCGCTGCACCGTCAGCTACCACCAATCCGTAAGAATAGGTACTGAGCGCAAGTGCATCTGGCATTTTGCCGATCGCATCACTAGTGGTCGCACCAGCGAATTTGATACCACCAGCAAACTTAGCCGACTCACCGCCGCAGCTATACTGAGTGGTAATTATGGAGACAAGCGTGAGGTAACGGAGCAGCATGGAACCTCCGGATTCGTTACCTCTAAAAAGCCAAGGCCTCGCCCTTAGGCGCAATATTCCTTGTTATCGGCTAGTAGCCGGGAAAACTTTAGAAACGCAGAAAT
>OMIY01000451.1 GCA_900299215.1 bacterium | reverse complement strand
GTTTTAGACTGGGTGCGATCTGGTTGGAAGTATTAGCTGCCATGTTGAAACCCCACTTTAAGGTTGCTTGCCTAAGGGGGAAATGCCAGTTTGCGCAGCCCCTGGATCATGGACTCTACCGTATTACGCATTTAGAGGCCAGTTTTTGCCATTAAGCCACTGTAATTTAATCATAAATATTCGAAAAGTTTGGTTAATTTCTATCGCCGGCAATTGATATCCGGAAATTTGGCGGTGAGTGAATAGGTGGCTTTCATGTCTTTCACTGCGAGACAAGCCCTAAGCCCAAGTGATACAACTAGCTCTTTCTGATCACGATGATAGAGCACGGTACCGCGCAACAATGAACCCGATTCCACAAAATCTCCTAAGCTATACTACTGGATGCCTTGCACGGTGGCGGTTGCCCCGACCCTTAGCAAAGTTGGCAAATAAAGGATTTGCGAAGGCATTCGGCATCGACATGAGTGAAGCGGAAGAACCACTCACGAGTTACTCAACGATAGAGGACCTTTTCACGCGCAAGTTAAAGAGCGGTCTAAGAACCTTTAACGGTCCAGTGTGCTCGCCGGCCGATGGTTATCTTGCGTGGTCAGCACCCGCACAAGAAGGAAGGGCTGTACAGGTAAAGGGGCTCGATTACGATCTTCGTGAACTGATTCTCGGAAACGAGGAATTGGATAAGACATTAGATCTTGCTTGGTACCAAACCGTTTATTTGGCGCCACACAATTATCATAGAGTTCATGCGCCATTTTCTGGCGGAGTGACGCGAATCACTCATCGGCCGGGTGAATTGTGGCCGGTGAATAATGCGTTTGTGCGTCGAGTGCCAAGACTCTTTGCTCGTAACGAGCGTCTAGTTTTTGAGCTCAACCTAGAGCGTGGTGGTAGGGCGTTTGTAGTAATGGTCGGAGCATTCAATGTCGGTAGAATGGTCACCCCGTTGGCTCCAGACCTAGTGACCAACAGCGGAAGCAGGCAGTTGCGACCCAGAGTGTCAGATTGTCGATTTGACCAGCCACTGGCGGTTTCAATCGGAGATGAAATTGGGACTTTTATGCTTGGTTCCACCGTCGTTGTTGTGTTCGACCGTGCAGCGGTTACCGGGTTGAGGCTTATTGAGGCACAGGACAACCGCCCTGTGCTTGTTGGACAATCCTTGTGTGAGTGAGGCATTTCGATGATCAAGCAGGACAATCGTCGCACTAAAGTTGTCAAATCCTTTGAGGGCAAGGCCCTGACAGCAGTTGATGCTGGACAGGTAAGTCGTCAAGATGTTGACGTCATCAGATTGGTATATGAATCTAAGTCTGTTCCGGCTATCCGCGAATTTATAAAGACGATGGAGTCAACTCGGGGATCGACCAATCGCTTGCCAGTCATGCTTGACGTAGCAAGTTGGACCCAGGGGATAGTTGCTGGTTTGGCTCAGCCTCGCGAAGTTAGTTTTGGCGAGCGGGTTGTTTTGGCGCCCAATAACCTTGCAGGGGCCATCAATGTTAAGGCAGCCAACTGGGAGAGGTTGTTCAAAGCAGATGCGAAGGTCTTTATTGGGGCCGGCAACGTAGCCTTGCGAACCTTGAGTGTTGGACCCGATAAAGCTGAACTTGAGGTTACTCAGGGGGGCACAATTTATCCCGAAATGGATATCATTGTCCCCGAAACCTACAGGTTTCAGGAGCGCCAGCAGGTCACTCCAGAAGAACTGAGACCCCTGATCGAAGATGGGGTGGATTACTTAATTGTGCCGGGACACTGGAATTCCGAGACTTTGAAGGAGTTCGCTGCTCGGCTACGTAAGGACCATGGGGACCATGCTCCTTGGATCATCCTAAAAGTCGACTCTGGCGATGTTTATGAGCGGCTTTCTTCGGTCATTCAGGATGTAGACGGCGTTTTGATTTCGCGACGTGAGCTAGCTCTGGCTTTGAGTCCTGTCAACGTGCCAATGATTACAAAAGAGATCATTCAGCTTTGCAACGAGCAAGCAAAGGTCGTTCTCACGGCAAGTGAAATGCTTGCCTCAATGCGCCGCAATGTCACCCCAACTCGTGCGGAAGTATCTGACGTTGCCAATGCGGTAATCGATGGAACCGATGCAGTCATGCTCTCAGAGGAGGTGGCTAATGGTCGTTACGGTGCTAAAGCCGTAGAGGTGATGTCGCGTATCATTACTGACATTGAAGCACGAGCTACGAATGTACAACTGAACTGGGTTAAGCGGGCTCCCAAAGTCGCCAACGAGATGGATGCCATAGCCTACCATGCTCTGCGCACGGCTGAGCGCATCAAAGCAAAAGCTATCGTCACCATCACCAAGGCAGGAAACACGGCGCGGAAACTTGCTAGCTTTAGGGCTCCAGTGCCGATTATTGCGGTGACCTTCTCTCCAGCTGTTATGCAGCGACTTTCATTGGTTCGTGGAGTTGAGTGCATGCTTCTCGACGTTGCTCCCAACTTGGACGAAGTCTTACCAGTGGTGAATGACCAGTTGGTGCGTGAAAGTTGGCTAAAGCCAGGTGACCAAGTCATATTTGTTGCAATTAGTTTGTCTCCGGTGGGCCGTGAGTCGAGTAATCTCTTTACGGTCCAAACTTTGTCGTAATCAGAAATCAGGATTATTTGTGCGGAAAAAACGAGGGAATTATGGCACTTAAAGACCAAATTAATGAAGACCTTAAAAACGCGATGAAGGCGAAGGATAAAGAAAAGACAAGCGTTTTGCGGATGATTTTAAGCGAAATTAAATATGCCCAAGCAGCTGTCAATGTCCATCAAGACCTGCCAGAAGCCGAGGTTCAGAAAGTTGTTGCGACTTATCATAAGCGATTGGTCAAGTCTTTGGATGATTATCCAGAAGGCGAAAAAAAGAACCAAATTCAGAGTGAAATCGCGATTGTTGACCAGTACCTGCCTAAGAAAGCAGGCGCTGACGAGGTTAAGAGGGCTATTGAGGAAGTTCTGAAGTCCACGTCTGATCGGACCTTTGGCCCTCTGATGAAAGAGGTACTTGCCAAGCTAGGAAGCGGCGGTGACGGAAAGGTAGTTAGCCAACTTTTGAAAGAAAAACTGGCACAATCGTAGGGGTTAGAGGGATTTTTCAGTCATCTTAGGTAAATGTTGCCCAGCAACGTTGCAGGTTGAAGAGGGTGGTAATCGACAGCTAAAATATTAGCTGAGGGATACCGCCCTCAATGTTTTTAGCTTCATCTAAGCTCCTCAGTATAAAAGCACAAATCATGGCTCGCGATTTAATCTTTTTATTATGACGCCGATAGATAAACTGGGAAAACTGGAAGCATTTGATTCACTAGGATGTGAAACATGAGCGTACAAAAAAAACGCCGCAGACAAATGACCTCCTCAACTGTTGCATCGATACTTGTCTCAACAGTGGTGGCCCCCCAGGCTACGGCAGCGCAAAGATTGCAACTTGCCGATGTGACCTCTTGGCCAACTATGTCGGTCCGAGAATTTTTGAGTAAAGCCGGCTCTCGATCATCAGTTGAAAAGATAGCAGGTCGAGTAAAACAAAGTGAGGATGCCGTCACCGTTTCGGCTGACCGGCGCAATTCAACACTTAAGATTGAAGTTTCCAATGAAAGTTTGAAATTCGATCCCGCTATCGTAGAGTTTGGTAAGCCTGGTGAAAAGATCCAACTACAAGTGCCCTCTGAATTAGCAGATTTGGCACTCTTTGTGCGTGACGAGAAAACCCTAGAGCTTCGTCGTGAACTAGGTCAGCTTGCCGCGATTAAACCAGGTACAACCGAGCTCTATGCCTTTAGTAAAGGACGTATGTACATCCTCCCGGTACGGGTACGCGGCGAAGCATCGGGCAAGGCCTGGGATATGCGCGCGCCTGAAAGCTTATTTAGCTTAACAGGAGTGATTCCAAAGGACACATCCAGCGCCAAATTCAACGCAGTGCCTATTGAAAAGGGGGAGGCCGTAGCCCAAGAGCTCAACGAAGATTTGACGTCACATGAGGCAGATGCTTCGAAATCTGCAGAAGATATCAGGGAAACAGAGGGAGATGCTTTGAAGGCTCCTTCATTAGCCGAAAGTGTGGCCTCAACCACAAATTCTATGGCCGCTCTTCAACGTGAACATTTTCGATTCTACTACGGTAAAAGCGAAATCGATTATCAACCCGTTACCATCCAACTTATCGACGACAGGTCGGATGTGGCAGCGGGCAAAATCTATCCAGTAATTGGTGCAACCGTGCGCGTCGTTGGGACAGATTTTGTCGGGCAAACGGATGCGACCGGGCATCTAATTATCAAGGATATGCCAAAAAACTCACGTTTTTTGATTCGGGTTGATGATCCCGGTTCACAAGTACGGTCGGCAGTAGCCGAAATTGCAAGCGAGGGAAAGGGAGTCAAGCGCCTTAAGATGCTTAGAGGTCTGATCTTTGATGGATTGTCTGCAATCGCAAGCACGGTCCAGAAATCCGGACTGGGCTCCTATTGTGCAACGATAACTCAAAAAGGCGAAACCGAAGCTTCTGTGCCGGCAAGTGGATTGAATGTTCGATTCGATACACCGGCAGAGGGCCCGTATTATTTTAACCGATTTGGTTACCTTGACCGGGGGCTAAATCAAACCGGTACCGATGGACGCGTATGCTTTTTAAACGTGACTCCTGGCCCAGCTGCTGTCTCAATTTACCGTGGCGACGAGCAGTTAATGACGCAGCCAGTCGCAGTTTTTGTTGGTAATCATTCTGAAGATGTCGTGGATCTTAGCCATCAGAAGGCACTTTCTGTTCAGCTAGCAAGTATGGCGACAGCTCAGGAGCAATTAAGCAGTGATCCGACTATTGCTAATACATTTAAACACGTCGATGCTGTAGATATCATCCCCTTTGGAGATGACACTCCGATGATGCAAGCGGCTTCAGGTAAGATGTCTTCCCAAGACCCTGTAACCTATAGCCATGGTAGCTTTTACCTTTACTCACGAGCTGCAGAGTTTGAGCCAGTAGTCTATTCATTTCGAGCAGACGATCATCAAAAAGTTCTGCCCCTCATTCCTAGGGGATTCATCGAGGACCTTTCGATTTTTGCTCAGGTTGCTCATGACTCATCCCAGGGAGCAGTGTTAGTACACTACAGCGCCCCAACAATGGTTGCAAAAGACACCGTGTCTATGCGTCTTATCGACCAAAATGGTCGTGACGTCGGTGACGGGTGGTATTTTAGCGATGCCCCTTTAACTAAGGCAGTCTTCTTTAACGTACCATCTGGGATCTATACACTTCAGGTGCAGACGCGCGATGGCTATTGGTTAAGCTCAGAAACAGTTATTGTTTACAATGAGACTACTTCTTTTGTTCAGCTTGGCGGTGAGCTTAAAGCCCGATCTTAATGCCGGTTTTCCTGGCCCAAAAGTTCCTTCGGATCTACATCCAGTAGGCCATAGATCCCGGGATTTTTGCCTTTAAGCCAGGATGAAAGAACTAATGCCCCGTCAGCAAAAAGAGTGCGATTGAAAGCACGGTGAGAAATTGCAACCTCCTCAGAATCGCCAATTAGGCGAATCTCGTGCTCGCCGAAAACGCCTCCACCGCGAACTGCGTGGACTCCAAGTTCGTTTTCCTTACGGCCACCGTGGCGCTCTGTCACCACGTTGAGGTCGCCAACACTGGCGGCAACAGTTTCGGCTAGAAATTTTGCTGTCCCGCTAGGTGCATCTAGTTTTCGCCGATGATGTGTCTCTGTTATCTCTATGTCAAAACCCAGCTGTCTAAGAGAGGGTGCTATTAAGCTGGCTGCCTTCACGGCCATAAGGATGCCGATACTGGTGTTTGGCGCAAAGAGAAGTCGTAACTTTCGCTCCCCAGCAAGTTTTCGCCACCTCTGACAGTCTTCAGAGGGCATGCCCGTAGAACCAATAATTACTGATAAACCTCTGACTTCGCTGGAAGATTCGATGGCTTCAACCAACACTTTGTTACCAGCGGCACTCGAAAAATCGAGAATTATTTCAGTCTGAGTTTGCAAAAGTTTCTTGGCGATCAAAGCAGGTGAAGTAACAATTGTATCCCCGTCGGGATCAGCAGTTCGAGCACTTCCACCGGCTACACTGAAGCGGTCATGCCACCCCTGGCGACAAAGCTCACGGATCTCTTTGCCCATACGCCCAGAGATTCCATGGATCCAAATATTTGAACATTTAGTTTTTGTGGGCACTTTAGATCAAACCCTTCAAATTCTCTTGAGTAGCGGTGATGACTTCAGCTATGCGACGTCGATTACTCTCAGTCACCTCGGCTAAAGGCGGACGCACCACGTTTTTTCCAATACCAATAACTTCGAGGGCTGCCTTGAGAGGGCCAGGATTAGTTTCACAGAATAGAATGTCGATTGCAGGCATAAGCGTATGATGAATAGTTTGTGCTTTCCTGAAATCGCCGTTTAAAAATGCAGAAGTGAGTGCAACAAAGGCTTTTGGAAAAATATTGGTTACGACGCTAATTATTCCAGTTCCGCCGACGGCTAGGCAGGGTAGATAGGTAGTGTCATCACCAGAAAGAAATGGCAACCCCGTAGATTTCAAGCTGCGAGAAAAGAATCCGAGGTCGGCACTAGCCTCTTTAACGGCCCTAATGTTCCCGTCTCTGCAAACTGTAACCATCTGGTCAAGGGTGAGCATGTGGGCCGTTCGCCCTGGTACATGATAAAGACAGACTGGAATTTTGACTGCCTCCGAGATAGCCCGATAGTGCCTTACCAAGCCTGCCGTTGTAGGTTTGTTGTATGGAGGAGTAACCACAAGAAGACTATCTGCACCCGCGTCCTGAGCTAACTTCGAGAGTTCAACACTCTGCTGAGTATTATTATCTCCAGTGCCAGCCATGATGCGAATCTTTGAGCTCAGGAGCGCGCGAGCTTTTCGGACTAATGATAATTTTTCAGTTGGCGTTAGTGTCGGTGACTCGCCAGTTGTTCCGGAGATAACAATTCCACTAACGTGGCCTTGCTCTTGAATCTCTAGCAGCTTCTCAAATGCAGCCCAGTCAATCTGCCGATCTTCCCTAAAAGGGGTTGCAATTGCGGTCCAAACGCCCTCAAACTCAATTGCGCTGTTTTGCAAGCTGGCCATTAACGCCCTCTCCTGCTTGATCTCTTGGTGCCACCTGAGTTTCCTTGCCATTCGTCTGGGCGTCAACCGATTTACTTGATTCAAAATACCTAAATGGAATATCGGGACGCAATTCGTTCACTGCGCTTTGCGGTGCCGTCTTTAAACCACAGCCCGGCAATGCCATGAAAACTACAATTGCCAACGGTGCAACGACGCTTAGCGACCTTAGAGTTTTTGCCAGGCTAGAGGCTTTTTTTAGGGTTATCCCCTTGTCCTGTGGGGCCCCATTCATAAGGGAACTGTCGTTTACTAGGTCAACGAGTGTGACAAGAGTCGCCGGCATCAAGTCTTGATGAATTCGGTTTAGTTCGGCCGCAAGAAGTTGCGATGGCGCCAGATTTTGCGTCATTAAATAGTTAAGCAGAGCTGATACGGCTTCGTCGGCGCGAGCTGGCGAAATGCCGTTGGCAATCAAATTAAATTTTAATCTACGACGGCCAGCATCTGTCATTAGGGTCGGCTTTCGAACGATTTCGAAACTAAGAGCTTCAAATAGGGCCAATCCGACTTTACGGAGATTCTTTTCAATGGATTGGATGCATTCCAGGACATATTTTCGCCGAACCTCCCAAAGAACTAGGCTGTCGTTGCGAGGCAAATCCATTGAGCCAAGCCGCTGGGAGTCGAGCTTAAAGAGCTCGATAGCGGATAGAAGATCATGGGCAGCTTGTTCGCTCGTATTCCATAGAAGCTGCTCAGCAAGGTGAGCGAGATTTTCAGCTAGAGATTGGCTTGCCTCCGCAATTCGCCTCTTTACCGCAGCAGTTGCAAAGTCGGGCGAACTATTTGGGTCAAGTTGGTTAAAGCCCAACGACTGAGCAAGTTCCAGATCGATGACTTGATCGCTCTCAGTGACCAGAGGTAGCCCACATGGCACCATTTGATTTAAATGTCCCAGGTTGTCAGAAATCAGTTGGCAAGTGTCGGCGATGGCAGCGGCCAAATCGACAATTACTGTGGAAAAAAGAACCTGCCGTGCCGGGTGTCCATCTAATTGCAAAAGGAATGGGCGGTTGAAAAGTAGTTCAGCCTTCTTGAGCAGAGCCTGTCCGACTTCACTTAGGACGCCAATTAATCCCAAAAGAGGAGGTCGCATCGAGAATCTTAGTAGATTCAAACTGAGGCCCGCAGTGCCGAATCTGGCCTTTAGAAGGTCAAGGTACTCAGCTCTCTCTCGCTCAAGCGCAAGGAGTAGAGTTCGGCCTGAGGGATCAGACGCTAAACCACTCAAGGATAAGCGAAGATTGTCCGTATCCTTACTTGATGTAATACCGTGCTTCGCAAATACAGACGCTGTCGAGGTGAGGAAGTCTATGATGATCGCGTCATCAAGGCGTTGATCAGTACGTCGATCGTTTACCTGCTCGCTCATCTCAAGGCTCCTAAGATTCTAGCCACTAGAAGTGGAATACAGCCATCGATTGTAGCAAAAAGTCAGTTGTTGGTTTGGAGTCAGTTCGGACTTGCCATGCCTTACCCGGTAAAGCCGTAGCTAGGGATGCGCCAATCTCTGCGTCACGACCAAATTTGAAAGTGTAGGAAAGATCAAGCTCCCATCCAAGACTTCTTCCGTAAAATCCAGCTGGCCTAGATCCGTTGTCGATTGCCTTCCCGTTAATGGCGGCATAATACTGCTGCACTTCCGTTGGGACGCTTTCGTTTAGGTTAGCTGTTAACAATTTAACTTCAAAGTTACCGTTTTCCATACTTTCGTAACGGTAACCAGTCGCAAAAAGAGTGGCATTTAGGAAGCGTGAGGGGTTAAAGGCCCCATCAATGATTAAAGTGTCAGCGTTTGGCTGAGCATTGAAAAGTAACAAGGCTGGCTTGAAATTTCTATGAAACTGGACAGCCTTTACATTATTGGTCCGAGACGATTTGGTAAGTTTACTTGCCACGGAGGGGTCAAGGCCTGAAACATTTGGAGCAGTGTCAAAATTGCGATAGCCCTCTTCGTTGCCTGGAGCATAGGCGTAATTGAAAAACAAAAGATGTTTCGTCATATCGCCTTTGTTGAATTCTATTGGGCCTACAGGTGCTCCAGAATGAGCGATCGTCCACTCGAGGTCGCCTGCAACCGCCACGGAATCTAAGTTGTTAGTAACGGGCTGGCCTACACCATAACTTCCGCCAAGATAGAGCCAGTTCGGATCCATAGATTTTCCCATACGGAATAGCACTTCGTTGCGAAGCGCCAAATCACCCAGGTAAAAACCCGTATAAAGGTCCAAAAACTTAAGGTCTGTGGCATCCCCTCCGGTTTCCTTAAGCTGAGATCCTGTACTGGGATTATTTGGATCAGTGACCACGTACTCGGTTTTATATGGCTTGCCCATAATCTGAGCAAAGTATACGCCCACCTGTTTCGTGAAACTAGCGCCAGCATTAGCTTTCCGATCATCGTACTCGATAGTGAAGAAATACTGGTCAAGATCATCGTAGGGATCGTAGGCACCAAACTTACGATCTGAAGTTGCTGGGGCATTTCCCGTTCCCGCAGCCTGTCCTGAGTAATTATTCCAATTAGGGTCTACAGGTGATCCGGTTTCAGCGAGTTTGTCATACCCAACACTAAAACCGAGGGTTTGGCTTTTTTGAATGTTTACATTACAGGTTACGCCATCAAAAGCTGATATCTGCTGGGCGAACGGACGAGTGCCGTCATCTAGAAACATTCCAAGGCCCCAATTGCGGCCTCGACGACCGGCCTCCAAAATACAATAGTCGAATGCATAGCGAACGTATGCTTTAGTAATGTTTGGAGCGTAAGGCTTATAGCCGGGCTCGCCAGTGCTTTGATGCTGATTTGAGCATTGCTCGCTCACAGTGGAGCCCGGTCTACCTGCACAGTCTGCCGGTTGGCCGACATTGCCGAGGTAAGCTCGTCGAAGGTCTTCAAAAAGGCGTAGTTCCAGGAATGTACTTAACTGGTCGTTTACTCTAGCCTCACCAGTTAAGAGAAAACTCTGCTCAATTGCCTGAAAGGTGCCAGTGTTCTTTTGAAAAGCAGGAGCAATTTCTGTTGATCCACGCAGGCCATAATATCCTGAACCGCTTGCCCAAAAAGCCCTCGCCTTAGGTGTTGGCATCAGCGCAATCAGCAGGAAGAGCACGGTCAGTCGCAGCAGTTTCATGAGCGGTTTCCTTACAATTAATCACAGTTCTTTCGGTTGAAAGTGCAACCTCTGTACTTGACGGCAATGACCGGTATCGTCATCAATGTCGGCCATGATCGCATATAGGTGGGGGTCAGCGGTAGCAGGTTCGAACTTCTTTTTTTCGCCAGTCAGTAAACGATGGATTGCTGCGCCAACATCAATCCCGATCACGGATCTGTAGGGGCCTGTCATACCAACGTCTGTCACAAAACCAGTTTTATCTTCTAGAAGTCGGTGGTCAGCTGTAGGTACATGGGAGTGTGTCCCATAAACCAGAGAAACTCGCCCCGCAAGATACCAGCCCAAGGCCTGCTTCTCGCTGGTGGCTTCGGCATGAATGTCAACAATTCGAATACGTACGCTACTGGGGATCTCTTCAAGCAATTTATCCACAGTTTTAAAGATGTCGCGATTGCCATCTTTCATGAATGCCCGGCCGATACAGTTGATAACAGCAAGCCTTTGCCCATTTTTCGCCGTTATAATCTTGAGCCCCAACCGATCGTCGTCAACATTTCCCATGTTACAAGGCAGAACTAGTCTTTCAGCTCGAGGCAGTAGACCATAAATTTCGCGCTTGTCATGCCAGTGGTTGCCCATTGTAACCGCATCAATTTGGAGCTGATCGACGAAGCTCTTGTAGATCTTCTCCGTCAGCCCAAATCCCCCCGCGGCATTTTCGCCGTTAACGACAACAAAGTCTGGCTGATGCTGTTCCCGAATGGTTGGGAGCAAGGTCTCGAGGCAGCGCCGACCGACCTTGCCCATCACGTCTCCGATTGCAAGTATCTTTGTCACTTAGCGAAATCCGCGACTCGACTCTCCCGAACTACGGTAACTCTCACCTGGCCCGGAAATGTAATTTCCTGCCGCAACTTGGAGGCGATTTCATTGGCTAGGTCGACACAGTCGTGATCGGACACTCCAGTTGGAGTAACCATTGCTCTAACCTCATTACCGGCCTGCATTACATAGGCATCTTCAATGCCAGCAAAGTCTTTGACCAACTTCTCCATATCCGTCAATCGGGTAAGGTAAGTTTCCATGACTTCTCTTCGGGCCCCTGGCCGTTTTGATGAGAGCACGTTGGCTGTGTGAAGCACTACCGCATAGGGACTGGCCTGGTTGATGTCGTCTTCGTGGTGGAGTCGGATTGCGTTTACGACTGCCTCTGCTTCGTCGTATTTGGCGCATATGTCGGCCCCAATTTGCGAGTGATGGCCTTCCGTGTCCTGATCTACAGCTTTACCGATATCGTGTAGTAATCCGCAACGTTTGGCCCTTTTTACGTTGAGCCCCATTTCTGAAGCCATGATTCCGCATAGCTGGGCCGTTTCCACAGCATGTTGCAGTACGGTTTGTACACCCACTGTGCGGAATTTCAGGCGGCCTAGATGGCGAATGAGCTCAGGGTGTAAGTCAGTGATACCTACATCGAAGGCAGCCTGTTCACCGGCTTCCCGAATAATCTGCTCAAACTCGTTAGTTACCCGCTTTGCCGTTTCTTCGATTCTAGCTGGATGGATCCTGCCGTCAGCAACCAGTCTTTCTAAAGATAACTTGGCGATCTCGCGGCGGATCGGGTTGAAACACGAGAGGATTACAGCCTCTGGAGTATCGTCAATGATGAGGTCGACCCCAGTGGCCTGTTCCAGGGCCCTAATATTGCGCCCCTCACGACCGATAATACGTCCCTTCATATCGTCGCTTGGCAAAGCAACCACAGAGATTGTGGAGTCACTTACAAATTCACCCGCAACCCTTTGGACGGCCAAACTTACAACTGCCCTTGCGCGCTCTTCTGCCTCTTTCCTAGTCTGTTCCTCTATTGCCCTCAGGCGATCCTTAGCTTCTCGGCGAGCATCGTCTTCCAGTGTGCGAATTAACTCACGCTTAGCCTCTTCAGCAGACATTTTTGCAATATTCTGAAGGGTTCGGCGAGCATGGTCCAGAGTAGTCGTACACTCGGCATTCATCCGGTGGTACTTTTGCTCTTCCTTGCTGAGCTCCTGTTCCGCTGCAGTGAGGTCGGTTTCCCGCTTTTCAACTAACTGGAGTTTTTTCTCAAGTTGTTGCTCGCGTTGCTTGATCTTATTTTCGAGCTTGCTTATCTCACTACGTCGATTTTTGTGCTCTTCCTCAAATTGGTGGCGTCGACTTCGGGCCTCGTCTTTCGCCTCTTTTAGAGCTTGCTTAACGATTTGGTCGGCTTCCTTGCGGGCTTCTTCCCGTAGCTGCTTTGCCTCTTCTTCAGCTTTTTTGAAGACCACAGCTAGTTGCTTTTTGTTGAGGAAAACCCCAACACCAAGCAAGCCAAACACGACGCCGACGACCGCCACCAAAATCCCGATGGCAACGTCCACGGAAACTCTCCTTTCACTGGCCCAAGTTCTGAGCCCAGTCTTTCATATAAATGCAACCCCAATGGGGCCGCCAACTTGGCGATAAAACAACAAGAATAGCCTTGTAATGCGGAAATTGCAACAGCATGTCCGCATTATCACTTAGTACATTAAAAAACCGGCCAGCCACTTTAAATGGCCGAGCCGGCTTCGCTTGATCGCAGTAGAAAACTGGATCCTGGCTTCACTTACTGATTCGTCAGCGTGAACTCGGCGCGACGGTTCTTTGCCCAAGCGGCTTCGTCATGGCCGTCAGCTGCAGGCTTTTCTTCACCGTAGCTGATGGTAGACAAGCGGCCACCCTCAACACCAAGTTGCACTAAATAGTTCTTAACCGACTGAGCACGACGTTCGCCAAGAGCCAGGTTGTACTCAACAGAGCCGCGTTCATCACAGTGACCCTCGATCTGCACAACAGCGGTCTGAGCTTTTTTCAGGTGCTCAGCTAAGCCTTGAAGGTTGCTTTGAGCATCACCGTTCAGACTGTAATCATCAAACGCAAAGTAAATGGTCTTTGGAGCAAAAGACTCCACGGGAGCAGCTGGCTCTGGCTTTGCAACTTCCGCTTGAGCGGCTGGCTGGACAGGTTCCTCAGGTTTCGCCTCGTCGTCGGTACAGCCGAATGAGCCAAACCCGAGCACCAGTGTGGCGACAGCAAGAGCATGTTTCGTTTTCTTCAACAGCATTTGGTCCTCTCCTAAAACCGATTCCTTTGGGATTTTAAGTGGTTACTGCGGGCTTCCGCAATTAACAAAATTGCGATCAGTCAGCGTACTCGACTAAGTTAGCACTGTGCTATTAAGTTATTAGAAATGCAAGCGTACATTTTTCTTGTCCTGTTGTAAGTGAGCTGCCAAGCGGTGCTGAACCCCTGAAAAACTGCCGCTGGACATGAAAATTACGGCATCACCAGGTGTAAGCGCAGCCATTAAAGATTTTTCTAAGTCAAGGTTGGTGCTAAAGCACTCCGCCTTACTTCCGATAGCCTTTTGCAATTGTTCAGTATTCATCCTTTGTTCGGGGGGAATACGCTGATCTTGCATGCACTCCCCGATAAAGACGCGATCGGCTAAACTCAGTGCTTCGGCAAACGCTTGCTGGAATACGTTTCTCCTCTGACTTGCGCTCCGAGGTTCAAATGCGATTACCAAGCGCTTCTGGGGATAGACTGCTCGAAAGCCCTCGATAACAAGTCTTACAGCAGTGGGATGGTGTGCGAAATCTTCATAAATATCAATGCCACCAACACTGGCGAGTAGGTCGAGGCGGCGTTGAACGTTCAGAAATGACCGAATTGCGGATGCTATACGGCTTCCACTCAATTGATTCTTTAGGTCTCCGCGTTGCTGAAGGCTTATCAGACAGCCGACAACTTGGGCGATATTTGCGAGATTGTGGCGCCCAGAAAGCTGGGTCTTTACTTCAAAGTTTCCGAGTGCATTTGTTTCTAATGTTGCGGTCCATACCTGGCCACCGGCCCCGTCTGGAACAGCGGAATGTCTTCCAACTTTAACTTGAGCTCCCGCGGTGATTCCCAAAGTAGACACCCGGGTAACCTTGTCTGAGACTCCCGCCTGCTTAATTACATTTCTGATTCCCTCATCATCGACGTTTGCGATGATGCACCTCGGGTCACTAACGAGCTTTGCTAATTTCACAAATTGTGAGGTTATCGCCTCTAAATTTGGATAGATATCAGCATGGTCGAATTCAAGGTTGTTCAGAATCAGGTGAGTTGGATGATAGTGTAAAAACTTTGGTCCTTTGTCGAAATATGCTGTGTCATATTCGTCTCCCTCTATTACGAACAGAGGGCTTTTGCCCAGCCGGAAGCTGCGAGGAAAGTTTCTTGGAATTCCTCCGATGACGAAGCTAGGATCCTCTCCCAACTCGTTCAGTACGTGGCTGAGTAGTGAAGTTGTTGTAGTCTTACCGTGAGTGCCTGCAACTACACATGTCGTGCGTTGTCGGAGAAATAAGTCGCCCAGAAGTTGTGGGAAACTGGTGGTTGGGAGCCCTTTTGCTAATACAGCCTCTAGTTCTGGATTGCCTCGAGACAGCACATTTGCAATGACAACCAAATCAGCGCTTAAATCTTTGACATTCTCAGGACTCAAGGGCGTTTTAACTGGGATTTTGAGGTCGGCAAGCATCGTTGACATTGGTGGGTATACGCCAGCATCACTGCCAAACACTCTGTACCCCGCTTCTGCGCAAAGACCAGCAACAGAAGCCATGCCGGTACCTCCGATGCCAAGGAAATAAATGCTGGAGCCACTATTAAGTGTCATGTGAAGGCACTCCTTGAGGTCGCTAATGGTTGTAATTGGGTGCTTGCTTCCCAGGATAATCTATCCGACTCAATGATGGCGTCGGCTCCAATCATTAGTGGGTAGTTGGGCTGAGTGTGTCCAAACAGTGGGCTGTGGAAAACCGGTATGTCCAGACGCTTGGCAAATTGCTCCAACACAAATTCAGCACAGTCTGGAATTTGTGGCCCAAGATTGCGGAGGTGTCCAATAATCAGTGCTCTGGCACCGAGGAAGGCACCGCTTTGAACCCACTGATTCAGTGCTCGCATTAGACGAGCGGGGTGTTCGTCGGTGTCTTCGATGAAAATAATATGATCGGCCAGTGACTTGGGGAAGAATGGTGTGCCTATAAGATTGGTTATCACTGTAAAGCATCCGCCAAACAACTTACCTAAGATGCGCGATTCTGACCCATGACCGATTCGCTTTAACGGGATTGAACCGCTCGAGCGACCCTGCTTCCAATGAGTTAAATTTGTGCATAGAGCGTCGATGTCATAGGCACTTGCGTTTTCACCTTCTTCCCAAAGCACGGTTGCTGGCATCGGGCCGTGCAATCCGAACCAACCGAGTCTGCTATAAAGGGCGGAATGAATCGCAGAAATGTCAGAAAAACCTACAACCAGTTTGGGGCGGACCCGTCCTAGCTCCGGCCACGGAAGTAAGGGCAAGAGGTCACTTGCACCGTACCCACCCCTTGCACACAAGACGAAATCAGAAGCAGTTTCTTTAAGGGCTAAAGTTAGTGCCGAAGCTCTGATTTCGGCTGAGGCAGCGCTGTACGTCCACTCGGCATCGACCGGGAGCTCGTCGTAAAGAACCTCAAAGCCGCGACTTTGAAGTCTCGGAATACGGGTCGTAAGGAGATCTTTCATCTCACGGCTCGATGGTCTTATGATCCGCAATTTCGGTTTCACTTCAAATCGCCTTTTTTACTGGCAACGATATTTTTCTCAGTATATCAAGAACATCTAGATTTAGGCTTAAATTTTTACAACTTGCCGGAGTTGATCAGATGGGCGAGTTAGTGGTCCCGGTATCGGTGGGCGAATTAATAGATAAAATAACGATTCTTCGCATTAAAGAGCGAAAAATTAGTGATCCCACCAAATTAATGAACGTGAAGACTGAGCTGCAAGCCCTAGTCGCAGTTTGTGGAAAGCATGCAATCTCACTAACGCAACCGGGGGTAGATGACTTAGAGCGCGTCAACCAGCGGCTATGGGACATCGAAGATGCAATCCGAGTGAAAGAGGCAGAGAAGGCTTTTGATTCAGAGTTTATAGAACTTGCGAGGTCTGTTTATCTCATCAACGATGAGAGGGCTGCAATTAAGTCGCGAATTAACAAAGCCTGTGGATCTGCTTTGAGAGAAGAAAAAAGCTATAAGAATTACAAGTAGTTGCCTGTTTTATTCGGTTGTGTGTGCTCAGAATTTGCGGCCGACTTTGATCCTAATGTCTCAACCTGTTTTGTCCGACAACGATATAGGCCACGGCCGGTCGGAAAGAGATTTAGGGGCAATTCACGTTGGACCGAAGTTCTGTAAAATTTGCGCCAATGACTTCGCCTATAATCCGTCGTTACGCATGGGGCGTCGTCCTGCCGTGCCTAGTGGTATCTGCGATCGGCCTTTATTTGCTTCGACGACATGAGCTGTTTGAAGCTGTGTCTTCTAGTCAGCATTTGGTTGATTCACTTGGTCAGGATCTTGAATCCGAGATTCGGTCTTTGGTTGGTCAGGTCAGATCTTTAAGTGCTGCGGCTGTGATAGCCAAATCCCAGCCAACAGAGAAAACTCCCTTACTTAAATTCTATACCACTGACTACATCCAAGGAGACTCTGGACCTGTAGTAGCATTTGTCACTAGTCAAGGACCAGGTATTCGCGAAAGTAAATCTTTCGTTCGACTTCGCAACGGTGCGCCAGGTTTCTTTCTACATGAACAATCCCAGCGTAGCCCAGATAGGGTTGTTGAGGTTTCATTACAACACTGGGCACAAAAGGTTGGTTTGGTGGTCCAGCCCGGGGTTCCATTGATTCTCGCAATTTTACCCGAGGTAAATATGGCTGACCCACCAGTGCTTGTTTTGGATCAGCGCTTCGCCGAGGGAAGGCGCGCAGACCCAGCACTAGTGCTTGCAGCGGTTTCGAGAGTTGAAACCGGTCGTGAGGACTTGCTAGTCGAAGGCGAAAGCTATGTTTCCCGTTTTCACAAGGTTTCATCGATCAGCGTGAAGTCAGATAAATTTGGTCCCCGATCTTGGGCGAGATTGGTGATTTTGATCCCTCACGAATATTTATACAGGCAATGGTGGCGCAGTTTTTGGTTAGTATTAACGGCTCTCACTTTCATCACTGTAGCAGGTCCTTTGCTTATTCTCGGGGGACTTCGCCGGCAGTTCAATGGTCTGCAGCAAGTGCTAGAGGAGACGCGTGGAATCGGGAAAGGCAAGATTCGTGATCCAGCGCTTCATGATGACGGCCATGAGTTGGCCGCGATCGCCGGCGAGTTTAGGGGAATGGCATATTCACTTGCCGAGCAGCAATTACGGGCTCGCACGTCCAATCGAGTTATCGCAGAGCTTTCAGAGTGTTCGGATCAGAAGGCAATAATTGCGCGGGCAGTGGAGTTAATTGGTACCCAATGCAGGGCGCAGGTTACGGCTTTTGTGCCTGCTTCAGGCAGTACGGCCGTCCTTTGGCACGAGCATAAGTTAATTGAGGTCGAGGTCGGTGAGGTCTCAGACCTAATTAGCGCACACCCAAGTAACCAGCGTCTGACGTTCCAAATTCGACCGGGGCCTGCGACTCTTGGATTCATCACGGCTGTATTCGCAGATCCGCTAAACGAATTGATAGAATCTTTAACTCATCTGGTGTTCGGGCAAATAGACAACGCCTTGAGTCGCCTAGCCACACTTTCTCAAATGATCGACGAGAAATCAAAGTCCCGGCTCTTAAACTATTTGGATGGTTTAGATGGCAATCAATCTGTATCCCATGCCAAATCTACGCAAATAGCGACTTATCAGCGTTCGGTAGACGGGCATCCAATTGGGTGGGTTGATTTCATCGAATGCGGTGAAGTTGGATGCATTTTTACGCTTGGTAACCTCAAGGTGGACAATCTCCTTGCGCGTATAGTTGCAACAAATATTCGAGCATCGATCCGATCGATAGCGGCATTTGTGAGGGAGGTTCCGAGTTTTTCTGAAAAGGAAGTTCAAATCGTGAATGAAGTGTTGGCGTCAGTGTTATTCGGACAATTCAATGTTCCCAAGGAGGAAGCACTTTATTTAGTGGGGGTACTTGATAACAAAAGTGGTGAATTGACCATATTGAACTTCGGTTTCCCAGATCCACTATTCGTCACTCAAGGGGTTGATGGAAATAGGGTTGAGCCAATTCCAGCTTCAAATGCACAACTAAAATCGATAAATCTTTCAGACAACAGTGCAATAGTATTCCATTCAGACAGTATAAATGGCGCCAATAACTTAAGAGCCGGTGTTTTTAACCGATTGCTTCAGAGGGGCCTACAACAAACCACAGTACCAGTGTTCCAGACAGCATTACTTCGAGATGAAATAGTCGCTCTCTGGGCCTATTATGCTCAGCAAGCAAGTGGTGACGAGCAAGTACAATTTCTATGTGTTAGCTCAAAAAAATCTATCTCGGACACCATAGCAGACGGCTCAGGTTCCGCCGCGTAGATTAGTGATATATACTACCCTAGGATCAGCGGTTCTAAGGGGGTTAATGTGCCGGATTTGAAGTATGACGTCGTTGTTTTGTACGGTGGTAGGTCAGCTGAGCACGAAATCTCCTGTAGGAGTGCCCGTTTCATATTAAATAACCTTGATCGAGGCAAGTATCGGGTCCACGCAATTGGAATAGCCTCAGATGGTTCATGGTGGCGCCAAAATATTGATGAATTACTCGCTCTAAAATCCGGTCCTTTAGCAATAACTAAGCAGGGTGGGCCAATACCAATTGGCGACTTTTCGGCCTTTTCTGAGAATTTGGTCGTGTTCCCAATACTTCATGGTTCGTTTGGTGAAGATGGTACCCTCCAAGGATTGCTCGAGTTAAAAGAACTTGCCTTTGTCGGGCCGGACACTCTTGGATCGGCGATTGGAATTGATAAGGTTGTGGCAAAAAAATTAGCAGCCTCTGCTGGGGTACCGGTGGTGCCCTGGATCGATTTTCGAGCTCAAAGTTGGGCTAATTCCAAGGACACAATTTGCGCGAGAGCAATAGAAACCCTGGGGCTGCCGCTATTTGTAAAGCCCGCTCGACTCGGCAGCTCTGTTGGGGTCACTAAGGTTACAAGCCCGAAGGACCTTTATGCTGCTTGCGAGCACGCACTACGATTTGATGATAAAGTTTTGGTTGAGAAGGGGATGAATGTCCGGGAAATTGAGGTGGCGGCATTGGGTGGCTACGAGCCAAAACTGTCAACTGCCGGTGAAGTTGTCCCTCATGCCGATTTTTACTCCTACGATGCCAAATATACAAAGGCCGACGGAGCATCCGTAGTGGTTCCCGCAAAACTAACAGAAGTGCAATTGAAAGAAGCTCAGGCTCTTTCGCGACAAGTCTATTTGGCTCTTGAACTCTATGGAATGTCCCGAATAGATCTCTTCTTAGAAAAGAGTTCGGGAAAATTCTACTTCAATGAGGTTAATACAATCCCCGGATTTACGGAGATTTCTCAGTATCCTCTACTTTGGCGGGAGTCTGGGGTCAGTGCATGTGAGCTTATTGACCAGCTGTTAGAAAGCGCTGTTGTCCGCAAGCATCAAAGGCAAAATCTAAGGCGAGCTAAATAGCAATTGCTTAACGAGCGTTGCTCATATCCGAAAATAAACCGGAGTCAAAAGCACTGGCGACCGAGCTAAATGTTTTCCTGGCGCCCGAGCTATTTAGATATGCGGCATCAACGGAAGTAGTGATTCCTATAGGAGTCATATCAGCACTGACGGCAGCTTCAATGCCATGCGGACTGTCTTCAAAAACCAAAATCTTCTGTCTGTGCTCCCTAGGAATCTTCATGAGATTGCTGCACGCCCAAAAAATGTCCGGTGCTGGTTTAGGTCGGCTTACGTCGGATGCAGTTACTACGTTTCTAACCTCAATACCGTTGCTTTTGAGAGTGCTCGTGACAAAAATCCGACTTGAATTGCTGCCAATGGCTATTGGCATTGAGCTGATCATCAGCCTATTAACGACATCCTTGACCCCTGGGAAAAGCCCAACCCCTTCTACTCGCTCAGATATAGCAATTTCCTTGGTTCGCGCCAAATAACCAGCCAGATTTGGTTGTCCATATTTTTTGCAAATAATGTGAGCTATCGTCTTGGTGCTGTGGCCACTTAATTCGGTTGGCGGGGGTATACTGATACCTAGGACCTTTTGAGATGCGGCAACCCACGCCTTTAGATGACAATCTAGACTATCGGCCAGAACTCCATCAAAATCAAAAATTACGCCTATGGGTATCATGTCTTGTTTAACCTTAAGATAGCGGCCCACAAACCGTTTTGTTACACTGATTGCTGAAGGTTACCAGCTAAGACAGCCATTCTAAAAGAGGTCCTTTCGTGACGGCGACTCCGAAGTTAACTCCTCTCGCTGCCAGAGCGCATAAGCGTTCATTGCTTTTTCTCTTAATCATGGTGGTTGGCAGTATTGGGCTAGACCAGGTTACCAAGTATCATGCGCAGTCTACACTTATGGTGTGGTCAGATTCTGAGAATTTGTCAGCATATAGGGGACAAAGATTCCCAATTTGGTCGAGTGATGGGAGCGATGGAGCTCCGGACGGCTCTCATGGCTTTGTGTCACTAAGTACCAACTATGTCCGAAATCTTGGTGCAGCCTGGGGGGCGCTTTCTAATTTACCAGATACTATCAGAGTGCCGTTCTTCTACATGGTCACTTGCCTTGCTGTACTAATCATCCTGCTCTACTTGCGATCCACGCCGGTTCATCATCGATTAGCAATATTCTCTTTAAGTTTGATACTTTCGGGTGCGATCGGCAATTTTCTTGATCGCATTCGATTCGGTTATGTAATCGACTGGATTGATGTTCGATGGAATTTAGTTGGGTGGCGCTACGATTTCCCGAATTTCAATTTTGCCGATAGTTGTATCACGGTCGGAGTATCCTTGCTTCTAATTGATATGTTGTTCTTCGAGCAAATGAGAGAAAAAGCGACAGCAGCACGGGCCTAAATATGCCGCAACGGTACATCAGAAACTCTACTGTAAAGGTTGGGGAGGCTGTTCAGGCCGCATTAGTTGAGTTGGCCAATCTCCGCAAAAGCCTATTAACGGCCGAATTTATTTTAATGGCCTTGCTTGATCAGCAAGATTCATTGGTACTCAAAATTCTCGATGAGCAAAAACTTGATAGTGGCTTTATCAGGCGCGAGATTGCCGATTATGCATTAACTCTCGCTCAGTCTCTTCCGGAGTTGCCTCCCCACCAGTCCGCAGGTATCCAGATTTCGGAAGAAGTTAATAACCTTTTTAAGGCTGCCGATCAGGAGAGGCGAAAACTGACCGATACTTATATTTCCACTGGTGCGTTGTTCCTTGGCTGCTTTGATACCTCCGTCCCTGGCGCCTCCCGACTACTTAACCAATTGGGTTTAAGTTATGAGTCTTGCAGAGGCGCCCTATTAACTTTGAGAGGCCAGACTAAGATAAGCAAAAAGGAATCCGAATCGCAGCAGTATACTCTAGATCAATATACTTCTGATTTAACTTCACTTGCGCGTCGTCGAGAACTTGACCCCGTGATAGGTAGGGACTCTGAAATTAACCGGGTTATTGAAATTCTCTCGCGGCGCAAGAAGAACAACCCAGTATTAATCGGTGAGCCAGGAGTAGGCAAAACAGTGATCGTAGAGGGTCTGGCTCAGGCAATAGTTGAAGCCAAAGTGCCGGATTATTTGCTTGGTAAAAAAGTGGTGTCGCTTGAAATAAGTGCGCTAATTGCTGGCGCAAAGATGCAGGGTGAATTTGAAGAGCGTCTGAAAAAGGTGATAGACGAAATTGTTGATTCTCACGGTGAAACAATACTTTTCATCGACGAGCTACATACAGTCGTCGGGGCGGGTAGATCAGGAGGAGGACTTGACGCCTCCAATATGCTTAAGCCGGTGTTGGCGCGAGGACAGTTACAGTGCATCGGAGCGACAACGCTCAAGGAGTTCAAACAGTATATACAGTCAGATAAAGCTTTGGAGCGTCGATTCCAACCTGTGAGAGTGGAACAGCCAAGTGTTGTAGAAACGTGTAGGATCGTTGAAGGGCTGAAGTCTCGCTATGAATCTCATCATAAGGTTGAATACACCGAGGCCGCCATAAAGGCTGCTGTAGAACTTTCAGACCGATATCTGACAGAGAGATTTCTACCAGACAAGGCAATAGATCTTATCGACGAAGCTGGCGCAGCCAAGCGTCTTCAGTTAGTTACCATTGCCCCCGAATTGAGAAAATTAGAGGCAAAAAAACAAGCACTTTCCGAAAAGAAAACACAGTCATTTGATCAAAGAGATTTCGAAAAAATGGCTGATTTTCAGATGCAACTCTCGCAACTAGAAGACGAGCTAAAGATCGCTCGAGAAAAGCACCAGAAAATTTATTCGGAGTCAGAGACTAAAGTAGATGCTTCTGATGTCGCGTCAGTTATAGCAAGAGCCACGGGTATTCCAGCGCATAAAGTTCTGGAAGATGAGGCCCACAAACTAGACCGCTTAGAAGCGATGCTATCTGAACGGGTCATAGGTCAATCTCTGGCAGTCTCTGCGGTGGCAAACGCTGTGAGACGCAATCGCGCAGGCATACGCGGTAGCACTAGACCAGTAGCATCCTTTCTCTTTTTGGGTCCTACTGGGGTAGGTAAGACGGAATTAGTAAAGGCCTTGGCTTCGATCTTGTTAGATGACGAGTCTAAAATTATCCGATTCGATATGTCGGAGTTTATGGAAAAGCATGCGGTTTCAAAGTTAATTGGAGCTCCTCCAGGCTATGTTGGATATGGAGAAGGTGGACAATTAACGGAAAAGGTTCGGCGTCAACCTTACTCGATAGTGCTTTTCGACGAATTTGAAAAAGCTCACCCAGATGTCTACAACATCCTTTTGCAGGTTCTTGATGAAGGCTGGCTTACAGACGCTGAGGGAAACAAAGTTAGCTTCCGTAATTGTATTATTGTAGGAACTTCCAACTTAGGATCAGAGGTGATCTCTGAAGATCGTCGACCGGTTGGAATAGGTGCTCAAGCCAACACACCAAGCGCAGCGGAGCATAATGCAGCGATAATGGATGGAGTTCGGCAGTTTTTGCGTCCAGAGTTTATAAATCGACTCGATGAAATTATTGTGTTTGAAAAGTTGGGGTTTAATGAGTTGCAGCAGATATTAAGTTTGCAGTTGAAGGATTTGCAGAAACGAACGGCTAGGCTCGAGATTGACTTACAGCTATCACCCGCCATCACACAGTACTTGATGAAAAGTTTTGATAACAACCGATTTGGTGCACGACCGCTTCGTAGACAAATCGAAATATTGCTCGAAAATCCTATTGCGAATCTTCTGCTTAAACCTCGGACCACGGGTAAGCATGCTCTCAAGGTGGATATCAAAGACGGGCAACCGGTCTTAACTTTTAGCTGATGACTTTTGCTCCGCAGGTAATCCGCTAAAGATTTCCTACATTTGTGACGAAAGGGACTCCGGGGGGTCGTGTTTGATTTCCAACCCAACGGAGGCTCTTTTGGTAAGGGTAAGACGCTTCATTTTGATGCTAGCTACGGGGGCTGCTTTTTTGACGCAGCCCGTCCTAGCTAGTGGTCGAGAGGCGATGATGCTCGATTTTATCAACAAGATGCGATCTCAAGAGCGTGCTCGGCAGCTTTCATTTACGGTGGATTTGCATGCAAATTACTCGCAGGCTAAAGACGAATATGAGAAACGCTTACTGGCACTGGCGTTAGGGGTCCAATACATGGACAAAAACCCGCGCGTTGCCCTGCAGTTTCTGACATCAGCTGATTTAGGTTTGACGGCAAAAGATTCTTTGCACCCTATCATTGAGTACTACCTAGCTGAGGCCAAGTTTCGAGGTGGATCGTATAAAGAAACGATCGATATATTACGCAGTTTATCAATCCATGAGTTCGGCGATGCTTGGAACAAGAGAGTCCAAAGCCTTCTGATTGAGAGTTATCATGCTGACGGGGATTTTGACCAACTTGCCGTAGCTTTCAGTGAGTTTAGCAAGCGCTACACTTTTAGCAGGCGTCAAGAAGTGTTAGCAAAAATGGCCTATGAAGCAGAGGAAAAGACGGCTGATAAGCCAGTAAATTTTGAATTATTGGAGGGCTTGGCAGCTAATTATCCCGCGACGCCAGAATCTCGTTGGGCCTTCCGTAAACTAGAAGACGCGACCTGTCGGCCTGCAACAGATGGTAGATATAACTTTTCAGACAAACTTCTTCAGAGACTAAGCAAGAATGTGGTCTTGGGTAATGGTTTGAGTGATTTTATAGCGGCCGCTCAGCTTCGACCCACGGTAGATAATAACGGTTTGGTAAGAATTAAAAGCAGTCAAGAGAGAGCAAAATTCTTCACTGATTCCCGCCTTTTTGACCTGGCGCTTAGAGAGTTAGATGAACTAGTAAGCAAAGAAAAAGATGTCAAAGATTCAAAAATATATCCTGGCTTTGTTATGGATTTGGCAAAAGTCAGTCTACGTGTTTTTCAGCCGCTCAAAGCCGTCAGAGTCCTTACTGATTTTATGTACGAGAAACCAAAAGATCTGCACAGAAGCCGGGCACAGGAGCTTTTAGGCGACTCTTTGCGTTACAGCGGAGAAATTCGTGCAGCAGCAGAGAATTATGGGCTTTCTTTAGATCGCCGTGACACACCCACACTCAGGTGGATGCGGTTTTGGAATTTATACCGTAGCAGGCAATACTCGGAAGCACTTAGTATGCTCGATCGACCTGGTTATGTGACGCCTCGCGAGGGAGATCAGCAGTACATCATTAAATACTGGCATGGTCGCATCTTAGAGCAACTTGGTCGTCACGACGAGGCGCGCGCACTCTTTGCGGAAGTTCTCAAGTTTCACGGTAATTCATTCTACGGCACGATGGCTGCTATTCGTCATCCAGAGCTGACAAAGCAGGGCCAAGGTGATAGCGGTGTCAGCGCCTCACTGGTAAACGATGAGGAGCACCCTACTGCTATCTCCCTTGCAGCAAAGTCGTTGGCAGCTAGGGCTGGTATAAACAACAACTCCGAAGTGCGCCCAGATTTGAAATTAATTGCTGAGTTGCGCAATGTCGGTCTTAGAGATGCTGCTGCGGCTCAACTTAGTAAACTTAAATGGGCTGGATTTGACAAAATTGGCGCTTTTGCAGCAATTACGAAACTTTCAGGTGAGCTTGATGATTACCGACCTTCTCGAAATATCCGCTATACCACTTTTACTGGTTTGAGAAAGATTCCATCAAGCTGGGATGAATTGATTCTAAGTCAGTCGCAGTTTGAGGATGAGTGGAAGGTCTATTATCCGTTAGCGTATGAGCGAATCGTTGTGCCAATGGCAAATCATATGGAGCTAAGTCCGTTCCTCGTTTTGAGTATTATGCGATCAGAGAGCCTCTACAATAAAGAGGCACGCTCACCTGTCGGAGCCACGGGTTTGATGCAGCTCATGCCCTATACTGCGCTAAAGATTGCGACTCTTTTGCACGATGAGGAGTTTGATATTCGAGAGGTGACAGAACCAGAAATAAACATTGGCTACGGCCTTTATTACTTGGATCGACTTTTGCGTTATTATGGGGACAATCCATTCCTTGCAGCGGCGGCTTATAATGCAGGTCCTCACGCCGTGAACCAATGGTTAGCAACTTGCCGTGATTGTGCGGCTGACGAGTTTGTCGATTCGATACCATATTTTGAAACACGTCGCTATGTCAGAGAAGTCGTAAGAAGTTTTGATGCTTATTCTCGCCTTTATCTTAAAAAGCCAGCCATGACAGCTCTTCCTGGGATTCCGGATCATCTGAAGGAAAACGAAGATTTGTTCTAGTGGGTGGGCATGAAATGCCTATTTGTCAATGAGTTGACGGGGTTTTGAGTGGTGATGGTGATTGGTAAACTTAAACATATGGATTTTGGCATCAGTTTGATGTCCAGGCTATCCATAGAGGCAGGAAATGGGGATGTTCGATGACTGAACAGTGGCTATCAATCGTCGAGTACGCACGTACGTTTAAAGTGTCTGATATGACAATTCGGCGTCGTATCAAGACCGGTAAATTACACGCCATCCTCCAGGATGGAAAATACTTTATTCCTGTGTCTGGTAACTCAAATGGCCAGAGGCAGAGTACTTTGGTGGAGCGACGGGCACCGGAAAGGGCTTTGGTGGCGGATATGCAACGTGATAGCGTTGCGGATCCAAAGCTGTCTTTTCAGCGTCCACAGGTCCCTCTGGTTTCAGAGCCGGTAGTTGTAAAGCAAAGTCAAATTGGCTTTAAAGCAACCGCACCACAAGCGTCGACTGAGTTTGAATGTTCACAGAGAGCTGGCGAAATGGTAGTTCCAGGGTCACTTACTCGACCCTTGTTGTCTCAAGAAGCCTCCTTAGTGGATACAAGGGCGTTACTTGCCTATTGTGAGGCGACGCTGCGGAAGATTTCTGACAACGAACGGCGCACAGTTGAAAAGTTTAAAAGCAAACTAGAGACCCTCGAAGCGGTACTTGCTGGTCGTGATTTAGAAATTAAAGCGCTTCGTCAACAGCTCGAAGATCTTCAATTATTGGTAAAAATTTTAGAACGGCGCAAAGGCTCCTAAAGCCATAATAAATTAGCGTCACCGTAACTAAAGAGGCGGTATTCACGAGATACAGCCGTTGCGTATGTCGCTTTGGCGGCTTCCAGCCCGATAATTGCTGAGATCAGCATAAACAAAGTGGAGCATGGTTGATGGAAGTTAGTAAAAAGTCCATCGATGACCCATGGAGTGTAGGTGTCGCCATTACTCTGGGGGCGTAAGAACAAGTCAGTCGAATGCCAATGATTCGCGAGTTGTGTAAATTTTTCGGGATCTCCTGAAGCGATTTGGTAAAGAGACTCTAGGCTTCGAAAAGTTGTAGTCCCGACAGCAATGACTTTTCTGCCGTCTCTTTTTGCTGCAATTATGGCTGCTGCAGTTTCGGCTCCAACTTTATACAGCTCGGAATGCATCACATGATCAGCGATATTTTCCGTTTTAACGGGTAAAAAGGTTCCTGCCCCGACATGCAGCGAGACGAATCGCAGCTCGACCCCCTGATTCTTTAGGTTTTCCAAAAGCTCACTGGTGAAGTGAAGGCCTGCGGTTGGGGCCGCGACTGAGCCTGTCTCACGAGCATATACTGTCTGATATCTTGCTTTATCAGGGGAATTTTCAGCCTGTGTGGGGTTAACTCTCTTGATGTACGGCGGTAACGGGACGTATCCAAAACGTTCAAGCCAATCATGAAATTCATTAGACTTTACGTCAAAGGCGAGTTTCACTAGCCCGTTGCCTGCATTGTCATCGTAGCGAGCCATAATAGTGGCAGTTAAATTTGGGTTAAAGTGAACCACAGTATTTGGCTTCAACTTTTTCATTGGCCGACCGAGGGCTTCCCACACGCTTTTAGTCGGAGATTCCGCGTCACAAATTTCTCTCAAAAGAAAAATTTCGATACTCCCCCCGGTACCAAGTTGACCAAGAACTCGACTCGGGAACACTCTGGATTCATTGAAAATTAATAGGGAGTTGGGAGATAGTTCTGTTGTAAGATCAGACACATGCAAATCTTTGGTGGAGCCGTCTGGGTATCTGACCAGAAGTCGAGAAGCACTGCGATCTGCTATAGGTTCTTGAGCTATGAGGTGCTGCGGACACGGGTAGTCGAAGTCGTTAAGCTTTAGCAAAAGATCGGAATGGCTTTTGTGCTCCACTGGTAGGGACCTCGAATGATGATTGCGAAGGAATATCGTAACTTCCGGCGCTCCTATAGCCTTGGCAGTACTTATTTGTCGAGGGTCTTCTTGGTTTTGGGAGCCTTGTTCTGCAGCCAAGTCCTTGCCTGTCCCGGAGCAATCTTCATTGGTCAACTGCCTCATGACGTTAATGCCAAGCGGGAGGCTTTGCGCCTGTTTGCTGCAAAGCCTGCGGGAATGGGCCAAAAATGGCTGGAGATCCCATTCCAAATTGACTCAGTCGACGACCGCGGAAGGTTGGTTTTTGATAATGAAAACAGCAATATAAGGAGTTCCATTAAGGGGCAAGACCTAGTTACTTTTAAAGTTGAAGATTTTGGCGCTAAAGCTACTAATCCAAATCAGTCTGGGCCTTGTAAGGCCAATCAAATCTTCGAAATCCAGCGAGATCGCAGCCAGACCTTTGCCTACCTTGCATTTTGCGATGATTTGGGTCACGGCACTAACCAAGAATCCAAGATTACCGTGGCTTATGATGAGACCCAGGCGCAGCTTCAAAGTGAGCGGTATGTTTATAAGTTCAACACAGCCAATTACATGTTGTTCGATACCATAAAATTCAGGCGCAAGGATGGAATATGGGAGGAAATCGCCAGTGACTCCCGAATGCTCATTCGGGCCGATGCCAAGCATTTTTTCACCATGCATTTTGACTCACGACACATAGAGTCAAAATTGGAGGAGAAAAGGATCGGGCCCGTAGCAAGTTTGGCGCGAGTTTCATTTTTTCTTAGGGTCTTATTCTTAAAAATTAAAATGAGCTTAGCGACCGATGTTGGGTTTTTCCTGGATTCTGGTCATATCCCAATGCTTCTAAATTTACCTGTGGATGCGAATAAATATCTGCATTACGGCAGCGGTATTCTTTACAGTTGGAAATCCTCGACTACCGCAAAGTTAGGCAAAGCAGAGGTTTTAATGCCAAGGCTTGACCCTCATTTAATCAAACTCGGGACAAAAAACTTGGCCGAAGTTGGACTCAGATTCTGCCGAGGTGAGACCTGTATGTATAGATACACAATAGATCTGATGGGACAAATTCTAGCTATGGATATTGGGATCGAGCGCTCACTAGTTGAGAAAGGATTTTTCCCATTTTTTGTCGAAGATGTGAGTTCCGTCAGAGATACTATGGGGTGGAGTGGAGAAGGAGTTGATGCTCCAGGCCGAAACGGGATGTATTTCGAAGTATCTGGCTTAGAGAAAGGTGAACACCCCTGGGATTTCTGGTTAAGACTTGGCGCACCAGCCAAATCTGATAGTACGTGCCCAGAGCCTTTATCCATTCGAAAAATCTAGTGAGACTACCTGACGCGTTAATCCGGTGTGCCCGGGTTTTTGGCAACGTAGGTATACTGATCAGAGAACGAGGTGGCGTTCCCTGCCTCTTCTTGGCCCTCGAGTTGCGGTAGTCTCGCGAATGGATACTGCACGGCCTGAGTAATGCCTGGCTGAAATTGGCGCCAATATGCGTCTACCATCTGTGGCTGAGTAGTTTGAAGTTCCAAGGTTACGGTTGGGATGTGCCGCTCGTTACCTGCATAGTTTCCTAGAGAGCCCGGGTAAAATGTATAGTCAACAACCTTGTAGTTTTGGGAGCTCTCTGAGATTGCCTTAACCAATCGTTTGGCTTTGCGTTCAGTCGAGGTTAGAGGCCTTAAGATTCCCGATCCTGGACCGTCATAATCCAAAAAACCAAGTGGAGCGTGGACGGAAAGAATCTTATCAGGGCGGAAACGGTCAATGAGCTGAATCTGGAAAATTGTTTCAACCTCAGAGTTGGGAAAGTACCCAGGGAAGTGAGCAAGGACTCGTTTGCGGTCAACTTGCCACACTCTCCTTGCTTTATCGTACCAGTCAGCAGTGAAGAAGTTTCGATTGAGATCGATGCCGTTCAAATTAGTTCGCGTTGGCCGAGTTCTCATGAATCCATCTGGATTTACAAGGGGCGCCAAGATCACGTGCGCATTGGTCCCGAGCAAGCCACTGTTGTCATTGAGATATCTGGCAAATCTGAAGGCAAGATGGATGGGCGTCAATTCGTCTGAGTGCACTCCACCCAAAAGCAGCGTTGTTTCCTGCCCGCTACCGAATTCGGCGTAAATCAGCGGATGTCCAGACTTAGTGTGCAGTTCCGCCTGCCAGCGGACGTTACCACACGGATCGTCGGGCCATTTGTATTTGCGAAAATACTTGCGAACTTCTGTGCAAAAGGTCCTTATTGCGCCAGCCTTGCGTTGATCGGCAAGCACTGAGTCCGCAAAGTTGGACGGCGATATAAAAGGCACCTTCGTGAACATTTGTGCTTGGTCGACGAAGCTGACTTGGGCCGTGGAGGTCGAAGCCTGAAGCAGGGCAATACCCGCGAGAACGGTCGTTTTTATATGTTGACGCAGTAATGACAACTGTTTGGTCCTCTCGTTGGAGCATGATCCAGATGAAGCTCTACGCAGCAGTATTAGTATCTGTCGCAGATCCTTCATGGCGGGCCGGAACCCTCAAGCCTTCAGCAAAATATTCGATTCCTTCTCTATCAAAGCAGTGACCACAGTAAATTGAATATTTTAACTGGTCACGCAAGTACCATCGATTCTTGCAATTAGGGCAACTATACACGAACTTGCCCTCGGCAGCCACGCGACTATGAACATGGACATCAGGATCCACTGGCAGACCCGTACCATCAAACTCTCTCATTTTTTTGTAAAATCGATGGGTATGACCAGGGTCAAGCAGGCAGTCATAAAGCCACAAGTGGGTCATTTCATGAAATAGAGTGTATGGTAATAAGCTTGGGTCTGATCGGAAATAAGGCAAATTTAACCGGATCTTATGCTCAAAAAGAAAGGCGAGACCAAGTTTTTGCTTCATGCGATTCGAAAATTCAATGGTTGCTGGTTCGACCATTGACCCTTCAGGTTGATTTAAAAAATGTGGCAAAAACCGCTCGTAGTAGGCATAGGCCAAGGTGCGCAGTTGTTCCAATCCAAAAGGATCCAGTTGCGTAACCCCATGAGTCATGCCAGGAAACCTTATCAATAGGCGGTGGCTAAGGACATCTGGTCTGCAATTTACGGTCGCATGACCCCTCTGAAGGCCAAGCGCAAAGCGGTAATGTGTGGACTTTCTTTTAAGATATCACGAAGTGGACGCCTAAAGAATCAACCGGTAATCCTGCAGATCAAAAAGCGACAATCCCTCATGATATCCGTCCCATTTGGGAGCGTTAGCTTGGCCCAAGCCTCTGATGCTTGCCCCTGGTAATCCATGGCGAGAAAGAGCGTCACCAATTTCTGATACTTGGTTATGAGGAACAGTGATTGTTCCGATATTTTCCATATATTTCAGATGCTTAGATAGACTCAGGACAAAGCTTTGAAGATCTTTTGCCGCACATGATACGACCGGCAAACAAAATTGGGTGCGCGACAATAGAGCGTCAAACTCACCGAACTTAGGACTTGGTTTCATTTCACTCCAGCACACAAGCGGTGAGGCGGCACTGTCTGGAAGCCTAATCTTGGCCCCAAGCGTGGTGTAGCGAAAAGCTTCAGCATCAAGACTTACAAGTTTTTGCCAAGGAATTGGGGTGGCCCAAAATTCCCGGCCACTTAATTGTAGCGATCCAAGCAGGTCATCTAGGGAACAAGGCTCGGTACCATCGTGGACGACGAAAATCGCCCTAGACGACATGCAGCCAAGCTGCCCAAGTGAGAGGCAGTCAGCAGCGATTTTGTCCGAACTATCCCTTATTTCGTTGATTGGGACTACCGTAACTGGAATGCGATGTCCAAATCCACGCACCGGGAGGTTGGTAAAGCTCTGAATTTTTTTGACAGTTTCAGAAGACCCGTAACATAAAATGGCATCAACTGGCGGCATTTCGGTGTGGTCGCCGATACGCCAATGAGATGGCAGCACATCAATTACGGCACCAGCAAGTTTTTTGACCTCGCTCAAGAATACTGAAATCAGGCTGCCTGACTGCTCAAAAGCTTTGGGTAATCTAACAGAAACAGCCAGCCCTGCTGCATAGGCTATACTTAATGGATACAACCCAACTAGTGAGTGATTTTCGGGCAATATGAACAGCCACTTGGCTGCCTGATTCCTATTTCGTCCAAGTGCCGCTGAAATTGCGGAATCCCAACGGCTTCGACTATCCGGAATCCCCGATTTGACGTCTGCAAGGGCTGATGCAGCTGCTTTGGTAGAACCCAACTCGGCCGCAAAAGTTGCGAGTGCCCTCTCCGATACTAAAAAATCATTCAGAAAATCGGCGATAAGTTTGATGCGCTGGTCAATCAAATTAGGGCAAAGACCTGAGGGGCTATCTGTGCAGATACTGCGGTCATGTGTGGGGCCGTTGACCCGCTGATCGTTGCCAAGGACTTTCTCCGCACCTAACGAACACCCCTTAAGCGGAGCCTTGGGGGTTCGTCCAAGCAACTTAAAGGATCCGTCGCTAATTTCGGCCAAGTCTTCAGTTCTGACGAACCATGGATAATCCACCCGAGCGGGGTCCCTTACCATAAGGCCGCCCCGACCATGAGATCTAGCTGATCCTGGCCGGTCAAGTACTGCTAGCTCGACATCATGGTAAAACCTAAACCGCCGAAGTTCTAAATCTAGTTTCTGGCCGTGGGGCACAAAGTCATAAGCTTGGCATGCAAGTTCACACATCCCATATTCGCTAACTATAGCCTCTGAAGGAATGCCAAAGGCCTCAGACAACTCTAGGTATAGGTCTTCTCGTTTGATCTCACGACTACGACCTTTTGTACCGCCGGTCTCAAATATCACCGACCCGGGAGGTAACAGCTGAGTAGCACCGCTGTCCAAGGCATTAACCCAATGAAACGCCGTCCCAAAGATCCACAACCGTCTATTTTTATTGGATGAAATGGCAGACTTTAGTTCGGCTTCCGAAACGAACTTCAACTCAAATGCTTCCGAAATCCAGGTCAACATCTGTGCCAAACTGCTGTCTGGCCAGGCATCGCTATCGGGTATGAGGCTGAGCCCAAGTCGGGATGCATCACCTTGAGGCGGCAGAACTTGATCAAGAACATAAGAAAATTGAGCTAAACTTCGCTCCCTATAGAGTTCCAAGCCCTCTCTGGAGAAAAGTGACGTCGACCTGTCTTTGTCTGTGGTACCGCTAGATCTGAAGGTACGCACAGACGAAACACCGCAAAAAAAACCAGTGGCCCCCTGTCCTCGGAGGGCTTCGATCGGCAGGTAGTCAATTGACTTATTGTCGTCGATCTCGCCGCCGAGCAGCTTCCATTGGGGGCTTTGAATCATGTTTTTTCTGCTTGCTGACAATTAAAGTAAAAGGAGATTTTCCCGGCGAAATGGCTTGGCCGGTGTTGAGCTCCACGGTATAACGTAAAGTCCGAAAGAAAGTCCAACATTTGCAGCCACTGGGTAGCCGACTTATAGGCAATCGATGAGCTCAGAGTATTTTGTAAAAACAAATCAATTCGAGGGTCCTCTTGACCTGCTCTTGCACCTAATTCGAGTGCATGAAATTGATATTTTTGCCATCGATGTCCTACTTTTGACGCAAGAATACCTCGGGTTTCTTCGTCTAATGCAGTTTTCGGATTTGCAGCAAGCGGGCGAATTTATTGAGATGGCAGCGACCTTGATTGAGATCAAGACGCGTATGCTACTGCCAGGGGACGAAAAGGTAGCTGAAGACACCGAAGGTGATCAGGACGACCCTGTTAAATCTCTACAGGAGCGTTTGCTGCAGTATGAAATGTTCCGCAATGCAGCAGACCATTTTAGCCAGATGCCGCAAATGGGGGTTGAGATTCAGCCTAACAATGAGTGGCAGCGCCTGGCTCCTCTTTACGAGCACATTGAAGCCCCCCTACAGGGCGATGCACCTACATTGGTTGTCCTTTACGAGCAAATGCTGAGAGGACTTTCTGAGCGACGTAAGTCTAAGCATACTGCTAAGTTGCATAGGATTACCGTTGAGGACACCATTGAGAAGCTGGCGCGAGAGATTGAGCAGGCTCGATTCGCCCTATTCCAGGGGATCTATAACCGTCTTCAGTCTCGCGATGAGCTTGTGGTACATCTCATGGCTATGCTGGAGCTCTCAAAAATGAAGCGCATTCAAGTTTATCAGAGCGAGTTGATGGGGCCGGTTTGGATGTACCGCATGGATTGCGATGAATCTGTATTACCGTTGTCCCCATCTGTGGGTTTAGTGGAGCCTATAGCGGAGCTGGACAGTAGCTTATGAGCCATTCTGAAGATACAGATAGCGCCGAGGTCACCGAGTTTGAGCATTATGAAAGCTTAGACGAGGAGCTAGCTGGTGATAACGCGACGCTGAGTCCCCCAAAAGAGAGACAACTTGCTTCGATGCGTCTGGAGGCTAAAGTTGAGGCCATTATATTTGCCTCGCAAAAGCCACTCAAAGCCTCAGAAGTTCTGGAAATATTAGGTGATCCAACTGTCGCAGAAGCAGATATTCAAATCACTTTAGATCAGTTGGTTTCTCAGTACGAAGACCGGTGTGGTGGCTTTCGTCTCCACTATCTAAAGCGCATGGGGTATCAATTTCAAACTTCGGAGTCCGCTGGCGCCATTATGGAGCGGATGTTCGCTTCTCGCCCAAGGCCGATCAGTCGGGCTGCTCTGGAAACTTTAGCAATTATTGCATACCGCCAGCCCGTAACGAGGGCAGAGGTTGAGTTTATCAGGGGGGTAGATGCAGGCAGCATTTTCAAGACTCTTCTGGAACGAGACCTAATCAAGTGTGTGGGACGTAAGGAAATAGTTGGGCGTCCCATGCTCTTTGGCACCACCGACCAATTCCTGACTGTGTTTAATTTAAGTAGTATTAAGGACTTGCCGTCTCTCGAGTCCTTTCAGCCCTCGCGAGAAATGGTTCAAGGTGCAATGGCCAGAATCGAAGGGGGAAGCGCTGACGATTTGGTCGATGTTGAAGAATATATTGCAGATAACACTCGTGCCGAGTATGAGGGGGACGATCTGGCGACGACCCTTGGGGGAGAAGACGACCAGGGTAACGAGGATGAGTTAGTCGCCGGGGTAGTCGATGGAGCCAATGAGAATTCAGAAATGGTTGTCCCAGCTGGGGATAGCCTCTCGCCGGGAGGCGGAAGCTTGGATACGTGAGGGGCGAGTTGCAATTAACGGCGAGACCGTAACTGAACTTGGCCGAAAAATTGACCCCAATAACGACCAGATCACGGTTGATGGCAAACTTGTTGAGGCTGCCCTACCTCCCAGGGTGTACTGGATGCTCAACAAGCCTGACGAAGTGTTGACTGCTAGAAACGATGGCTTTCAGCGCACGACGATATATGACTTGCCACGGCTTAAGAAGTTGCCATTCTTAGTAGCGCCTGTGGGCAGACTTGATTTTCGGACAGAAGGCCTGCTTCTCCTAACCAATGATGGAGAGTTGGCAAATCGCCTAACTCATCCAAAATTTAAAGTCCCTCGACAATATCATGTTTTGATTACCGGGCGGCTGACTCCGGAAGAGGAACACGCTATAGTCCGGGGAGTCGATCTCGAAGACGGTCCGAGTGGCAAGACTGAACTGAGGTACGCTCACGGCAAAAACCTGGGTGGTTCCCGCGGTAGTTGGTATGCAATCACCGTATTTGAGGGGCGAAACCGATTAGTACGACGACTTTTTGAGCACTTTAACCATAAAGTCGTGCGGCTGATTCGTGTTTCATATGGAGAAGTGCGGTTACCTGAAGACCTGAGCCCAGGTGAGTATAGACAGCTAAGCTCGGATGAAATCCGATCACTCAAGAGACTCACCGGGCTGTAATTTTAAGCCTTGGAGTCGTTATGAAACTTGCTACCTTGCACGATGGCAGTCGCGATGGACGACTTGTTGTCGTAAGTCGGGATCTTTCCCATTACACCGATGCCTCTGACATTGCTCCTAATTTACAAGCAGCTCTAGATAGATGGGATCTTTTAGAGCCAGCTTTACGCCAGTGTTTTGATAGGTTGGAGCGTCGTGAAGTTGTCACCGGACGTTGTGATGCCGTCCAGTTTATGGCGCCCTTACCTAGGGCATATGAGTGGGTAGATGGTTCGGCTTACATTAACCACATCGTGTTGGTGCGTAAGGCGCGCAATGCCAATCCTCCTGAAACACTTCGAACTGATCCATTAGTTTACCAAGGTGGTTCAGGGGTATTTCTCAGTGCAACAGACGACATTAAATTGGCCGATCCAGCTTGGGGACTGGACTTCGAGTCTGAGGTCTGTGTGATCTTAGCCGATACGCCTCAGGGAACTCGGAAAACTGAGGCAGCCAAATATGTGCGGCTAATCATGCTGGCAAACGATGTTTCCTTGCGCAACTTGATCCCAGCGGAACTGGAAAAAGGTTTTGGATTCTTTGGGTCGAAACCAGCAACGGCCTTTTCGCCCATTGCCGTGACTCCGGATGAGTTGGGTAGCGATTGGCATGATGGTCGCGTGCATTTACCACTTGTAACAGAATATAACGGCGAGAAATTCGGTGATCCAAATGCCGGCCCAGAGATGCATTTTTCATTTTTCGATCTGATTGAGCATATTTGCAAGACTCGAGCTTTCACTGCTGGGACGATACTGGGCAGTGGCACTGTTTCTAACGAAGACCGTGCGCGCGGCTCATCGTGCTTGGCAGAAAAGCGTATGATCGAGAAGATAGATTCCGGTAGCATCAGCACTCCGTTTATGAAGGCTGGCGACCGAATTGCCATCGAGATGTTTGATCACAAAGGCCATAGTATTTTTGGCCGGATATCGCAAAAAGTCGTTACATTCAGTAAGTAGCATCAGGGACTGAAATGACTAAGTTTGGTCGACTATATGCTTTGATTGCTGCCATTGGATGGCTGGGTGAGGCTCACTTGTTTGCCCAGTCGACTTCATCGAGCAATGAAGAAGTGCCCCAATTGCCAGAAGAAGCCGATCAGATTGTCGTTGTTCCTGACGACACGAACTCAAACTCTGAAACAGAGGCACGGGTTTTGGACAGTCAGTCCAGAGTTGAATCAGACAGCCCAGGGCGTTGGATGTTTAATGGTGGGTTTGGCGCCAATGCGGACTATGTGTCAGGCCAGGCTACAGCGGGCTACTATTGGGTAAGATATGTTGGTTTGGAAGCAACATACTTTTATTACCAGCTCAATTCCGGAAGTTATTTCGCGACCCAATATGGGCCTGAGGCAGATTTAATGGTCCGTTTATATAACTTTAGTATGGTGACGCCGCTCGCCGGGTCAGGGCTTGGCTACACAAGATGGCACAGGCGACATATGGGGGAGCGCTTTTCGGAGGGCGGGTCCTTAACCGGAAATGTGCTTTTCGGAGTTGATGTTGCCCTGAGTAGCCATTTTGGTATGCAAATAATTCGTAAAAACACAAACTACCTTGGTTCAGTTCCGATCAGTTTCTCAGATCGTTCTAGCGACGAAGCAAGGTCGAGCTGGTACACAAATATTGGTTTTAGGATGATGTTCTGATTCCTCGGCGACCAAACTCGACTCAGTTAGTCCAGTTCCTTGTGCTCTTGACGCGACCCACGCCTTTTTGTGAAAGCCCGTCCACGGGTAAGTACATACCATCGGCAATCTTCAGCCAGCCATTCTCTTCCCAGGTCACTGGGTGATCACCTTGCTCTAAGCTGGCAACGGGGCTTCCATTCGGCGCATTTACGACTTGTAAACCACCTTTTTTAACATAACGAACGCGTCCATCTTGTTTAGGAGTTAGGCCTGTGGGCGCTGGGCTTGCTGTGGGCGCAGCAGCCGCCATTGTAGCGGGGGCGGCTTGCGTTAGTGCGGCTGCATTAGCAGGTACAGATGCGGCAGCAGGCAGACTGCTGGTATTGTTAACTGGCGCTGCTTGCGCTGCAGCGGCATTCAATGCGGCATTGGCCGGCGCATTAGTTAGGGCCGTAGAGTTTGTTGGAGGGGCATTGTTGACAGGTGCAGCAGGGTTCGCCGGTGCTCCACCTGCGTTATCAAACATGGCATTGTTACCAGCAGCCAAGGTGTTGCCACCCTGAGCGGGTGCCGCGTTAGCGGCCGCAGTTTCTCCGGCCCCGTCGCCTGTGTCACTGTTGATTTCCGCGCTGTCACCACCGGAACTTTCGGTGTTGGCGAAGTTTTCTTGTCCGTTACCTTCGGCAGCGTCGTCCTGCCCTAGGTTACTTCCTTCACCGCTTTTATCTGCTTCAAGATTTTCTTCATCACCAGAAGCTCCGGAGCATGAGCTCAGGATTCCCACTGCCAAAAGACAGCCAAGCAGCCAAACAATTGACCAGCCAGTATGTGGATACCGCTTCATTGCGAAACCTCCCTGTTTCGCCGTTGCCAAAATAACTCGCGTGTCTGATGTTTCGGATAGGACTTCGGAACCTTTAGTCTAGCGTCACTCGCGGCAAGCAAATATTTTACCAAGAAAGCACAAAAATAAGGGTGATATTGGCTGGTTAAGTTGGTGCCGATGATTTTCGATAAACTTGAGTTGCAGAGGCTTGATCTGTAGGCATCAGTACAATGTGATCGATGTTTACGTGAGCCGGCCTTGTTGCTGCAAAATAAACTGAGTCTGCAACATCGTCGGCGGATAGAGGAGTCATTCCAGCATAGACAGCATCGGCCTTAGCCTGGTCTTTTAAACGCACTAAGCTAAACTCAGTTTCGACCATGCCAGGGTCGATCTCAGTGATTCGTATGCCAGTACCCATGAGCTCAAGTCTCAAAGCACCGCTAATTGCGCGAACGGCATGCTTTGAGCCAGCGTACGCGGCACCTTTTGCATAAGTTGTAAATCCCGCAATGGAGCCGAGATTAATAATGTGACCACGGCTTCTAGCGATCATGTCGGGCAGAAATGCCCGAGTTACTTTCAGAAGCCCAAGCACATTAGTGTCTAACATCACCTGCCAGTCGGCTTCATCACCGCTAGCGACAGGGTCCAATCCGGCAGCCAACCCGGCATTGTTGACCAAAATATCAACTTGGCTGAACTTGCTAAGTACTTCTTGCTGAAAATGAGTGATCGAGTGACTGTTTCTGACGTCGAGGGCACTAATCCAGACTTCTGGAGAACCTAAGTCTTGCAGCTCTTTAGCGAGATGCTTCAAACGATCGGTACGTCGTGCACCCAACGCTAGCCTGGATCCACTGCGAGCAAACATGCGAGCACAAGCAGCCCCGATTCCAGAGCTAGCACCAGTAATCACAACAGTTGATGGTGCAGCGATGAATTTCTGCATATTCAATGTTTGCGTGTAATCTGGACAGCGCGATCGGCTCCCTCACCTACGGAGTTGGAGACGTAACCGGCATCTACCACATACTGATGTTGAATACGCCGGTAAAAACTATTAGTCGGTTTGAGGGTAAACTCAGCTAGTGAAGTATCTTTTTGCATCGATGAGATTGCCTCAGCGGCCTCAGCTACGGCTTTCTCGGATAGCTTCGCTGTCTCCTCATCGTTCTTTCGAGGCTTTCGCCTAGAATCTACTTGTGAACCATGTTGGCTTGGGCGGGCACCTCTATCCCGGTCTCTTTCGCGGTCTGGGCGCGACTGTTTTTCGTGTCGAGGCCGATGGTCTGACCTGTCTGGCTTCCCGCCTCTATCACCTCTACCCTTGGCGCTTCCTGGGCGATCAGATCGACCTGGTCGAGTATCAGCTCGTCCATTGCGCGGTGGAAGGGGAGGTGCATAACGGCCTACTGGTGGACGACTACCCGGGACAAATTCCTCAACCTTTTCTCTGCCGTAAGCCCAAGCCAGAAAGCGCAAGAAAAGGTGACTGTTACTGCTAAAGAAGCGGCGTACGGCTGCCTCAATTGCATCCCAGGAAGTGCGATCCTCTGCCTTTTCCGCAGGCAGCGTAGGTAACTCTTTGTCGGCCTTCAGTTTGAAGAGATCCGCAATATCGCGGCACATCGCAACAAAAGCAGGCACCACCTCGACCAACTGTTCATGGTCGACTTTGCGGTTTGAAGTAAGTTCAGGAAAGCGATCGCTGTACCACTGACACAGATTTTGTACCAAGTTTTCAAAAGTATTACTTGGATCGAAGGTGTCTTTGGCGTCATTGGACAGAGCTGGCCATTGTATAGTTGGCATGGCGGCAGCTTGAGCGCGCTCGAGTCGCTCTTGCTCCAAACAGGAGAACAGGAAAAGGTCGATCGGGACTTCCTGACCTCGGGCCGCCAATACTCGTTGTTTCTTAGTAACTTCTACTGGGTTTTCGATAGGTTGATTGCTGTCCAAAGTGTCACTCTCTGTATCGTTCATAAAGTTAATGCCTGAAGTTTAGTTCCGGCTCTGACTATGGAGTGACCTTCTGGTAACTCCACATAGGTGTTGCTGTTAATCGAAGCGGAGAAATGGGCGCTTCCCTGCTTAGGATGAATTCTAAGGCCATTTTCGGACAATTGTCCGCGGTAAAAGCAGCGGAGCCCCTCAGGTTTAGTGATATCGTTCAGACATTCCACAGTCCGTTTAGTGATCTGGGGTAATCCAGCGACGACACTAAGCACCGGACGGCCAAAATAGTACCATCCGGTACAAGTAGCTAGGGGATTTCCCGGTAAACCCAGCCATGTATGGTTGTCTCGTCGAGCAAGCATAACTGGCTTACCTGGTCGGACTGCTACCTTATGAAATAGGATTTCGAAACCCAACGTTTGAGCCAAGGCAGGAATGAAGTCAGTGTCACCAGCCGACACGGCACCAGTGGTGATGATGAGGGTCGACTCGGATGGGGTAATGACCTCTCTCAGTCGCATTACTGCTGCATCTAGCCGGTCTTCCAGGTGCAATTGGTGAGCCGGTGCTAGCCCCAGCTGGTTTATTGCCGCCTGCAGGAAGTAACTATTGGAGTTAAAGATTCCGCCAAATGGCAGGGAGGATCCCGGATTAACAATCTCATCGCCACTAGTTGCCACGATGATCCTCGGAGGCGCGACGACTGGCACCACATCGTACCCAAATGCGGCAGCTAGCATGATCCTTTCGGGGTCGAGTCTGGTTCCAGCTGTAAGTATCGACTCGCCCTCAGCTAAGTCTTCACCCGCCTTACGAATATGCTCACCTAACCTGATGCTGCTGGTGGGCTCAATAAGTTGGTCACCACGGACTTTAACCAACTCGTGGGGCACTACGGTATCTGCCCAAGATGGGATCGGACTTCCGGTGGTAATTCGCAAACACGTGCCTGGGCCCTGTTCATTAAAGAAACTCTGGCCATGATTAAGCTGGGCCTTGAGAGTACCAGCGACCTTGAGCGGTCCTTTGGTCAGATCACTCCACCTGCAGACATATCCATCCATGGCACTGTTGTTGAACGGAGGCGATGGAATCCGGGCGGTGACACTCTCAGCGAGTGTGCGGCCCAGAGCTTGATTCAGGTTCATCCTAGTCACTTCGCTGCTGCAAGGCAGCGATGAAATAATCTCTAGTGCCTGAACGTAACTAATCATGCGAAGCCACCGGTGCACGACGATCATGACACGCATCACCTAGGCTTTTAAGGGCGTGGGGCAGTAAGTCACAAAGTATATCTAACTGTTCGCAGACGGCCTTGGGATTGCCCGGCAATGCTAAAACCAAAACGCGATTCTTAACCCATCCACCACAACGACTTAGATAGGCATTTAGAGAGTACCTCAAACTTTCGCGGCGAAGTAACTCACCAAACCCAGGTATTGGATAATCAGAAATAACTTCGAGAGTCTGAGGCGTGATGTCGCGGCTACCTAAGCCTGTACCACCTGACATGACTAGAAGGTGAATACCGCTCTTGCAGGCAACCTCAATAGCCTGGCTGAGTTCATGATGGTCGTCGGCCACAATCTGAATGCCCTCAACCCGATAACCATGAAGCTCTAGCCAGTTGGCGGCAGCGGGGCCGCTTAAATCACCGTAAATTCCGTCAGCTGCCCTGTCAGAACTCACTAAAACCTTGGCATTGAATACATTAGTCATCGGTTCGGCTCCAATCACCATGTTTGCCTCCCGACTTATGAACTAGCCGGAACGGCCCTATTGTTGCGGCCGGGTCAACAGCTTTGATCATGTCATAAATCGTGAGTCCTGCAACAGAGGCAGCAGTTAGTGCCTCCATTTCCACCCCAGTACTACCTGAAGATATGGCCTGAGCTCGCAACATGAAGTGGCGACGGCTGGGCTCAAATGAGATTTCAATCTCAACCTTGTTCAGCGGGATTTGATGGCAAAGTGGGATTAGTGACGAGCATTGCTTACTGGCCTGAATTCCTGCAATACGTGCCGTTGTAACTATTTCGCGGACCACAGCTGCACTTAAGGCCTCAGTGCAAGCATCAGAGACCAAAACAAATCCGTCTACCGTTGCTTGTCGCTGGGTCACGCCTTTCCCGGTGATATCCACCATTCTGGCGCTGCCATCTTTACTCAAATGTGAAAAGTCACCCATGCACAAAAAACCTACCGCATAACCTTACCGTGGCATAACTCAACCACCAATAGTGCGGAAAGTAGCGACGTTACCGAAATTCCCGACGTCCAAGTAGTGCCGTTCCGGCTTTGTACCAATTAGCTGGCGGACATTCAAGGCGACAGCAGAGGCAGAGCTCAGGTCTAATGGGGAGTCGTGATTACCAAAGAGACAGAGTTTTAAATGACCTCGTGCGGTGATTCTTAACCTGTTGCAACTACTGCAAAAGTTGCCAGAAAGTGGGTTGATTAGACCAACGAGTCCGGGCCTCGATTGATGGCTATAGTTAACGGCTGGTCCATCGCTTCCATCAATGTCAGACTTTTTGAATTGCCTGGTAAACCCCCGATTTATCAAAAGAGACTCGATTTCGGTCCCTAGAACTCGCTCTTGGGTCGCAAAGCTTTGATTAAGCCCAGTGTCCATGAGTTCAATGAAGCGGAGTGTCAGAGGACGTTCAGCTGCCCAATCGATCAGGTTATTTATGCTTTTGGTTGAGCCGTTAATTGAACGCATGAGCACCGTGTTTATTTTTGTGGATACACCGAGTGCGACGGCTTGATCGATTAGCGCCAATACCTTCGTCAACTGGCTGCTCTTGGTTATCTTTTGAAACTCTATGGGATCCAGGGAGTCGAGGCTCACGTTCAAGTTGGTCAGCCCTGCTTTAATCCATGGCCTAAGATCACCCAACAACAGCCCGTTCGTTGTCATGGCGATACATTCAAATCCGAGAGAATCTGCGATCTCAATAGCCTGTAAGCAGTCACGATGGACGCTTGGTTCTCCGCCGGTGAACCGGACTTTGCTGAAACCTAGCTTCCTGAATCCTGTCAGCAGAGTCGTGATCTGCTCCAGGGTGAGGGTTGCTTTGTGGCGATACCACTCGGGAAAACCATCGGGCAAGCAATAGGTACAAGCCATATTACAAGCCTCAGTCAGAGAGAATCGCAGATATTTTAGGCGTCTACCGCGAGGATCGATCAGGGGCTGGCCGAAATAATTGTTCATGTCCTGAAGCGTATTGCTGTTCACGCTTAGCGGATCGTTATAGGTTCGTTGCGAAGGTTGCTCGATCAGATGATGTGCAGATTCTCGGATTGCTGAGCGAACACTACAAGCATTTTGGCTCAGGCGAGCCAGTAGTGCCGGTAGTGCACTAACGGACCAGATCGATGGAAACGGCAAAGGATCGCCGGTCTGGTCACCAAAGCAAATGACCATCTTCTGAGGCATAGCCATGGCCTGGTTAAGGAGTTGTTCCAGCTGCCGAAGACGCACGCCAAGTTGATCGACGCCAACGACTATCACCCGTTCGTATCTAGAGTGCACCAACGCAGTAGCGACTCCAGTTAACGCAGATCTTGGCAATGACCCAACTTCGCAGCCTTGATCAGTGATGACTTTAAATGCTCTTGGTCGACAACTTCCTTCTGCATCCAAAAGTTCTGACTTATAACGACGGCGCTGAGCTTCATCGTGACATACGATGAGTACTTCATTTGCCGACTTAGAAAGGAGGCGAATGGCTCTGGCTACTAGACTCTCGTCGCCCGCATGTCGATAAAGCCCCTTATCAGTCCCAAGACGGGTAGACTCACCCCCGCATAGGACGGCGAGGGTAAATTCATGGGTTAACATAGCTGACTAATCCGCCAGCCAGGTAGTAGACAGGCTGCTCAGTCCAACCTGCAACTATTTCCGCAGCCTTGAAGCTTAGGAGGCCAGACCGGCAATAAAAAATGACGGGTATTGAGTTTGTCAGTCGCGAGCGCAACTCGTTTATTCTGGATAATGGTAGATGAGTGTGGCCCGGTAGTCCGTCTTCACCATTGTGATCGCTTCCCTCCCTCACATCTATAAGAAGGGCGCCGCTAGCCAAAAGTGGTTCAATTTCGCCTCTATAGATCTCTCGAGCCATCTGCCAAAGTTCTCCCTAAAATGCCGGCTCGTCATGGTGTTCATGACATTGCGTCCAGCTTGCGGTGCCGTCATCGTAATATTCTTTTTTCCAAATGGGAACGCGATGCTTAATAGCATCAATGATAAATCGACATCCTTTGAATGCCTCTGCGCGATGGCGCGCCAGCACGTCAATTAGAACTGCAGTATCACCGAGATTGAGAGACCCGGAGCGATGCCAGCATCGTGCACTGAAGAGCTCAAATTCTTCGGTTGCGCGCTCGCAAATACGACGCATTTCCTTCAGAGCAAGGGGCTCATAAACTTCGTAGTCCAAACGTATTACTTTTTTACCATTGTTAAAGCTTCGAACTAAACCCTCGAAGCAGACATAACCGCCCACTTCTCTGGACCTAGGTAGACTTACTCGGCACTCCGAGGGATCAATCGGCTGAGGGCATATCGCGTTGAAGATTATCTTTTCGTCCCGAAAGGTCGGCATGGTTTAGTTATCCCCCGGCTACTGGTGGGATGAATACCAACGAATCCCCGTCCTGAAGTGGATGAGAAGTACTGGTGAATTCATCGTTCACTGCTATTCGAATATCCGTGAGTGCCAGTGGAAAGGCATACTTTTCCGCTAGCAAAAGATAGATGTCTCCAGCTGTGCTACCGGCAGGAATGCCTAAAACCTCCTCGCCTTGACCAACCAAATCTTTAAGCAGAGCAAAATAGCGAATCTGAATTCGATAGGGCACTTTCGGCATCTCATTCATGTGTAAATCCTAAAGCATCGGAGCTAGCAGGCTGGCCACATTACCCCGAAGCGCAGCAATCATTCTCTTAATTGGCTTCACCGGCCTGCTCAGTTCACGGCACGACTGAAAGTCCTTTTCGAGCATTTTTGCAACTCTCAAGTTAAAACCCCTACCATGGAATAAGACCATAGTTTCGAAGTTCAGATACAGAGCTCTATTGTCAAGATTCATTGTGCCTATCGCGGCGAGTGACTCATCCACCAAAATTGCCTTTTGGTGCATAAAGCCCGCCGTAAACAGCAACACCTTGATTCCGCGGCCCTGTAGTTCATTCGCATAGGAGGTGGAAACCCAGTGAACAAAGGCATTGTCCGAACGGTAAGGTAGCATCAACCGGACATCCACACCTCTTAAAGCTGCCAACTCCAATGCGTGCATAATTGCTGGGTCAGGCACGAAATATGGCGAAGCGAGCCATAAGCGCTTTTCGGCAGAGTTAATCAATTGAAGCACAAACAACAAGCTAACAACAGTCTCATCAGTGGGGCCAGTTGGGACGATTTGCACAACTGTTCGCTCGCGATTCGGGTAGTTGTTCAAATAATCAGATGATTTTGCCGCTTGCAATTTAAGCTGCTGGCCAGTTGCGAAATACCAGTCTTCCAAGAATACATCTTCTAATTGAGTTACAGGCGCCCCTGTGATTTGCACATGAGTATCACGCCAGTAGCGCAATCGATTTTTTCTTGATTTTTTTGCGGCATATTCCTCGCCAACATTTAGGCCGCCGGTAAAAGCAACGTTTCCATCAACAATTACCAACTTCCGGTGATTGCGAAAGTTAATTTGGAAGAATCTTTTAAAGATGAAGATTGGTAAGAAGCGTTCAATTTTGACCCCAGCATTTTGAAGGTCACGTAAGTAATCTTTAGAAAGCCAAAAGCTCCCCATGTCATCGTAAAGCATATAAACCGCGACGCCTGACCTGGCTTTTTCAATTAGAAGGCGCTTAAGTTCAAGGCCCAGTCGATCGGATCTTAATATGTAATATTGGACCATCACGTATGTTTTGGCAGACGAGATGGCTTGAAAAATTGCGGTAAATGTCTCTTTTCCATCAACTAGAAGGGTTGCGTTTCCCGTTTGCGGCTCGAATACAGTGCCGAATTGACGTAGCACGCTTGAGAATGTGCGATAAGTTCCCTGTATGTCCTGAGGTAATGACAATGGATCTGGGGGGGCCTCTGGAAGCATTAATGCTCCGGAGTCGGCTAACTGCTGTTGACTTGCTCGGTGGCGTTTAACGTACCCTTTGATCCGATAATCACCCATTAGCAGATAAGCAGGGACGGCGACGAAAGGCACGACCGCATGTAGTAGGAGCCAAGCTATTGACGCTCCTGGAGATGAGCGGTTACTTATAATTTTGATGCAATTATAGACAGCCAATCCGTAGATGGCGATTTCAATAAGACCAAATGCGTTCGTCCACCGTGGTAACGGCATGTCGGATTACTGCATTCTGCGCGCCAAGCTCAGCACTCTGGCGCTTGCTTGAGACAACTCTTCTACTTCAGTCCATTGAGATCCATTGTCGCGTTGAAATGTGTAGGAGATTAGCTCGTGGTCTCCCTCAAATGCATCCACAACGCTAGCCACTGCCTGGCGATGTTCAGCGCTTTGCGGCTTAGCCGATTTCAGCGCTTTGGCGGCGGTCGCAAGCACCCCAACAGCTTCGTCTTCTTTCTGATCGCGAAGTAATGGGATCAAGACATCAATGGCAGTTATGAGGTCTGTTGTTGTGTCTTTTTGGCTGCGCTTGATGACAGTCATGCTCTGGTCCAGTCAAACAATTCATGGGTTGCGTTTGAAAAATGCCCGTTTAACCGAGCAAAATCGGTAGGAGTCTAGGCGATAGGCGTTAAAAAAGCAATTACGTGACACCCGCTATAAAAATCAGCGACCCTAGGTTTTGGCGTTGACACAGATAGGCGCTACCTGTAGAAAGACGACTCCCTTGATCGGGCCGTTAGCTCAGTTGGTAGAGCAGTACACTTTTAATGTACGGGTCGCTGGTTCGAATCCAGCACGGCTCACCAGGTCTAGGGAGTGTGAGTATTGTACGTCCCCATCGTCTAGCCTGGCCCAGGACACTGCCCTTTCACGGCAGCGACGGGGGTTCAAATCCCCCTGGGGACGCCATCCTCACCTAGTATGACAAAAAGCCAAGATCTTGCGTGTGCGAGATCTTGGCTTTTTGTCATTTCTACATGAAAAATGTTACGATCATGGCTACTAAAACGACATTCCACCAGGCTGTTTGCATTAACTGGGGTCGAGAAAGCCAGAATGGAACTTACTTTCAGTCATACACTGGTAGAAACTGTTTGTAGTAGAATTTGTGCCATTCCATTTATCGATTCCAGTTTGCTTCAAGTAAATGGACTAAGCCAACCGATCCACACCCTTTACGGAGGTGCGCATCTTTTTAAGGTTGGTGCTTTGCAAAAGCTCAGCGACCTAGCGAAAGATCATTTTCTATTTTGGGCATCGGATCCAAGTCATCTATCTGAAATACTGGAACAACAGCACGATTTAGACACCCCTTGGGATCTAGTTCATCGCAATGTTGTGGCTCGTCTCGAAAGACTTGCCATAGAGGACTTCCGCATTGATTTTGAGGACGGTTATGGGGCGCGGGGCGAGATAGAAGAAGATAGGGATGCTGAAAGGACTGCTGTCGCAGTGGCGCATGAAATGTCTTTGGGAGCGCTGCCGCCATCTTTCGGGATCCGTGTCAAATCGTTCCAGCCTCAGACAATTCGACGTTCCATCAGGACTCTCGATATTTTCTTGTCGAAGCTGCTCAAGACAACAAATGGCGTTGTGCCAAATGGGTTTGTCGTCACTTTGCCGAAGGTTGGACATAAGGAGCAAGTTGGAGCCTTAGCAGATTTGTTGGACGAGATAGAGAGTCGCTTATCTTTGCCTCGTCGAGTAATTAGGCTTGAGCTGATGGTAGAGGGGCCCGAGTCCATCGTTTCTGACCTGGGGCCAAACCCTTTGAAAGCGCTTGTGGGCGCGGCTAAGGGTCGTTGCCGAGGAGTTCATTTTGGTACCTATGACTATTCTGCGTCGTTGGATATTTCCGCCGAATATCAAACTATGGACCATCCAGTTTGCGTACACGCATTACTGGCTATGAAAACCTCCCTATATGGGAGCCGAGTGTGGCTTGCTGACGGTGCTACCAACATTTTGCCGCTTCCTGTGCACAAAGAGTCCGCTGGGGCACTACTTTCCGAACAACAGAGGCAACAAAATGCTCAGCATATTAAGCGCGCGTGGCAGCAAAGTTTCAGTGCTATTCAGAACTCTCTGAAATTAGGTTTCTATCAGGGGTGGGACCTTCATCCGCATCAAATAGCTGTGAGGCTTGTCGCGCATTATGCGTTTTTCCTGCGATACCTTACGGATGCAACGGATCGTTTGCGTAATTTCCTCGAAAAAGCAGCGCAGGCGACGGCAAGTGGTGGAGTCTTCGATGATGCTGCTACAGGCCAAGGATTGTTGAACTTTTTTATTAGGGCGTTGGAACTTAACGTTATTGATAGTCACCAATTGCTAAGCGCTGGAATCACACAAGAAGAACTTAAAACAAGGTCATTCATGGCAATTGTTGACAGCCGGAGGTGTGAAAAGTGAATCGAGGTACTCGCCTTCTTATCGCATTATCATTGTTAATTTATGCTTCTTGTGTACCTCCAGCGCCTGCACCACCTGATACTAAAGGTAGCCAAAAACCTGCGATGTACCCGACTAATGGTGTCCCGCAATCGTCACTTGGCACTGGCACTCAGATTGGTGCCGGTACGATCGGATCTGGAACTATTGCTGGTGGGCCAAGCATAACGGTACCTGCGCCTGGGCCTAATCCAGCGGATTTTGGCAGTGTTGTGACCAATAGTATGACTGCTATCTCAAATTTGATTAACACCATTCAAGGTGGTGGCGATTTCAATTCTATTTTCGGATCTGTCACCAATTTGGTCTCTGCATTC
>OMIY01000450.1 GCA_900299215.1 bacterium | reverse complement strand
GGAGCATCGCGGTGAACCACCGCAGCCACAACGCCACCATCGCTACGTCCCGCCACCACGAGGTCATCCGGCATCACGGCCACGTCATCACCGTGACTCATCCACACGGTCTGAGTCGGTGGAGTGTCGTCAAACATAGCCCCGCCAGGACCGGGAATCCGGGCCTCGAGATTGAGAAGCCCTCGTCCGTATTCACGTCCTTCACCGCTACGCAGCTGGCCACCAAAGGCCTCAACTAAAAGCTGCATCCCGTAGCAAATGCCGAGAACGGGTTTGCCTAGAGCCAGCACCCACGACGGTAGACGTCTTGCGCCTACTTCATAGACCGAGTCCGGCCCTCCAGATAGAATGACGGCATCGATCGTGAAATCAGTTGGCGGCTCGCTGCTGCGGCCATCGATAACTTCGGCATAAATGCCGAGCTCTCTCAGGCGTCTGGCAATGAGCAGGGTGTACTGCGACCCATAGTCGAGCACCACGACTCCAGCATGGACGGGACGCGTGACGGTGTGGTTCATGATGGTTAGCCTCTAAGTTCTTAAGTCTGGGTTCTTTAGTCTGGCTGCTTCAGTCCAGCTTGTAGTTTGGTGCTTCGCGCGTGATGTAAACGTCGTGAACATGACTTTCTTTGAGACCAGCCGACGTGATCTGACGAAAGCGCGCCTTCTCTTTTAGTTCCACCATATTAGCGGCACCGATATAGCCCATGGCCGAGCGAATGCCACCGATCACTTGATGCAAGGTATTGGCCAGCGGTCCTTTGTAGGCGACGCGACCTTCGATACCCTCTGGCACCAACTTGCCCGAATCCTCCACCTCACCCTGGAAGTATCGATCCTTGCTGCCTTTAGCCATTGCACCGAGGCTACCCATGCCGCGATACATCTTGTAGCTCTTGCCCTGGTAAATAACCATCTCGCCCGGTGACTCGTCGGTACCAGCAAACATGCTGCCAATCATCACAGTATCGGCCCCGCCTGCGAGCGCTTTCACCACGTCACCGCTAAATTTAACGCCACCATCTGCAATCACAGGTACTCCAGTGCCCCGCGCTGCTGCCGCGCATTCGAGGACGGCGGACAGCTGCGGCACGCCAATACCAGTGACAATTCTCGTCGTACAAATCGATCCTGGACCAACTCCAACTTTGACCGCGTCGGCTCCAGCAGCAATCAGCGCCTTAGTTGCCTCACCCGTGGCGACGTTACCGCCTACGACCTCAAAATCAAAGCGGCCACTGAACTCCCGCTTGACCCTGGCAACTGCGTCCAAAACACCTTGGCTATGTCCATGCGCCGTGTCGACGCAGATGACATCACACCCAGCCTCGAGCAGTGCCTCGGCTCTTTCCATGTAGTCGCCACCAGCACCGATCGCCGCACCAACCAAAAGACGACCCTTGTCATCTTTGGAAGCATTTGGAAAGCGACGCGATTTTTCGATGTCTTTAATCGTGTAAAGTCCGACGAGACGTTTACCACTTTCATCCAAGATCGGTAGCTTCTCGATCCTATGCTTGTGCAGCGTCTCGATGGCTTCTTCAGGGCTGACACCTTTGCGCGTGCTGATAACGTTGGCTGTCATGACCTCGCGAACTTTGCGTTGCGGATTCTTCTCAAAGCGGATGTCACGTCCTGTCACAATGCCGACCAGCGACCCACCCTCGACGACGGGAAAGCCACTGATGTTGTGGTGACGCATGAGAGCGACGATGTCACCTACCGTTTCGTCAGGGCCCACGGTGATGGGATCAAGTACCATCCCAGCCTCGGACTTCTTAACGGTCTTGACCTCCTGCGCTTGCTCAGCAACGGTCAGGTTTTTATGTATGATCCCGATGCCGCCAGCCTGCGCCATAACGATTGCCGATGAGGCCTCCGTCACGGTGTCCATGGCCGCCGAAACCAGTGGCGTCTTGAGACGAATCCGTCTCGTGAACTGCGTCTCGAGGTTGGTCTCATGAGGCAGTACCTTAGAATGTCCAGGCACTAATAGGACATCATCGTAGGTTAAAGCCAGTTCGATGGGATTGTTGAGGACTCCTAGGCCAGTGGTCCGACCGTTTTGCATCGTAGCCTCCTCTTGCGCGGTGGCGACGATATTACTCCCCAGGGCCTCAATGTCTAGCAAAACTGCTGACTTCGGTGAATTTCAACCAATCTTGCGGACGTGCACCAGAATCTTGTCGTCCGGCGACCCTAGGTCAGTCAACGCAACTTTACCTTTTTTGCGTATTTCCTTAATAAGATTGAGTACCTGGCGACGGCCTCGACGTAGGGACCAGTCAAAGACACCGTCCGTGCCGAGCATGACGGCAAAATCGCCAGTTGGTGGCAGGTCGACCTTGATAGGGGTTATGGAAATTTCAGGTACGATGCCCAGTAAGTTGCCGCGCGAAAGGATAGGCTCAACGCTGTGGACGTCATTGATGTCACCAACCAAGTAGAGCGGTACATGACCGGCACTATAGTAGGTCACCGTCGTCGACGACAGGATCATCAGTCCTAGAGTGGTTGTGTGACGTTGACCGGGACCCATGGCCATAAGCGTCCGATTCACTGAATTCAACCAAGAAATTGGCTCAAACTCTCGCTCGCCTAAAGCATAGACCCATAGCGATTGGATTGCTTGCACGACCATCGCGGCCGGGACCCCCTTGCCAGTGACGTCAGCTACCGCCACGGCAACCTCACCCGTGCTGAGCTTGCGCACAGCGTACCAATCACCTCCAAGTATGCCGTAGGGCACGTGGTAGAAATCGATCTCCATGGTCCCGATGCGCAGTGCCTCTGGGGGTGGTCCGAATGATTCTTGGAGATCGCGTGCCAGCCCCAACTCCGACTCAACTGCGGCCAGCCGGAGCTTCTCATTCTGTAGTTCGAGGCGATGCGCCTCAAAGCTCGCACGTGCCTGAGCCCAGATGTTACCGAGGCGACGGAGATTGTAAGCATAGATGTAGACGTCAACTCCGGCGATGACCAGGCACCAAGCAAGTTTGTGGTCGTAACCGGCCAGGTCCCATACATACGCGGCACCGATGACGTGCAGGATTCCACCGATAATGCCGACGCCGTAGATGAATTTGTTGGCATCGCAAATGAGCATCGTGAACGTCGCATAAAGGGCCATACCTATGGTCTGGTAGGCGGGATCTAAGTTGTGATTGGCCGCGGCTATAGCAGTGATCGATCCGAACCCAAATACATTCACCAACTGCGTCACAACGGTATAGAGGGCGATAAACCACTGTTCCTCTTTGACTATCCGCATACGCAGTAAAAACAGGTAGGCAAAGTGATTAAAT
>OMIY01000449.1 GCA_900299215.1 bacterium | reverse complement strand
GTAGGGCCACACTGCCCATCTTGCGAAGGTAAATGCGCACAGGGTCGTTTGACTTGCCTAGCGATGAATCCCCGGCAACGTCTACGGCCTCAGCTTTTTCAGTCTCACCTTCTTCATCGCTGTCACTGTCGCCGTCACTTTCGACCTCTGGGAGGAGGATGTCATCATCACTGTCCTCGTCGCCTGGCTGGGACGCTGAAGATTTGGACTTGCCGCCACCACTGTCGGGGAGATCAATACCCGCATCGGTAAGCGCTGAGACTACCTCGTCCACGATATCAGGACGTGGTTTGATCTTAGCCTTCTGCAAGGCTGCTTCGATTTCAGCGAATGCCAACTCGTTTTTGCTAGCTTCGCCCTTCTTAATGAGCTGACCGATCACCTTCTCAAGGTCGCCTGGTCCAGCTGCCTTTGCGCCTTCCAGTGTCTCGTTATCAGCAACTTTCGATTTAGACGAAGCTTTAGCCGGCTTAGCACCAGCAGCGGATTTGGTGGTTACAGGTGCAGCTGGACGCTTGCCTGCAGCGGCTCCAGCAACGGGCTTTTTAGCAACCTCGGCCTCCACCTTCTTGGCTTTTGCAGGAGCGGCTGCTTTGGCCGTGCTCTTAGCCGCAGCTGCACCCAGGTTCTTGTCCGTCTTTTTGGTGGCGGCAACTTTGGGTGGAAGGGCCTTCTTGGCCGGCTGCGCCTCGGTGGCTGCTTTACGCTTGGTAATGACTGGAGTGCTGGCTTTGCTGGCCGCTTTTTTCATGGCTGATATGACCGACTTGAGCTTTTGGGTTGCACCGCCAGATTTGGTTGGCTCGGTCTTCTTCAGACCGCTATCACCGCCCTTGCTGGAAGCTTTGGTTTTGGGATGAGACGCTGCTGCTTTAACCGCTGCTGACGCTTTGCCGTCGCGAGCTGGGCCATCTGTTTTGGATGGGTTTGCAGCTTTTGTCAATTTGTCTCTGCCTTTGGTTTTTGATTTGCTTGTGGCCATGCCCGGTTGGTCATCCCCATGTTAAGTGGCTTCGCGGAGAGAGAGAGCACACAGGTGGTAGTGGGCCTCAGGGGATTACTTACGCCCCCCCGCTGGGCCAGCCTCGCCAAAGTTATATCTTATATTTAATAACTATGAATCCGGCAACGTTAAACCATAGTTAAGGCCAATGTCCAGCGGCAGTTGGAACCCAACTTTGACTTTGTCTTAGGTCACTCGAGCTGAGCGCGTAAGATCCTGGATCGTCATAAGAATTTCGGTCACCTCATGACGCCTTGCGGGGTCTCGAGAAGCCCGACTCATTTCAGATTTGAGCTGTGCCACCAAATCTTTGTGCTTTTTTTGTTCAATCACGACGAATAGTTGCTTGAGCCTATCCCGCCTGTTGGTACACGCAAAGGCCTTGGCGCTGCGCTTGAGGCTGTCTATCAGGGGCTGGATGCCTGGCGGGTGGACTGTGTGCCAAGCATGTGGCGGCTGAACCGCAGGCGCCAACCCTGACTGGAGGAAACCAATCATCTCATCAAGCAGGGCGGTGTGCTCAAACCCTAAGTCCATTTTCTTGGTGATTTCACTTTTGACTGATGGCAAGTCGATTTCGCCCGGTTGAGCATGATAGATGTGACCGAATAGGTCAAAACTTGCCCTATCAAGTGGGGGGACGGGCGCTGCCTTGACGTCCTGCTTTTGGGGGGTGGCAGCGTGATCCGTGACTTCACCCGATAGCGGTCGGATCTGCAGCTTGTTAGCGGTTTCGCTAGGGATTTGGCTAGCGATCAGACCGGCATCGATACCGGTGAGATGCGCGATCTTGGTGATGAGAAAGGACCGTTGAATGCGATCTGGTATTTGCGCCAACCACGGCACAAATTCTTTGGCGACAATCTCTGGTACTTGCAAAGGTGGAACCGCCCGCAGCCGCTCTCGAACGGCGAAATCAAGCAAGTCGACGCTGGTATCCAACAATTTGCTCAGAGCTTCGGCTCCGTGTTTACGAACAAAACTATCCGGGTCTTCGCCCGTCGGTAACACGGCTGCTTTGACTTGAATCTCCGGTACAGACAAGGCGACTCGCACTGATGACAGCGTCGCCTTTTGGCCAGCTGAGTCACCGTCAAAAAGGAGTACAACTTGAGCAGTCGCCGCCTTCATCAGTTTCAATTGAGCACTGGTAAATGCGGTACCAAGGCAAGCTACGGCCTCCGTAAATCCTGATTGCCAGAGCTGTAGTGTGTCCATGTAGCCTTCGACAACGATGGCACGCCCACGATTGCGCATTGCTGTGCGCGCAGAGTCAAAGCCGAAAAGCGTATGCCCCTTGTCGAAGAGTGAGGTCTCTCGGCTATTTAGGTACTTCGGTTGCGCGCCATCCATTGTCCTACCACCGAAACCGATGACGCGCCCATGCTGATCGCGAATGGGAATCGTTACACGACCTCGCAAAAAATCTAGCGGGCGACCACTCTGAGTCGAACCTGTGGCTAATGAGCACGAGATCATGTCGTCTTCGCGGAAGCCTTTTTGGCGCAAATGACGCACTAATCCATAACTCTCGGATGCCGTCATGCCGAATCCGTAGGCACTGATATTGTCAGGGCTGAATCCACGCGAAACCAAGTAGTCGACGGCGGTTTTGCCTAGAGGCGTACGTAGCTGCTCTGTGTAGAACTCTTGCGCTGCCTGCATCATCGCGTAGAGTGAAGCTTCCTGACGACGGCCACTGCGATGACTTAGCGCCGCCTCGAGCTCGGGGGCCTCAATGCCATATTTTCCAGCAAGATGACGCAAGGCATCTATGAAACCCAGGCCTTCAATCTCACGGACAAAGGTGATGGCGTCTCCGCTTTTCTTGCAGCCGAAACAGTAAAAGCTGTCGCCGTAGAGGACAAAGCTTGGGGATTTTTCATTGTGGAACGGACATAGACCTTTGAGCCGACCACCGCTGTTCTCAAGCCGTATTTTTTCACCGATCACGGACGCAAGGTTCACGCGACTAAGTATTCGAGTTTTGACGTCTAGGAGCGTATCCGTCATCGGGCCAGTCATCCTCCGACCTGGGTGGTCGGCCCGATGATAGCGAGGCTCTGGTCGCGCTACAACTCGGGAGCGAACTTTTTGCTGACCCTGTCGCCAAACTCACAGAGATTCTTGACGTTTGCAAGAATTAAATATTCCGGACTGGCTGGTTTGTCGCGGTAGGCGTGAACAATCCCTAAAAATTGGTGGCGACGCGGCACGCGGCACAAATTCTTTGGATCCTTTTCCTCATCAATTTCGGTGAGTTCATTGGCAGCAACAAAGGTGACGTGGTCGCCTCTGTTGTAGATTTGGAAGCCGTCGCCCAGCGTCCGTTGGAGCTGATCAACTAACTTTGCCGTCGAGATGGTCTTTTGATCCTTGCGGTAGTAGGCGATGCCAAAATATGGCGTCACTGCTGCATCGGCAGGATCCAGAAGGTAGTAGGCGCTAAGCCCACTGTATGTTTTGCCCGTGTCAGCCTTGAAAAAGCAAGGTGCTGAGGCAAAGTACAAGGTGGCAATATCTTTGCGAGGGTCGCCGTAGAGCATGCCAAGCTTTTCCACTGAGACTCCGGACTTGCCGGCCTTCTTAACCCCCAGAGTCGTCGCGAGCTCCTTGGGGTCCACGCCTGCAAAAGCGGCAAACACCCCTGGATGGTTGCCAATTAAAAGGTAACTGGCCTTGGCGGCGTCGGCTCTAGCTTTCTTCAGTTTACTGCAGTTGAAGTTGGGTGGGGACAGATTTTTCAATGCCTGAGGCCGGTTGAGTCCAATTCCTGCAAAAAAGGCTTGTTCGCGTTCCGTGAAAACAGGAAAGGGCTGGCTGGGGCCAAAAGAGGCCGCGATGAGATAGCGTTTGCATTGACTAATCATCTGATCTGGCTTGGTATTTTCGGCTTTGGCGGCCTGTAGTGCCTGCTTTTTACAGGTGACGTAAAGGTCGGCGCCAGGGAAGTTTTCACGACAAGCATTTAAGGCGGCTGTGAACCTGCGCTTGCCCCCTTGCTCCCTTTTCAGTAAGTCGAGGGCAGAGCGGCGGCAACTTTCGAAACTGTCGAGAGTTTGCGTCGTCTGGTCTTCTTCTCTAGCCGGGGGGTCGACAGTCTTAGCTGAAGCCAGCGTGGTGGCAAGCAGCCACGGGCCGAGGATTGGTAAGAACGATGAGGCTTTCGCGCTAAGTCCGAGACCGATCATGAGGATACCCGCTTTACTGGTTCAGCTCTGAGCGTTACTTGGTCTATAGAGAAGATAGCGAATTGTATGACTGTTTGCCAATCGCGGAGGAAGTGGTGCCATCATTTGACATCGTCAGCGAACTTGATCTGCAGGAAGTTGATAACGCCGTCAACACGGCGCAAAAGGAGATCAGCCAGAGGTTTGATTTTCGCGGCAGCAAGTCGTCCATCACGCTCGAGCGCGATAACAAAAAAATCAAGATCGTTGCCGATGACGACATGAAGCTGCGGTCGATCCACCAAGTTCTTGAAGGGAAGCTCGCCAAACGAGGCGTTGACCTGCGTGGACTCAAGTATGGGAAAGAAGAAAGTGGCAGCGGTGGGATCATCCGCCAAGAAATCCTCCTAAAAGCGGGACTCGACAAGGAGGAGGCCAAAGAAATTACTAAGCTCATCAAAGACGGCAAGCTTAAGGTGCAAGCGCAAATTCAAGACGAACAAGTTCGTGTCACTAGCAAAAGTATAGACGAGCTGCAGGCAGCAATTGCAGCTTTAAAGAGAGCGCAGCTTAAGTTTCCGGTGCAGTTCACCAACATGCGAAGTTGAGGCCGAATTTACTGCCGGCATGAATGTTAACAGTTATTACGGATTAATAAACAAGTAGGGTAAGCTCATGGGATTCAATTGCGGCATTGTTGGTCTGCCAAACGTCGGTAAATCTACTATTTTTAACGCCTTAACGGCAGCTGGCGCTGCTTCAGCTAACTATCCGTTCTGCACGATCGATCCAAATGTGGGTCGCGTCGACGTGCCTGATACGCGGCTGGATCAAATTGCTTCGGTGATTAAGACTCTGAAGACTATCCCAGCTAGCATGGAGTTTGTCGACATCGCCGGACTTGTTCGGGGTGCCTCGCAGGGTGAGGGATTAGGTAATCAGTTTCTCGGTCACATCAGGGCTACTGATGCCATCGTTAACGTCGTACGTTGCTTTGAAGACACCGACATCACCCATGTCGAAGGTTCGGTTAACCCCGTCCGCGATATTGAGACCATCCAAGCCGAATTGATCTACTCCGATACTGGCACCGTGGCCAAAGCCCTGGAGCGTTATCGTAAATTCCTCAAGGCAGGCAAAAAAGAGCACATTGCGATTGTTGCCATGCTGGAAGCTCTTGATACCCATCTTCAAGCACTCAAACCTGGTCGCACTTTCGACCCGATGCCTTTTGTGGGTGACGTCCATGAAGTCAGTGAGGCATGGCGCGACTTGCATCTATTGACGACTAAACCTGCTATTTACGTATGCAATGTCGATGAGAATTTAGCAGCTGGCACGGGTGATAACGAACACACCAAAGCCGTTCGCGCCCATGCTGCCAAAGAGGGTGCCCAGGTCATCCTCCTTTGCGGTAAACTTGAGGAAGAAATCAGCACGATGGCTCCTGAAGATCGCAAGGAAATGATTGCAGGCTTAGGGATGAAAGAGCCCGGTCTCAACGCATTAATCCGCGCCGGATACGCTACACTGGGTCTAGCCACTTATTTCACTGCCGGTGAAAAGGAAGTGCGCGCATGGACTATCCACCAAGGTGATAAGGCTCCAGCAGCAGCTGGCAAAATTCACTCCGACTTTGAGCGTGGTTTTATACGTGCCGAAGTTTACACCATCGCTGACCTGCTCAAAGCCGGTTCCAAGGTGAAGCTGAAGGAGCTTGGGCAAATTCGGTCAGAGGGCAAAGAGTACGTTGTCCACGACGGCGATGTCATGGAGTTTAAGTTTAATGTTTAGTTGGCTGAAACAGTGGCCGTACCTGATGTTGCCTTTTCTTGGCGCATGCGTGTTGATGCGGACAACGACTGACAGCGACCCTGCGACTGCGCGCAAGTCGGCGCCCGAAGCCCTGTTGGTTGCTGTGCAGCTGCTGGGCGGCGGTGTCGGTGAACAAGCGCAGCAGGTCTTGAAAGACCTCGATCAGGCGGAGTCAACTGCCTCAACCAGCGAGCTCAGCGCTATCAAAAAACTCAGGCCTTTAGTCGAGCGTTTGACAGAAGCTGACCCGACCCTGAGCGCCAAGGATTATTCCAACGCCGCCAAAGTGATGAATCTGATCGCTCGTGATCATCCGGACGATTTTGATCTGCAACTGGCAACTATTAAGGCTCTAGATTTTGTTGGTCAGATCCTCCATTCAAGTTCGACGCAAGTGAATAGCCCGGAGGACGAGGGCGCGGGAGCTCCCAACGCGATGTCGCGGGCACTCGGTTTGGTCGGTAAGTTTCCCAATCAGTCCCGAGCCCATGCCCATCTGGCTGAAGTTCTTGCTGCCAGTGGTGGTGATCAGTTAACAGCAATGCGTAGCTTTGTACGTTGCTTGCAACTCGATCCGAACAATAAAGAATGCCGATCTGGATTGCGTGCGGTTACTCGTGAATACGGTCGAGCCCGCTGCCGCGAGTATAGAGCTGATGCCGTCACTGTGCATCGTGCAGTGCCAAAGGCCAAGGGCCGTAACTGGCAGAGAGTCGTTGTTGGTAAACAAAGTCTCATGATGGATAAGGTGGCGCTGTTAGATGGACGTGATATTGCCGAAGTTGCCGAAGTCCCTGGACAGCGAAGTCAATCAATGATCACCTTTAGGCCGTCAGCAGCGGCGAAATTTGAGGGCTGGACCGAGGAGCTGGCGCAAAGCGAATCTTACTTGGTGATTAAGGTCGGTGGAAAGGCAGTGGCCGCACCGCGTGTACTGAGTTCCGCGGGATCTGGGCAACTTGCTGTGAGCGTGGCTAGCAGCACAGTAGATAAGTCTTGCAAATTATACGAGCGTCGACGCCTTCCTGATGATGTCGCCTCAGTGCTTCGTGATTAATTGGCGATCTGTAAATTAAATTGAGTTGATGGAGATTACTCATGCAAAAAGTGACAAATTACCTGCAAACCATACTGTCCTGGGCTTTTGTCGGTGCAGTTCTCATGACACTTATCGCGCCTACTGTTAGTCGTCTGTTGATCAGCGCTCCGGTGAGCTTTGGTGTTAACTGTGAACCAGCAGCCAATTGGTCGATGTCGGCATTGATTCGGTCGCAGGTGATTGGTCTAGTGTTGGGCGGCCTCAGTGGTGTGTTTGCATCGATTTATTTTCGGAGCAAGTCTAAGTCTGTCGTGAATCAGGACGTGAAAGTCTGATATCCCAGCCGACATGTGTATGTTCTGCTTGTTGCCAGTCCGCATATAATTTTGACACATACTCCGATCTGTAGAACTTATCCACAATCGGGGTATTTAATTTATGCTCTCTGACTTGATGACTAACTAATATTCCATCCTTTTTCATCCTTCTGAGTGCAACTACCGGCTTAATTTATCTTGAGTAGGTCAGTTTATACGATTGACTTTTCACACGACTTAAAAAATTCATTTGTAAAAAATTTAGACATTTTTTCTGACATCCAGATGCATATAGTTCGATGTCTGCGACCATCTACTTAAAAAAATAATCAGTAAATTTGGCGATCCAGCGTGAGTTGAGCCATTACTGATCTTAACGGGCACAGCTTTGGCACATGAATTGCTCTAGCTAAAGTTACGTGAAAATTGAAGTCATCCGCACAATTAACATCGTGTGTACCTATGCAGTGCTATGTAAAAATTGCCATGCTAGCTAAGCTAAGTGTTGTCCTTGGCGCCGTCGGGTGTCGGGGTTTTAATGCCGAAAGCCTGGCATCTGCGTTGGGAAGGAACAACGCTAAACAACAAGCCTCGTCAGAAAATCAAACAGGCTTTATCGGTCAATGTCAGGCTCAGAAGGATGACTGGTCTGCTTGGAGTCAACAGGAGATCTCTCGATCTGCAAAGCGTTCATATGGTTCAAATGGTCAGTATGTTTACGACCAAATACAAAAATGTGATACCGAGCTTGGTGAGCTCAGTAAATCAGGTTACTGCCTCGATCATCTGAAAAGATTCTCGCATCGGCAGTGGCTGTCGAAGCAACCAAGGCATAAGTTAGGACTTTGGTGATGTAAGTCAGCTAAAAGTTACCGATGATGCCTTGCTTAGAAAAACGGTAGGTTACTTGCGAACCACCGACGGCGCGCAGTGTAGTGCATTTATCTCCGATACAAAACAAGTCACTACTGCGGCGCACTGTAGAGGTAAGAATGCAGATGGCGAGACAATTGATGCTACGTTCACTACATTAGATGGCAAGAGTTCGCATCTTAGTAAAATCAAGCGTCGAGAAATTAAAAAGGACTACCTGGTTTTAGAAGCAGATCAGGAATTCTCTGAAAAGCTTGAGCTAAGTATGTTAACCGGACCCGATGTTTCGATTGTTGGATACGACTTTGAGCAACGTAATTTGTACTCACAAAAATCGTGTAAAATAGAGCGTCGTTTAGATGATGCTGGAGTATTCCTGCACTCTTGCGATAGTCTCGCAGGGTTCTCTGGTGGTCCGATTGTTCAGAATGGCAAAGTGGTGGGCATCCATCTTGGTTACCAACAGAAAGTAGATCGGAATGTTGCCTTTGACCTTGCCAAGTTGTGGGATGATAAAGCTGACGTGGCTGCTGTCGGTATCACTGATGAATGTTTATTTGACTGCCATATTCGCACGCCCGCCCCAAGCTTGCCTAATTTGGGGGACGTTGTTAACGATATCGTTAATTCCATCAAGCGTGATGTGGCTGGGGCAGTCGCAGAACAAGCTGTTAATGGCGGTTGGACTACGGACAATTGTCCTGTAGTTGGGGCTGGAGCGATTCTGCTCCCAGCAGCCACCTATATTGCACCTCCGTGTGCAGCATCAGGTTTCATCACCGCTGGTATCGGAGTTCCAGCATGTGTTGCTGCAGTGAGCGGAGCAATTGTTGGAGCTGTTTGTTACTCTTTGTGCGAGGATCATCGCCTATCTGACTGCAAGTAATAAAATATGAGCATATAGTGTATGCTATTATAAAGCCGGACTTAAGTAATACATTTGACAATCTATTGGAGCATTGAGAATGAGACGTATTGTATTTCTGTTGGGATTTATGTCAGTTGCTACCAATGCAATTGCCGATACGGCAGCAAAGGGTGGTTTGCGCGTTGGCCTTGATTTTGAACAGCAAATCTATATGCGCCAAGGTCTTCGTTTAGAGAAAGTTAGCGAAGAATCCGGCAGTGCCTTAGGTGTGACACTGGGATCTCAATCAGCTGCTAGTGTTCAAGCTGATGGGACTAGAAATCATCGCAAAGTGGTCGATTACGGGGCTTATTACCTCGGTCGTCGGTCAATTGCACAGGATTTAAATCATCGTTTAGGACTACAGATTGGGCAAATGTCATTCCACAACGGTGCAAGTACATCAACTACTAGCGGTTGGTATTTTGATGTGGTGCAGGGATTGGCAGTGAGTTACGGCAAGGTTGATTTCTTTACTGATGTGGCAATCCGTTACTGGGCTTTGTCACCAAATAAAGACATGCAAGTCGGTGACCGTAAACTAGAGTCTAATTATGTATACCCGAGACTTGGTTTTAACATTGCCATTTAATGTTTGAGCAACATGAATTGCTTGGGCGGCGGTCGGTTCTCAGATAGGATTTGAAGTTTCTGTCTGGGAGGCGGTCTGCCGCCCGTTTTCAATTTCTGATAAGCTATAGAGCATCGTTACCCAAAAAACTTGGATCTGATGGGGGTCGGGATGCGCTATGTCATCGCCTTGGCCGTGTTTTCCTCTGGATTTAGTGCATGCACCAAGAAAAAGACACCCGTTCCTGGCGCCTTTGACATCGGTCCCATCCCGGCAGTTTCCAATGTAAATACTCCGACGGTTACTTGGACGGGGGCTGATCGAGCAACTTCTTATGATTTAGTAATCAGTTCTACTAAGGACTGTCAGACTAGTGAGTTGTCGATTTCGTCCATCACAGGAACCGAACAAACTGTCACTGCACTTGCCGATGGAACCCACTATGCCTGTGTTTCCGCTGTCAACGATGGGGGATCCACTTCTGCTAATAATAACGGTGTGGAGTTTGTAACCGACGTGACTCCCCCCGAGGCTTTCAGTATCACCGGACCGACTGTCATCATGGGAGTCAAGCCGGCTTTGACCTGGGGTGAGTCCAAAGGAGCCGATGCATATGACGTTAAGATCAGTAAGCAAAGTGATTGTTCTTCTCCAGTAGTGACTAAAGCCGATCTCAGTAAAACTACTCTCAGCCTAACGCCTGATGACGACCTCGAGGATCAAGGCGTTTACTACGCTTGTGTTACTGCCAAAGACCTCGCGACAAATACCACTTCAGCTACTAATGATAAGTTTAGTTTCACCGCAGCACACTGGCGGACTATTTCGTCACCGTCAAACTTTGTCGGACGCGAGGGTCACTCCGCCATTTGGACAGGTGATGGGACGGGAGTCACTAAAGGAACAATGATCGTCTTTGGTGGTATCGATGCTAGTGGGAATATTCTTAGTAATGGTTCTATATACGATCCGAGCACAGACAAATGGTCGGCCTTAAATTCCACTGGCGCACCAAGTGCTCGTTATGGTCACACTGCTGTCTGGACAGGTAGCAAAATGATCGTGTGGGGGGGCTGCACAGCAAGCAGTCAAGGGAGCTGCTCGAGCTACGCTGCAACAGGAGCCAGTTACGACCCTGCTACCGATACTTGGTCCGCCTTGCCTGCAAGTGGTGCACCAACTGCGCGCGCATGGGCAGCCAGTGCGTGGACTGGAAGCAGTTTGCTGATATGGGGTGGTGAAGGGCAGGGTGGAGTCACGGTCAATGATGGCAAGATTCTTGATCTCCAGAGTTCCATTTGGTCCGTAGTCTCGACGATTTCAGCTCCTTCAGATCGCTCTTACGCCGCGACGGCGTTTGGCGATGGTAAGTTTTTTGTCTGGGGTGGAGTCAGTCAATTTTCATACAATGGTTCGATTGCATGGTCTTATCGGGGCGACGGAGCAGTATACGACGTAGCTGCCGACACTTGGACTGCGACAGCAGCTACTGGTGTCAATACCGATGATCGTTATAAGGCACCGGCAGTCTGGACTGGATCAAGTTTTGTGGTTTGGGCTGGAGTCTACGGACTAAATTTTGCCAACACCGCCAATGGAATTTCATACGATCCTACAGGCAATCAATGGTCTCGGTTAACTCCGACTGGCGTGACTGACAAGAGGGCGGAGCACACTGCGGTTTGGACGGGATCTCAAATGCTTGTGTGGGGAGGGTTTAGTAAGCCGAGCGGTACGATAGTTTACCTAGCCACCGGTGGCACTTTAAATCCTGAGACTGGAGCATGGAGTGATACCACCACTACCGGAGCCCCGACTGGACGCGCTGGACATAGCTCAGTGTGGACCGGTGATTCGATGTTGGTTTGGGGTGGTTACGGGAGCAACGCGGCTTACTTCAATTCCGGTGCTCTTTACTTTCCTTGAGCCGTGATGAATTCTCAAATAAATTTATGTCAAAGTGAGGATGGCCCATGAAATTAATCACATCGCACGTTAGTCTTGGTGCGCTACTAATTTCAGGATTAATCATGGTAGCGAACCTGTCATCTTGTGGTGACAAAAAAAACGGCCAACCAATGTCTGGCAGCGGTACTGCAGACGGTAATATCAATATCAAAATGGCAGCGAGTTCAAGTATCGCATCGCTTACTGGTACAGAAGGCTGCGATTGCTCGACGCCTGGGACTTCACGAGGAGGACCAGTTTGCGGTTCGAATCCTCAAGGTAAGTGCTACACTCCGACGGCGATCAGAGGGCACTTCAATGCATTAAATGGTGGCGGATCTCGTTTATTGGGCGGAGGAAATAAGTATCACGGACTAGAGTCTGTATTTCGTACCGGATATTTCGATTTAGCAAACCCTGTAGCGCTTGATGGTGATGATAATATTCAAGATGGTGCCAAAACATCAACCTCCATAGTTTCAATGTCTATTCAGTCAGTTGAGTATCAGTTCCTTGCCGCTGGAAAATACTTTAACGTCAGAATTCCTATGGTCACAGTCCCGGCTAAGAATGACACGGCATTTGTTGGTTGTATCGATGAGAGCGGCCTTGGTGAATCGCTCAAGTATACTAAGCTTTATGCTGACGGCATTGCAGTCTCTGCTGGAGACATACTTGCTTGTATTAAAGATACAAAAACAGAGACGTGCAAAGACTCCGAGTTCAATTGGGTAGATGCAAATGGTGTGCTTACGCCTGTAAGTGGAACGCGGCCCTCAGAACCATTGCGACTTACCGGCCTATATGCTTTCAACAAATCAAGTTGTGCCCAAGGAGCTGACCATCCATCAGTCACTTGGGGTGGATTGGATCTTCATGCCGCAACCACAAGTACTTTCGGTGTTACCGCAGAAATCAAAGAAGGCAAAAAGATTTATACAAAGGGAAGCGAAAGCGGAAATACCCTGGACGTAACTATCGCCATGGATTTTAGTAACCAGCTCTTTGTGCCTAATGCTGCGGCATCTGCGTTTGCAAGTTCAGACTACGCGACCGATGGCGTTACCGTGCGAAAAAATCTTGATAAAATTACACTACGGCAAATTTACCAGTACAACACGCGGACTTCTGCAAGCACAAATATCGATAGTGATAATTTGGGGACTGCTACGTTGTCGGTAGCGATATCAACCAAGGAAGAGGCAGCTGACGG
>OMIY01000448.1 GCA_900299215.1 bacterium | reverse complement strand
GAGACCTCGGGTACCATGACTGGTTCCCGGTAGGCCCTGATGATGTGATGGGCGATGTTGGTGTCCGCTGTATATAACGGATGTTTCAACAAAAATATGCTTCGTGCCGGCTTGAGAGCAGGGTGAGTTGCGCCAATCTTGAGTTGAGAGCTGTAAACCTTAGCCCAGTGGTAAAGAGCCCTGTGGGGAATGATTTTACTGGTCGTCGTTTGCATCTCCAGATTGACCTGACTGCCGTCATCTAGGCGAAGCAGGAGGTCTAGTTCTATTCCTCGCTCATCAGCGACTTCTCTGGGCAGAAACGGATTCATAATTTCGACGCTTACTATCGGTGCGGGTGGCGTGATGATGCACGTGATCAGATCGATTAGTCCCTCACGACATTCTGGCGCGCTAAGCAGCATCTTGCTGACTACGTCTAAACAAGGATCGAGGATTGCTTTCGCCATTCGTAATTCTCTTAGATCAAGGTTAACGAGACACACATCTAGCCGTGTGTTCACCTGATCTAGCTCAGAAGGGCAGAAGGACACCAAAGACATCGAGATGGAACGAAGAGGGATACGGATATGTCACTGCAAGTGATGAGAATTTCACATTTGCTGCACCGCTGCGCCGCGAAGCGGTGATCTAATCCAGCAGGAATCTGAGCAGTAAACATCCGATAACTAAAGAAAAAAATATCAATTCGTTAAGTTTTAAGGTCGACTATCCGACGAGCTTTTGTCGATTCCTGGTTAGGCAACGTGTAGCCGACGAGGGAGCTCAAGGATGGCAACAGTTCGACCCACTAAAAATGGCATAAAAACCATGCACATGACTCAGCGGCGCTGGGTTGTACTATCATTTTGTTTAGCGTCAGGCTGTTTCAATGCTCCAGGTGGATCGGCCAAAGGCGTCTTCGCCAAGATTAGCGGCCTATTTTCAGGCGCGACGACATCCGGCCCCGACCAGCAAGCCGTCTCTGGAACTTTGGCAATTGGCGAGTCGATGATTGCTGAGCTGGGTATTTCCCTGCGCGAACTTGGCTTGACTGAGGCCCAGATCGTAGGAGTGCAAGAGTCCGCGCGCAAAGAGCTCAAGACCGGAGTGGTGGCCATTCAAGCTGGTAACCTAAGTCTCAATGTGAACATGGTCGGGCTTCCCGTGGAGTATGCCGCTCCGGCAGTGGTTCGCGGCGCAGTGGCTGGGCTAGCGTTGTTAAGTGCGACCGAGAACAGTCTAAAGACCAGTGCGGTTCAGACTATAGTCGGGACTTCGTTCAAATCTCTTAGCGGCAACACTGGGGGGCTACCAACGGCGACACTCGAAAGCCTCGCAACGACTATGGCGGGTGGGGCAGTCTCGAAGTTGACCGATGCTGGCTTTACCGCAGATTTGGTTGGTGACGCCACTAAATCGGTAACCTCAGGCAGTATCGCCAATCTCCAAGCAGCAGGAATCTCGACGGATGCTGTAGCAAATGTCGCGAAAGCCGTAGTCACGGGAGCGGTGCAGCAACTCGCGACGATTGATTTACCCGCTACAAGTGTTGCGGCTGCGGTAGCGGGAGCCACCGAGGGAGCTGTGGCGTCGATTACCGCAACAGGTCTCGATGCTACAGCTACCGTAACCTTGGCTGGCACACTGACAGCTGCGAGTGTTGAGTCTTTAACCGTCTTCAAAAGCTTAGACCAGTCGACGCTAGTCAATACCATGAAAGAGATATCGACGAGTGCAGTCGAAGCGCTTGCCACTGCTAAGATTGACAGTGCTTATCTAGGCCCAGCGGTGAAGTCCATCGCGTCCGCAAGTGTTGCCGCGGTAGCTACGGTTAGTGAGCAATCCGGCTTGGGTGCTTCGCTTGTGACCTCTGGTGCGGCTGCGCTTGCGGCAGGTGCGATCTCCGGATTGAACACCGTGGCCGCCGATGCAACGGTGGCAGCCTCAGCAACTGAGAACATCATATCCGGTACTATGTCCTCGCTCGCTCAATCGACAGTCCTCAGCACCGCAGATAAATCTACAGCAGCGGCGACCGTAGTCGGGAAATCGGTTGAGGCTTTGTCGAATCTCAGCAGCGAAGCGACTAAGACTAGCGTGATGAGCTCGGTCATCGGTTCTACGATGGCAAATCTAAGCACACTAGGCATCGCCAGCGATGCTCAGGTCGCTGCCGAGACCGTCAAAGCGATCACCACCAACGCAACATCCGCTTTAGTAAGCGCTGGTTTTAGTAGCAGCACGTTGTCGAGCGCTACGCAGACTGTCGTATCCAGTGCCGTTAAGGGGATTGATACTCTGAGTGTTACTGGTGCCAGCGCCATTGGTAATCTAGTCAGCAACGTCATTAGTGGTGTCAGTGCTGGGATCACAACTCTCACACGTGACGGCAAGGCTGATGAAAATGCTGCGGTTGCTGCAATCAACAGCTCCAGCCAAACGGCAACTGCCACAGTCAGCACACTGCAGGTTGCTAGTAATCTCTCCGCTGGCGAGATCGCTTCCGTTAACGCCCAGGCAACAGCTGCAGTACCGGCGAGTGTGACCTACCCGTCGACAAGTTTAGTGCTTTTTGCCAACGTAAAGATGTCAACACTCACACCAACTAAGAGCGGATCGTTCACATCGTGTACTTCGACGCCGAATTTACCAGCCGGCCTGACTTTAGGTTCTGATTGCTCAATATCCGGGACGCCTACAACTGTTTTTTCTGAGCAGAAGTACACGATCACCCCGGCGGGAGGATTGGCAGCGTCACTGACTATCCGTGTTTCCTCAAACTTACCGACGATTGCATATTCGAATACGGACTTTGAGTTCGTCGGTGGTAACGCTGCTGGCACCATAGTCCCGCAAAATCTCGGGCCCACGTTCGACTCATGCGTGCCCAATCAGCCCATGCCTCCTGGGCTAACCCTTGGACCTAACTGTGCGATTACCGGCAGTGTCAATTTATTCACGGATAGTGGTTACGATCCCATTGGGGCCCAGGAGTTAAATCTGGACGGAACTCCTGCGACGATGGCTGCCGGTGGGGGTGACGGGCCAAAATATGGATTCAAGTACCGAGTTCCTTATACCATTACACCGAAGAACGGTGCGACGGTGGGAGTTCCAGTTAACATCACGTTGACACTGGTTCCGCCGTTCACCATTTACGATAGCTACGCTTTGCATCTGGACGGACTTACCGGTGTTTCTGTCGGTAAATCGATCAGTCCTCAGACACCTCCTGCGTCTGGTGCTTCGTGTTCTGTGACGCCTTCACTTCCGACCGGTTTCAATCTCGATGCAACGACTTGTAAAATAACAGCCTCACCGACCGCTAATGTTGCTGATGCGATCTACTCGATTGCACTGTCGAGTGGAGCTGGCACTCCTAGTGTCTCAAAGATTTTGTTGGGCGCAAGCTTTTACAGCTACGCATTCGACTATCAGAACGGAAACGGCCAAACATTCTTTGTAAACCAATACCGAGACATGATTCCTCAGTATGGTTCAAGTCCGGTACCGTCGACGTGTGTCAAGGTAGGGACCTTGCCCACTGGTTTGACGCTAGGTGCCGACTGTAAGATTTCAGGGACCATAAGCTCGCGCTTTTCGAATCGCGAACTCACAATTTACCCAGGATCGGCAACCACAGGTAGGCCGGTTAAGATCTACCTTTCGTCCAAAGATGAAATTAGTGTCAGCGAAACGGTCACCAACAACAGCGTCACGCTGTCTTGGCCGCCGGTGACTGGAGTCACGGGATACCTAGTCCTAGCGCGTCAAGGCTACGGTGGCTTGAGCACCTATCCCAAGGACGGTATGCAAATCACGGCTGCAGATGTTAAGCCTGGCGAACTCTTGGTGGGCACTGTGATGAGTAGCGGCACGAGTGCTGCTCCGTTGACGATCACTCACAGCAATTTAACGCAAGGGGATACCTACACTTACGAGATTCATGGCTTCGATTCGACCTACAACTATACAGCATTTGGATCGCGCAACGGTGTGAATGTTAGTCTTCCGACGTATAACGGATCTTACCCTCATAGAAATCTCAATCTAGTGGTTGGCAAAGTTGTGAGCGAGCAACCGAATTTTTCGCCAACGGGTACGCCATCGGGTTGCACTGCGGCCCCATCCCTCACAGCAACCGGTCTCACGTTGATGAGCGATTGCAAAATTCAAGGCACCCCGACGATTCCGTCTGGATATCGTAGCTACACCATCACTCCTTCAGGCAATGGAATCTGGAACCCACTTGAAGTTTGGTTGGGCGTGGACGGTCCGCTTAATGTTTCGGCAAGTTCATCCGGCACTTCAGTCAATATCACCTGGCCGGCAGTCAACGAGGCTAGTGGTTACGTGGTGTTGGCACACAAAAATGGCCCGGTTGAGACTAACCTAACTGATTATTTTGCAGTCGCTACGCAGAAGAGTGCGAACGATATTCTAGTCAACAATTCCAGCCTAACTAGTGTGCAGCACTCATCCTTAACTGTAGGTGATTCTTATTCCTATAAGGTTTATGCCTATCGCGACGATAATGGCAGTCCAAACTATTTTGCCGTTGGTGCCACAGGTCAAGTTGTAGTTGGTTCAACTCCAGCTGTGACCGTTAGTTTTAGCCCTCGCATACGTTCCTTTAAGGTTGGTGACACGGTGTCGATTGCACCAAGTGTGACAGGAGGCGTACTTTCTGGTTGCACGGTGAGTCCGCAGTTGCCTGCAGGTCTCTCCTTGAATTCCTCGACATGTACGATCAGCGGAACCACAACTGCACCCAAAGGCTTAGCCACCTATACGATCACTCCAACTGTATCGACGGGAAGTCATCCACCGATAGAACTAGCGTTGCGTGTTTGGGAAGATTTAACGGTAAATGTAGACGACACTAAAGATGGTTACACGACGGTCAGTCTGTCTACCTCTGTATTTCCTGGATCCCTTAACTACATTTTCTTAGTCAGTGATACGGATCTACCGTCTTCGGAATCTCCGGCGGATTTTGAGGGCTTTCACGACGGTCAGGAAACCAAATGGGGGCGAGTCGCTCAACAAGGCCCGTCCCCAACCTTCGTTCACGAAGGTGCTGAGTTTAATAAATCGTACTACTACAAAGTGTTTGCAAAGATGTCAGGCTATGTTGGGTCTGGCTACTTATCGATGGCTACGTCTAGCTCGTATGCTATGCGCAATAAGTTCGAAGGTGTGCAAGATACCTATTTGGCGGCACCTTATTCTGGCTACGCCTCCGGCACCTCGGCCATTGCTATCAGTGCGCAGCCACATAAAGAATTTGCCAACGAACAGTTATCTAGCTTCAATTCTTACATCGCCATAGGTACGGGTTCGCCGTCTTTTAGTCCAGAGCAGACGAATCTGGCCATCACGACTACGGGCTCG
>OMIY01000447.1 GCA_900299215.1 bacterium | reverse complement strand
GTTATAACCAACTTAACTACCACCCCGCATTTGGTGGTCCGAAACACTTGTTATCGCGTCCGGTTGCAGGAAAGTAGCAACCTTCCCCCAAGGTGTCAACGGTCGATTGCAAAAAAATTAACGCTGGCTATTTGGGGGGCGACGACAAATGCCGCTAGCATGCGTTAACCTAATGATATAAGTGGACTGCTTGCAAAGGGGAGTCGGTCTGTGAGTTCATCTCGTACTGTTTTCGTAGTCGACGATCAGGAGTCCATCCTGACGACCGTGGCGTCGGTTCTCGGCGATGAGTCTTATCGAGTAGAAACCTTCACCAGCGCTGAGGCTCTGGCCATCGGGCTGCGTAAGTCTGTTCCGGATCTTATTCTCTTGGACATCTGGCTACCCGGTGTTGATGGCTTGGAAGCTCTAGTCTCGCTAAGGCAGAAGCATCCACGACTACCAGTCATTTTGATGAGCGGTCACGCCGGTGTCGATATTGCGGTTAAGGCCATGAAGATAGGCGCCAGTGATTTTCTCGAAAAGCCCCTCAACCTTGATCATCTCTTGGACAAGATCGCGACTCACTTACCTCCCATAGAAGGTGCGAAGCCCGCTCGCTCGAAAGAAGAATCCGCGCCGACTCTTGGCACCGGATCGTTCGGTGCGGTGACTCTTAGCGCTTCCAAGCTACCGCAGCGCACACTCAAGGGTAATGCGGTGCTTAACGGTGTGGGCCTTCTCAGTGGACGCCCTACCGGGATCATCATCACCCCAGCTCCTCTTGATAGTGGAATCGTTTTTAGGACGCTCGACGGTGTAGTGATTCCTGCGCACATTACAGCCCTTGAGAACTTCGAGGCCATGACGGGAGGCAACCATCGACCGTTTACGGCTAATTCGACAACCCTTGCTAAGGGTGGACGCCACATTCGGACCGTGGAGCACCTACTCGCTGCGCTTCACATGATGGGTGTCACCAACGCTCTCATCAAGGTTGAGGAGGAAATCCCCAACGTCGATGGATCAGCCGCAGATTACTGCCGCATCATTGCGGCTGCCGGGATTGAGGACCAAAAGCGCCCTCGTATTGATATCGTGGTGAATAAGAAGATCGGTGTCGGAGCAGAAAGCCTCAGCGAAAAGCATGTCTACGTCGAGCCTTATGATGGATTCGAAGTAGAGCTCCGGGTGGATTACCCGGCTCCAATTGGGGAACAAAAGTTCCATTTCAATCCGACCAAACAAAGCTTTGTTGAAGAAATCGCCCCCGCGCGTTCTTTCAATACCTTCGAAAATATAGACATGGCCCAGCAAAAAGGCATGGCTGGGTCGGGTTACTTAAACTCACATATCATCATCCACGATGGCAAAGTAATTAATACTAAGCTCAATTACCCGGACGAATTTGTTCGTCACAAAATGCTAGACCTTCTGGGGGATCTATTTCTGCTCGGTCATAATCTCAGGGGCAGGGTAGTGGGCAACATGACCTCTCACGGTCTTAATCAATCGCTTGCGCTGAAAATCCATCAGGAGCTTTCGCAGCGCTGATGGATGGTTTGTAGATGCTTTTAGTTCTGTGTTTGATGTTTACAGCGATTGGTGTGATTGGTGCAGGTGTGCCGCTACTTTGGGGGCGGCAGCGTGGAATTCCCTTGTGGCTGTTGCCTCTGGCAACTGGCCTCATGGTTGGGCTAGCCTCTTTTGGCTTGCTGCCAGAGGTGATTCACGAGGGTGGTAAGCTCAGCGCAACCGTAGTCCTGACTGTTGCAGTGGTTTACTCGATAGTGCACCTGCTGCACGTTAGTCAGCACGCTCATTTGACTCACGATCATTCCTCAGGACACTGTGATCATCACCACGAGGGTGAAGACGACATCCCGTCGGGAGATAACCGCAAACCTTTACTTCTGTTCTTCTCTTCGATCATTTTGCATTCGCTCTTTGATGGCGCGCTTCTTGTGATTTCAAACAACTTGGTGCAGGCTGCTTTTGTCACTGTGATGGTGTCGCTGGCAATTCACAAGCTTTTCGAGGCCATGTCGGTCTCCTCAATTCTTCTCGGCCGACAAGGTAGCGTGCAACGAACCATTCCGCTGGTGCTGCTGTATCTGGCGAGCTTTCCGACGGGAGTAGCGATTGCGAGTATACTGAGGACCTTCGTGCGAGACGAGCTCCTTCATCCATTCGCATTGATAGTGATGGCCGCGGCTATCGGTAACCTAGTAAGTTGCCTACTCTACGACTTTGTACTGCCAAGTTTGCGACGCTTCAAACACGCGAAGGAAGAACTGGCTTGGCTAGCTCTCGGGATTGCGGTTGCAGCGGTTGTGTTAGGTGTGTGCCATTAGAAAAGCCTCCCCCACGAAGTGGGAGAGGCCTAGAGAACCATATGTCTTTTTCAGGAGCTGTGCCTAACCCTGCCTGCGCAGGATCAGGTTATAGCGGGCTTGAGGCGATCTCACTTGGAGATCAGGGGCATGACTTGACGTAGTCCAGTAGCGAAGATGCTTTGTGCTTGCTGGTTTGCTTGCTGTTGGGTCAGCCCGGTGATTTGTTGGATCACGGTGACTTCGAGCAGGCTGCTGTTATGGTATGGGTTGTTCAGGGCGTCGCACTCAGACACACCCCATCCGCTGTTGAAGCATGCGATGTTTGGCAGCGCTGCGGCACTGACGTAGAAGGTGGTTACGTATGCGTTAACCATTGCGGATCCGCCCTGGGTTAGTCCACCAACCACGATGGTCGACTGGCAGCTCATCATGATCGTGTGTACGGCTCCGCCCCAGAAGTTAGGCATGATTGGAATCACTGGGGTGGCTTGGACAAGTTGACCACCGCAAAGGAAGTCAAACTTGCTCATGCCTTTCTTGCCATCGTGCTCGTACGGTAGGACGTCATCGAACAAGTTGAGCTCGATGCTGGTAAAAGGCTGAGCCGGGTTGGTTGCGGTCAGCATGTGATTCAAGCCTTGGTAGTTCGACTTGACCCAGTCGATTGGCTGCACGAAGTTGGTCGGAGGTGTCGTGTAGCAGTACTGATACTTGTCGCTGACTGCGTTGGGTATGATCGCTGCGAGGTCGAACGGACCGGCGCAGAAGTAGTTGCCAATGTAAGTTGGATCGTTACGCACCATGTAGAACTGCTGAGCCCCCTGGGTATTCCAGTTGGTAGCGTATTCTTGCATGTGCATGTTCGGTGGCAGCGTGAAGGCGTAGTATTTGCCAACACTGAATGTTTGCGGAACCACTGGCGGAGGTGTTGCTGGTTTTACTTCACCGGCTACTGGGCCGGGACCGCCAGCTGCTACGCCGCCACCAGCTGCTACGACGCCGCCGGTAGCTACCACGGTCTTCTCAACCGCTACAGTTGTGGGTCCTGGATTGATTGCAACTGGAGGCAGAGGCTGTTGGAAGGGCACTCCCTGACCAACTGGAGCCGGAGCTTTACCTTGACTGACGGCGTCACCGTCAGTCTGTTTTAGTGGGGCAGCCAATGGTGCCGTTGCTGGAGCTGGGCTGCTGCTTTTGCTGCCGCATCCGATGGCCAGTGCGGTAAACCCGACGAACACAGAGATGCGGGAAATAGTCGTGGATAGGCTCATGATAGGCTCCTTTAGTTTGGAAACTAAGACATGGTTCCGGACACGTATTTCATCAACGAAAG
>OMIY01000446.1 GCA_900299215.1 bacterium | reverse complement strand
TGTCAGGGGAGCCTCGGCTAAGGCAGCTGTCCTTCCACTTGAGACCTTAGGCCTGGATCTTCCTGTTGCTGGAGCACAACTAGTGCCGGGCACACCGGCACCGACTAGTCTAATAAGTCGCCTTCAGAGCCTAAACGTTAACCGCCTAACGCCAATACAAGCACTTAATATTCTTGCAGAATTACAGGATTTGTCCTGCGCAAGGTCGACTCCTTCGCTATTCGGGGAACACGACCTTTGACCAATTTTAATCGATGATGCGAGTTGCTTGTTTTTTAACGGTTCCATCAATATACTTGCTGCTTAACATCGAGCCAGCATACGAGTTAATGTGGGGAACCGGGTGCTCTCGGATCCCTTAAGTTGGGGAATAACCGATGGCTAAACAAACTCCGAAAAGCTTGAGCGGGCGGGCCGTCAAAGCTGTTGCTGTGAAGAAGGCTGCTATGAAAAAAACATCCAAACCAGTTAAGAAAGCTGCCAGCACCAAGAAGGCCCCCGCCAAAAAGCCGGTTGCTTCGAAGAAACCTGTTGAGATCAAAACCAAGGCCGCAGCACCAAAGGCCGAAGCCGACAAGAAAAAAACTCCCGTTGCTGTTAGCAAAGTTGCTGCCCCTGTAAAAAAAGTCGTCGACGTGCCCGAGGCTAAAAAGGTTGAGGCTAAAAAACCGCTGCCTACTGCCCCGGTCAAACCAGCAAGCAAAAAAGATCTGGATGAGCGCGTCAGTCGCGGGACTCAACCTGCTGGTAAAAAGGCGTCTGATGCATCGCATCCAGAAAGGTCTGCAGCGTCGAAGGGCAGTGAATCAAGCAAGCCTGCGCCAATCCGGGTAGAGCCCAAAATCATCGAAGTGCCGCAACAAGAGTTCGTGCCACGCGCTCCCAACGTCACACTGTTCTCAGCCGACGAGCTAGAGGTATTTCGTGATCTCTTGATGAGTGAGCGCAGCAAAATCTTGACCAAAGCCCGCCATATCATGGAAGAGGGCAATATCCAGATCGACAAAAACGAAATGATGGACGAGGTTGATCAAGCTTCCGCAATGGTGGAGCAAAACCTAACGTTCCGTCTTCTCGACCGAGATCGCAAACTTCTAAGTGAGATCGATCACGCCTTAGCGAAGATTGATACCGGTGACTACGGCTACTGCGAAGGCACGGGTGAGCCTATCCCCAAGCGTCGCCTTGAGCTGCGCCCGTGGTGTCGTCACAGCGTCAAGTATAAGGAAAAGCTTGAGCGCATGAAGAAGTCAGGTCGCGGAGTTGTTGATGAGGACGAGGCCTAAGCCTCATCCACGTAGCTTTTATTGATTGCACGATGGGCCATACTGAACCACACATATGGCATCATTGTGCGGCATACCGTCCGATGGGTCGACGTCTTTAGCAAGAGTTAGCCGACCCTTACAAAACTTCGATCCGTACCCCTGACCACCGTTGGCGGAGCAGTGGGGAACCGCTAGTGCACAGGTTTGGGTTTCGCCCTGATCAGCGTACGAGAGCCATACACCGTTTTTCTCAAAAGGGCTTCCGTAGCCAGTGCCAAAGTGACTCGCATTCCGATCGCAGTCCGCTGGAGTAGTATTCGGACTTGGGGACGGGGCCGGTATTGGATTTGGAGACGGACTAGGTGACGGATTGGGACTGACGCCAGGCCCGGCTGGTTGCCCAACTGGTGCCGGAGCCGACGGAAGATTGGAGGGTTTTGGTGAAGGGGTGCTATCAAATTGGTCGTAGAAACTTGGATTCGGTGAAACCTTCCCCGTACCGTTGGCTGATGGCCCTGGAGAAGTTGGCGCTTTAGGCGGAACCGGATTAACTTCGATGGTCTGAGAAGATCGCCCCTTACATCCAGCTAAGACTGCTAGACCGAAGGACAATCCTAAAGAAATTGGGACTGCGATCATTTTGAAGCGCCTGAGCACAATCGACTCCTTATCTATTTACCAAATCCGGTCCGAATAACGATCGGCTGTACCCGTCAAATCGCACCGTGCTACAATGAGATAATCTTTTCTTAGTTTACCACCAAACCCATGTCGAGCGTAGCAATGATCCAAAAAGGATTAATTCCAGGCGGTGTCGCAACCGTACTGTTAACCCTGGGTGTCGTCGTCATGTGTTTAGGGCTGGCACGAGGAACAACTACAGTTGGTGGATACTACGAACTAAAGCGTAGCCGCGAAGTTTTAAAACAAACTGTAGCTTCACTTCAATCAGAAACCGAACAAATCGCTGCAGAAATAGAACGCATTAGAACTTCGCCTAGTTATGCCCGCAAGGTCCTTAGAGACAAGTATCACCTAACGGAAGCCAACGAAGATATTGTCTTTTTCGCAGATTAAGACTTTTAACGTTTTTGCCCCGAAGTTGAGGTATGCAATGAAAATTAGGACTGCAGTCATTCGCGCGCAACTGATCACACTTCTGACTGGCATATACTTAGCGGGTTGTGGCGGCACCACCAACTTCAACAAAATCTTTGGTCAAAATGACACGTCTGCTGACGGTAAATTCAATGCTGCAATGATTGCTTACGACCGCGGCAAATTCGAAGAAGCTGAAAAGCTTGCAAGTTCCGTAGTAGCGACAAACGGACTGAATGAACGGGTTAGCGTTCTGCTCGGTTACATCCACCTATCCCAAGCAGGCGTGGACCCATTTGTCCTAGCGCGCAAGCTGATTGACATAAGCAAATCTAGTAGCTCAAGCTCTAGCGCCTCTTCATCCGCTCTCTTGGAACAACTCGACATTTCACCCACCACAGCGGAGACTAGGGGTGAGCTTGCTGAAAATGAATACGATTTAGCCCCAACTCCGCAAAATTCCACTTCCTCAGGAAGTTCAACATCGACATCAGGATCGACATCAGGATCGACATCGTCGGGACTTTCGTCTGTACTGGTTAAATTGCAAGACATCATCTCACTAACCGAGAGCGAAAGGGATAAGTTGTTCTTGCGACAGTTTGCTACAACCGACGTAAGCACATCTCCATCAGAGCTCACACTTTTTGGATCAAGCAACGAGCTAATGCTTCCAAACGAAGTGAACGCTACGCTGCGATCAAATATCCAAGTCCTAAACTACCTCGATAAAGCTCTTGCCGATATTTGTGCCTTTGTAGACTCAGATATCATCACTACAGAAGCTCAAAGGGAAACCAGCACTAAATGCACAGCAACTTCGTACTCGAGAAAGTACGCAACTCAAGCGCATTTTGTCTGGGCCTTGAGCCATCTTGCAGAAGCCGTTACCTTGCAACGAGCCATCCTCTATGTTCCAGATGGATCATCAAAAACTGCTATCGATAACGCTAACACTAAAGTAACAACACTGGGTTCGTCTGATCTAAACACCCTAATAAATGCGATGGCAGAGATTGTAGCCGCAACTGACAAAGTATTTGATGCTTCAAATTCGAAATCAATGACTCAAACTACACTGACCGATTTGCAAATGGTTTCTCTAGGATTCGCTAAGATCGCCAACATGCCCGCGAACATTCAATCAAGCATCACAAGTGCCTTTACGGAAATAACTAACGTAAGTAAGCAGGCGAGTGGTGGTATTAGCGCCGCAAACAATGCAAAAGCGTTTAAGACTCAAGTGACCACCACTCTGACTAAATCCTTAAGCTCAAAAATTCAGTCGGCAGCAACTGGCGGAAAGGCCAGCACTGAACAGATTAGCAAGCTTTGCACAAGCTACAGTCAACTCACCGCCGATGCGACTTCTGGTAGCTCTGTTGCCCAGGCTAAGCCAGCAGCTTGCACTGGTACCTAAGTTTAGTGCAGATGCTTGAGAATTACTTTTCTCAAGCCAAACTCGTCAAATCGAACGACGGCCTTTAATACACCAAATTCATCGCTCATTTGCTCGACAGTGCCACGCCCGTAGGTAGGATGGCTAACAATCTGACCAACGCTAACCTGCCTCACGGGTACGCTACCAATGTCATCATAGTCGTAGCGAGGCCCATCACTGTACCCCATCGATCCTACATCATTAGCAACGGCTCCAGCCTCGACTTCCTCCATTTCAGAAAAGAATTCACGTGGAATCTCTGTCAGAAATCTCGATGGTCGATTAGCAGTCCATTGATTATAGGTTCGCCTCCTATATGCACCACAAAGGGACAATTTCTGCTTGGCCCGAGTCATCCCCACGTAGAAGAGGCGACGCTCCTCCTCGACATTATCCTCATCGTCGATACTGCTGCGATGGGGAAGCAACCCCTCCTCAAGTCCGACAATATATACGCGGGGGAATTCCAAACCTTTAGCCATATGCAGGGTCATTAACGACACCCCACCTTTACTCTCGGTCTCAGAGCTCACCAAAGTAATCGTCTGTAACCACTCAGCGATATTGGCGTCAGGATATGCCGCAGCAAAGTCTGCAATAGCCGCCCCGAGCTCCTGGATATTTTCCACCTTATCTACGGCCTGCTCGGGATACTTCTTTTCAACGTGATTTAAATACTGGGTCGCAGTTAGGAGCTTTTCAATCACTTCGTCGAGGGGGGCATTCATCACATCACGACGAATGGAAGCGATTAAAGATGCAAATCCAGAAAATTTACTGGCAAGCTTATGCCCCTCTGCGATCAGAGCATCAATCGTAGGAAGTAACGCTAGCCCGCGACGCGATGCCTCGGCTTCAAGAGTAGATTCGGCTTTTTTGCCGATACCGCGAGTTGGCACATTTAGCACCCTTTTCACACTGACATCGTCATTGGGATTTATGACAATCCGAATGAATGCCAGCAGATCTTTAATCTCTGCGCGATCATAAAAGCGAACGGTTCCGTAAATTTGGTACGGCAGATTCTCGCGCCGTAGGGCATCTTCAAGCATCCGCGACTGGCTATTGGTCCTGTAAAATATTGCCACGTCTGATAGTGGGTAGCGGTCAAGCTCCTCTTTAATTGACCCAACGACCCACCACGCTTCAATCTCGTTGTCTGTTTCGAGACGATAATTGATCAGGTCACCCGCTGAGTTTTGCGTGAACAACCGCTTTGCTACGCGTCTTTTATTGTTCTGGATCATAGCGCTAGCAGCATCGACTATTGTGCTGCTGCAACGATAGTTTTGTTCCATCGTGACCCGGACAGCGTCAGGATACACTTTGTCGAAATCAATGATGTTGGAGGGCACGGCTCCACGCCAGCTATAGATAGATTGATCATCATCACCGACAACAAAAAGGTTTCGGAACTTTTCCGCTAGTCTGGCTATAAGCTCAAACTGAGTCCTGTTTGTGTCTTGATACTCATCAACTAGAATGTAGCGATAGCGGCTCTGAAGCACATCTCTGACCATGCTGTTGCGTCTGAGGAGCAGCAACATATTCATGATTAGGTCACCAAAGTCCATAGCATTGCAACTTGCAAGATACTCTTGGTAACGCTTGTAAACCTGCATCCCTACTGGCGGCATTTGATCGCCATATTCACGCGCCAATCTGTCATCACTCGGCAGCATTGCCATCGTTTTGGCTCGATTGATCGCAGCCTTATACTCCTGCGCTGTATTTTCTTCATCAAGCTTAACGTTCAATTCAGCCAACACGGTCTTAAGAGCTGTGAGCTGATCTGCATCATCATAAATCGTAAAATCGGAGGTGAAACCAAGCTCCGGTGCAAATTCACGAAGCCATCGGGCACAGGCTGAGTGAAATGTCGCAATCAAACAGCGACTTCCCTGTGGAGTTAATGACTCCAAGCGAGTTCGCATCTCAAGGGCGGCTTTGTTAGTAAAAGTGACCGCGAGAATTTCCCAAGGCCGCACACCTTGCTCAATTAACCATGCGATTCGGTGAGTAATAATCCTAGTCTTGCCGCTTCCAGCTCCAGCAAACACCACCAGCGGACCATCTTTATGCATGGCGGCTTGGCGCTGGACATCATTGAGACCGGCCAAGAGGCTACGAATCTTGCTATCGGCTTTATCCGTCAACTGTGGTTCACCCCGAAGGCCTTGGCTCCGTCCAGCGAAGCCTGCTGCCATGTCCCGATCCAAATTCTGCCTCACTCAACTGTGACAGATTTTGCTAAGTTACGCGGTTGATCAACGTCTGTCCCACGTTTCACGGCAACATAATAAGAGAGTAGCT
>OMIY01000445.1 GCA_900299215.1 bacterium | reverse complement strand
CGCTTTTTCGCCAATCATCCCAATGTGACCAAATCGACGAGTCATCTCGATCCACATTATCTGTCGACCTTGGGTTTCTTCACCCATGTTGGTCATAGTTCTCATGACTCGCTGGATTTTACGATCGATCTCACTGATGTTTTGCCGCGTCTGGTCAAACAAGGGATTCCACTGGACGAGCAACTAGCTCTAAGTGTGGTCGTTGTCGACCCCAAGTTAGAGGGGTTGCCCGCAGTGGAATACTTCCGGCCTATTAACCTTAGGTTGACTTACACCGAATGGACTTAGTGATTACCGAAGTTCGAGTCGGTAGCTTGCATTACCAATGACGTAGTAAACGGCAAGAGCCGTGACATCCGATGCCGCCACTGATGGATTACGCACGGTGCCCTTATCAGCATCTTTACCGTCAAACACGCCTGTAATTTTGCCATCGTCGCCAATGGTCAATTTGGTCTCGAAGTCACCATTTTTTGTGTAACCCGCTCGTAGATATGAGACTACACGCTTAAAGCCGCCTAGATCTTCGATTTTGACAAATCCATTTGGCGACCAACGATACAACTCAACCTCAACACCAGTGATCATGCCATTTGCTGTCGTGTATTTGACTCGTGGTACCGGTACGACTGGATTGCCATCTACCATTGGTGAGCTGGTATCAAAATCGAACCGCGCGACTTCTGAACCATCAACTTTTAGGCGCCAAAGCCCTTTGGGACTGGACGTGATCGATCCTCCCGTACCGAAATTCAACATATAGGAGTACTGACCGTCACGGTTATCTTCACGGGCATAGTAGCCGCCGCTGTTGTAGCACGCAGTACTGTCATCAGATTTTGGCGTAGTGCCATTGTTATTATACTCTGTGACTGGAGTAGACGGCTGACCACTTTGATTGACGACCGTTATCGGAGCCGGCGGGGTAAAAGTTATAGCCTTGCCGCTGCTGCAGACCGCGGCTTTGTTTAGTCCCTGAGACCCCTCGCTACCAATGTAAAAGCCATAGCCGCGATACTTTGTGACACCAGGGTCAGAAAATTTATCGATCGCATCGGCAACTTTCTGTGTGGTTTCCCAATAATAAAATGGCTGCGCTTTCCAGCCGGTATTCATGTAGGAGTTGATGACATTTTTAAGTGCCCTACCAGCATCAGCCAGAGACTCCATGGCGCCGTCACTTAGTTCAAGTGCATCCTTCGATTTCGTTTCACTTGTGACGTCCCGGTTCGAACCCGTAATTTTACCAAGTCCGACGTCGCCCTTGAGACGTTCGTTAGGTAATGCGCTCAGAGGCTTGTTCTCGGGAGTTGGTAGAGAAATGAAGCGGAATGAAGCAGCCTCAGTAACTTTGTCACCAGTTTTGTCGTAGGCGACTAGCATAGTGACGGAGCCATCGTTTTTGGCCTTGTTCGCTAGTTCTCCAACACCAGATTGTATCTTTGCCTCATCCTCGTTCTTGATTTGTTCGAGGGTCATTTGCGATCCCTGGTCAGGAAATGCGTCACGCAATGCTTGGTACATGCGTTCCCAGTTCCGCTGATCCCGCGGTTTACCTGCCTCTTCTACCAATACCTTGACGGCGTCTTCGTTACGTTTGATTGGGACTGAGAAGTTGCCGTTAGCATCTACATCGATGACTTGAGGTTGGCCGCGGTATTCCCCGTTTCTTGATGTAAACGCCAGGACGCCCTTTGGTGCGTCAGTCAGAGCCATCGTCGAGATAGCAAGCTGACCGGTAACGACGAGGTCGTTATCGGTTTTATTTGTAACACCCGGGGTTGAATTAGTGTTGGTACCGGATTTGTCATCTGATCCAGAGCTCTTCTTGCCGCATGCCGCCGTTAACGCCACAGCTAAAGTCAACGAGACGCCCGCTGTCATAGAATTGGACTTAATTTTCACGACGCCATTCCTTTCATCTCATTTTTGTTGAGTCGAGGGATCCTCCACAGGCATTTCGGAAGCTCCCTGACTCAAGTTAGTTCCAGGCATCCAAGACCCTGTATCTACGACGATTTTTATTACCCTACCCCGTGGCGCATTTGATCTTGAGAATCATTATCATTGATAGTAAGGTCTTCTTTATGTTTGTTTTTGCATCAATCAGTCATCTTATGAGCTGATTCGGAGCGATTGCAGTGTTTAGAAGACAAAAATCGTCCATCGTGCTTTCAACGCTTTTTTGTTTAAGTTGTGGGCAACCGACTCGCGACACAAGGCCTAGGATCACGCCTGCACCGCCCTCCCCTTTGGTGGAACCTGAACTTGATGCAGGATCTGAGGGTTCACGAGCAGCTTGGCAACGCATTAAAGTTCGGATTGAGGCTAAACGAAGGACTGCCAGCGAAACGCTGAACCTCATTGGCTACGACCAGGTGGCACCGATTCTTGGGCGTAAAGAGTATGCTTGTTTTGGTTGTCATACTAGTGAATGGCCTTACCTTTCGCGTAAAGGTGGCTGGCCCAGGCTTATGGAATCCCTTGGTGACCCTGCAAAACCGGCTGTCACCACTAAGGAGGAGCTTGCCGCCATCATAGTTGGGTGCATGGATGTCGCGACTGAGGACTACTGCGCCGGCGATCCCAAAGATACTGGCGATACACTAGCTGCCAAGATGCCGACGAAGTTTGGCCGCAAAAAAGTCAGCGAAGACGATATGGCTATCCTACGAAAGTGGGTCACGGACGGCGCGCCAGAGCTGAGTTCGGTTCCCGGTAAAGAAGTGGAGCTGACAAATCTGGTCTCTTTTGAAGCGAAGCCAGCTGAAGTCGACCTCATTGACCTCCGCCAGACGGAGCTTGGACAGGCCACAGAACTGGCATCTCGAGACCTATTGCTTGAAGTACGACCGCGAGGCTCCACTTGCGAACCTGGATCTTTGAAAATCACTCTTAGGAATGCGAGCGGCAGCGAACTTTCGCAGTTTACCCTACCCCTCTCTTGTGATGCTGCCGGGCAATTTACCTACAACTCATTGATCCAACTTTAAACATCGACAGTTTTTTCGGAGCTACCATTTACCAACGTCGAGTCTTGCTCCGCCAATTTGATCATTTTGTGCACAGTGCCCACGCTCAAGTTTAGGGTGTTGGCGATCGCCTTATAAGACTGCCCTTGCGCCTTTAACTCTAAGGCTCGCTTCTGCTTGTCGTCTGATATCTTGGCGGGGGCGCCAAGTTTTACCCCCCTTTTTCGGGCAGCATCGAGCCCTGCCCTAACCCTTGCAACGATTGTTTCGCGCTCGATTTCCGCGATTTCGGCGAAGGCCGCCAGCATGGTCCGGCGGAACGGGTTTTCGTGACCCAGGTTTAGTACGGGCTGAGTTACTGAAATGAATGCCACCCCTACTTGGTCTAGGTTTAGAAGGAGGTTGATGGCGGTAGTGGCATCGCGGCTAAACCTATCCAGTTTATACACCACTATTGTGTCTATTTTACGGGCATAGGCAGTCTCTAAGAGCGCCTGGAATCCAGGCCGATTGAGGGTTTTACCGGAAATCCCCTCGTCGGTGAACACCAGGGGCTCTATGCTTGGCCGTCTGTTTGCTGGTAGGTCCCTTAGCCACTGCTCTACAGCGATTTTTTGCGACTCCAAATCCTGCTTTTCGGTCGATACCCGGTAATAGATCCCAATCTTCTCCACCGCCGCACCTCCGCCGTGATTAAAATTCTGCTTCGCTTAAATGTTTATTTTTTGACCAGCTCTACTATCCATGGTCTCCAGGTGCGTTGTAGTCGACCTAGGCGTTCAATTAACCCACCCTTATATGTCGTAACATACTGATTTTATTGTGAAAATAGATGGTCAGTTAAGCGTTCAATATAGACCTGTTTAATGAACGCTCTACGTAAAGAATAGGGGGATTTGGCGGTTTTGGGAAGAATCCAGCCAATTTTACGT
>OMIY01000444.1 GCA_900299215.1 bacterium | reverse complement strand
TCTTATGAAGACCCGGATTTGCGGATGCCTCCCAAAGGAAAGCTATCGGAGACGGTCCGCCAGGATCTTCGAACCTGGATTGAAAAGGGGGCCTCATGTCCGCCGAAGAGATGAGAGATTACTGCAACAGTCTGAGTTCATTTAAAATTCGCGTACAGGTACGGCTTAAGAATGGGCAGGAAATCATGACTGGCCATATTGCTAAGGTCGATAGCGACCGCTTTCAACTTGTCAGCGACACCAATGTTGTTCACGACTTAAACTATAGTTGGGTCGCTCGCATCAAGAACGCCTAATCCTGACCCCTGCGGTCGCAGGAGCCGGAGGCTACTCGACCGTGAATCAGTTAGTTCTAGCTAATCTAGCGCTGTTTGTGGCGATGATCTCGGTCCAATCGGGTGCCGCTTTAGCTCACCAACTCTTCCCCAGCATGGGTGCCGCGGGAACAGCATGTGCCCGCGTCTCCATCGCCGCTATCATGCTTTGGATCGTTTGGCGCCCCTGGCGCCTGCCGATTTCAAAATCAGCATTCATTGCGGTAGCAGGATACGGCCTAGCACTTGGATTCATGAACCTAATGTTTTATGGATCCCTAACGCGTATACCGCTTGGAATCGCTGTTGCTCTGGAATTTGTCGGTCCACTCACAATGACATTGTTTAGTAGCCGTCGTTGGACCCATTTACTTTGGACTGCACTTGCAGCCCTCGGACTATTCATTCTGGTCCCTGCGGCAGTCACCTCTACCCCACTAGATCCAATCGGAGCCGGGTTGGCGTTAGGCGCAGGTTGCGCTTGGGCAGCCTACATTTTGATTGGTAGTCGAGTCGGACGGCTGCTTCCCACTGGCCAAGCCTCGGCCCTGGGGATGGCATTTGCCGCCTTGGCAGTCCTGCCTTTTGGCGTGACGCTCAATGGCAGTTCAATGATTCAAAGCAAACTCTGGCCAATAGCGATTTTAGTCGCTTTCATGTCCAGCGCTTTGCCTTACACGCTTGAGATGGTGGCACTGAGGCGACTATCTCCTCGTACTTTTGGCATCCTTATGAGCTTAGAGCCAGCCTTTGGAACCTTGGCCGGAGCCATCATGCTGCAACAGTTTCTCTCGATAAAGCAAATGTTGGGAGTTGCATGTATTTCGATGGCGTCTATAGGGTCCACAGCAACGGACTCTGCGGGCAAGGTCACGACAAAAGTTAAAAATGATTTAAACTAATGATTTAAGCTAAAGATTTAACTTATGTTTAGACCAACCAATCCATTTGATCACCTTTAAAGTGGTGAGTCTTAATGAACCTAGAGTCGGACAAGCAACGCGGACGTTATTTAGTCCTGATTTACGCAGTGCTGATCGTCGCATTCATATGGGGTGTGTACGGCAGCGCGGTCAGTTTTGATTTTCTTTCCTGGGATGACGATCAAAACGTTCTCAACAATCGCTGGCTACAACCGGGCCTTTGGTGGCAATTTTGGGTAAAGCCCTATCTTTGTATGTATCTCCCACCGGTTTATACTGCATGGTACGGTTTGGCGAAACTTGACGCTCAGCCTAATCCCACTTTTTTCCACGCATTCAATGTGCTTGTTCACACGGCAAACACCCTAATTGTCTTTAACCTGGCTAGAACTAATTTCAGCATTGCTTGTGAAGATGAGGCGGAGAACGAACGGTTCCAAATTAATCGTGTTTTGATTGCCTCAACTATCGCGGCATTGATATTTGCGCTCCATCCAATTCAAGTAGAAGCAACCGCTTGGGTCACAGGACTGCGAGACTTACTTGGAGCCTTTGGGGCGCTGTTGGCTACTACTTTACTCTTTAAACAGCAACAGGGACTCAAACTTAAAATTTTATCTTGGCTTGCCTTTTTATTCGCTATGCTTTGTAAACCGTCAGCTGTGGCTCTGCCTGCCGCGGTTTTCGGCCTCACCTATCTAACACGCGTGACATCATTAAGGCATGCGGCTCGACGCTCTATCATTTGGTTACTTACGACCGTCCCAATTGTATGGATCACCGTAACTGCTCAAACTGAAATTGCCGATCGTGAGCTAGCCAAGGTAAGTCTCTGGCAGCGAATCCTCGTTACTTTTGATTCGTATTCATTTTATTTAAAAAAATGGTTACTCCCAATAAACCTCACAAATGACTATGGACGTAAGCCGGCGGTTGCACTTGCGGATCCTAATTTAATCGGCAACATCTCACTGATCATTATCGCAGGAGTCACCGTAATCTTACTGAGGAGAAAATTGGGGGCAAAATGTTTGGCTTGGTGTTTCTTCGCAACAGTGATGCTGGCTCCAACTTCAGGAATTGTAACATTTCCATTCCAGCACACCTCCACCGTCACCGACCACTACTTCTATTTAAGCAGCGCAGGTCTTTCGCTGGCTCTAGGATGTATTTTTTATAAATATCTATCGCGTATCGTCACTCTCATCGCAGCGTTGTTGCTTGCCGTCTATATCATTTTAGATCTAAAGCAACTACCAAGGTGGAAAAATGACTCGCATATGTTCCCCGCGATGATTGCAGCCAACTCCAACAGCTACGCGGGTTACACTGGGATGGCGGCTATCGCTATGAAAGACAATAGACGTCTAGAAGCCCTTAATTATCTCGAAGCCGCTCAGAGGATTGATCCAGACAAAGTAGATCTACTGGCCAACAAGGGACTAGTTCTAAATGAGCTCGGACGCTACCAAGAAGTTTTAGCTGAACTCGGCCGCATTTTACCCGCCAAAAGTATTTTGATTACAAGTCCAGTTTCGGCTCCAAGTATTTCGATTTACTACATGATGCTTGCTTACGCTCATATCAGGCTAAATCAAATCGATCAAAGTCTTCCCTACCTTTGCCGCGCTCAGATTGCTGATCCAGCCAACAAAGATGTAGTTGGATTCATGCCGCTAGTCCTAAAACACCTAGGATACCAACCCTACGATCATTCGGTATGCTTGAAACTCAAGTCTGTGGCCGACTGGGATTAAGTAGAAAAACGGTAGATCGTAGTTTGACGGTAAATTTGTCCAGGGCGAAGAACGACCGAGGGAAATCCTGGTTGGTTAGGAGAATCGGGAAAGTGCTGTGCTTCTAAACAAAAGCCCGAGCGCCTACCAAATGGCCAACTATCGAGGAAATTTCCGGAATAAAACTGGAGTCCTGGTTCTGTAGTCCACACTTGCATCCTGCGACCACTTCGTGGTTCCTCGACTTCAGCCGCTATTCTTAGCACACCACGCTCACCATCAATGACAAAATTATGATCATAACCATGACCAATTTTCATCTGCGGGTCATTGCTTTGAATATCCTTCCCAATGGGCTTAAACGATAAAAAATCAAATGGAGTTCCCTTCACAGAGTTGATGGTACCTAGCGGAATTATAGACTCTGACATTGGAGTAAAGTTGTGCGCGTAGATCTTTAATCTATGTCCCAAAATGTCCGGGCACGAGGCAAGATTGGCCCCAAGATTGAAGTAACAATGGCTCGTTAAATTTACAATCGTAGGATCGCTGGTAGTCGCCACATAATCAATTTTAAATGTGAAATCGTCGCTAATTGTGTAGGTCACCTTGACGCTCAAATGCCCCGGATAGCCCTCATCGTTGTTTGGACTCTCGAGCAAGAAAGTAATTTTAGACAATGACTCAAACTCATCCTCAACGGGAGCTAGTACCCGCCAGATCGCTTGATTGAATCCGCGAATACCGCCATGTAGATGATTGGTTCCATTATTCTTGGCTAGCTTGAAAAGTTTGCCATCTAGCTTAAAAGTTCCATGAGCTATCCGGTTTGCGCAGCGGCCGATTAGGGCTCCAAGATAATTCGGATTGTCGATGTAGTGCGAGGCATCATCGTAACCAAGTACGACGTTGCCCAAGTGGCCATATCGATCAGGCGCCTCGATCGCCATCACGATCCCACCAAGATTGCAGACTTTGGCCTGAAATCCTGACGGATGGGTTAAGGTGAATACTTTAATGTCTGTGGAGGTCATCACCATTTAGCGCCACTTTTACCTGATGCTGCAATTCCGATCCGCGCTTGAATTTCACGTACAAGATTTTTGCCGAACCTGCCCAAAACGCTCCATGGTCAACTTTTTTAAGTTCCTCGAGGCTTGGCAGTAAACTCACCGGCTTTCTGTTCACAGAAACAGCCGTCGGCGTTGACCACAGGTGGAATTGAGACAAATAAGCCTGAGGGGCAAACTTAGCATTGCTATTTTGAATAGTCAGGACAGCTTCATACGTAGGGTTAAGAACACTATGGATGAAGGTTTCAGTAAAGTCGCTTCGGCTCGCAAATGACTCGGTTTTGCCGTCGTCAGCATAAAGATTGAAAGTCGATTCTCCCTCCGGATAGACATCGATAGTCAAGGGGTCCCAAGAACGCTCATCGGTGCTTAGCATTGGAGGTGCCATCGGGATAATCGCGCCGGATCGCACAAAAAGAGGAATCTTGCTAGCAGGTGCGCTAACTTCATAACTTTGTCCACCTGCATACTCGCGCCCATCCTCATAGCCAAACCACGTGCCCGCCGGCAGGTAAACTGGTCGCGTGTTGGTGTTTTCAGTCACTACTGGTGCCACGAGGATATCGCGGCCAAATAGGAACTCGTCCTTAAGGTTAAAAACGTTAGGATCATTTTGGTGGTGAAACACTAATGGTCGAATCATTGGAGCGCCGGTGCGATGCGCTTCCCACGCGTGTGAGTAGAAGTAAGGCATCAGTCGGTAACGCATTTGCAGATAATGCCTGCTACTGGCCTCAACATCTTGCCCAAAGTCTGTTGGCAGGGATAGCCCAACGTGATGGGCCCGCGGCAACGGGACGAAGGCGGAAAACTGCATCCAGCGTTGATAAAGTTTGCCGTGCGCCTCTAGACTATTCTTGTAATAGCCCTCTAAAAATCCGCCCGAGTCGTTAGACCACATAGGCATACCAGACAAACCCATGTTCATCACCGCTGGTACTTGAGCGGCAAAGGTCTCATAATCTGAATAGATGTCCCCAGTCCAAATAGCCGTACCAAAGCGCTGAATTCCGGCGGAGCCTGTCCTGGTCAAAATAAATACTCGAGTATCAGGATCAGCTGCCTTCAGCATATCGTAATAGGTCTTGCTAGTGATCATCGAGAATGCATTGTGTATCTTGGCCGAAGGCCCGCCTTGATAAACAGTTTCCGGTGGCTCACCCTCTGGCTCAGTTAAGTCTAACCACCAGCCTTTAATTCCGTCGCGATGCAAGTGACTGATTTGAGGCCAAAGCCAAGACTTCATATTTGGTGCTGTGAAGTCCATCAAATCACCACCGTAGTACCCACAGGTTACCGTCTGTCCGTTGCCGTCAGTCGCAAAAATATTATTGCGAAGCCCATCTTGATAGTTACTGCTGTCTTTGCGAATCATCGGTCCAGACTGAGAAATCATAAACTTGACGCCGATTCTGCCGTAGTCACGAATTCGCCATGAACTCTCTCCGTTCCAACGTGACGCCCAGCGGAAATTTTGGAGATGTTCAGGCCAGTCGAAATCGATCGCCATGCTATCGACTGGAATTTCTCGCGAGCGCAAAGTCCTCATGGCATCATCGATCTCGTCCCAGGTATAGAACGTGCATTTGCTCTGCATGTAACCTAGGGTCCACAGATTTGGCATCGATGGACGACCGGTTAACTCGGTGTATCGATCGACAATGTGAGGAAACTCGGGCCCATAGATGAAGTAATAGATAGCCTCGCCACCAACTGCCTGCCAGGAGTAAAGATTCGGATCTGTCTTACCGAGGTCGAAAAGGGTGCGATAGGTGTTGTCGAAAAACAGGCCGTAACCGCCGCCTGCTGCGCCAGTGCTTAGCATGAAAGGAATCGGTACATCAGCCGTAACCTTTCCGCGATTAATTCTTTGCCCAGTCCAAAGGTCCCGACGAGTCCCACGACGGTCCAGGGTGCCTAAATGTTCAAGGTTATCCTGACCCAAACCATAGATATGTTCACTTGCTTCCAACCGACGGTACAAGGATTGCGAAGTTCCAAGCCCCCACTCAAAACTCTTGGCTGAATCATCGAGAGTGATCGGAGTGACATCATCAGCTTGGTAGAAATCAATGCCGATGCCTTTTTTCTGGATCCGCACTGATAGCTTCGCCGTCGCCACCTGCAGGTATCCACCGCGGTCGTTAATTTGAAGGACCTGCTCTGGCCATTGTTCCTGCACGAGCCCGAGCGAGGGTTCTTTCACGAAACGACCACGTTGATCGATCCAAATCCTGACTACATCGTCTCTCACCACGGTCAGCTGGATCTTCAAGCTGCTCGAGGTATTGACAGTTACGGTACTACCGGAAACTTCGTAGCCGCTCAGCTCCAATTGTCGAAGATTCTGCGTCTCACGGGGCAATTCTGATGCACCAGCGATGGTGCCTGCCAGTGTTCCGCTGACCAAGATTGCCGCGCCAATGACGTGCCGGTACCGCGCTAGCATAGGCCATGCCTCCTCACTGATAGTAACAAACTTAGTTATTTCGAATAGAGTTTATTTAAGTAGGGTAACTACTTGAGAGCATTTAGCAAATGAAGAATTTCAGTTCTGCTTTAGAATTTTAACTGATCCGAGTAATTCATGGCAATATTAAGGCGTAGTCTGATAGCATGAGGCCACTGTTTAAAGGGGGGGGTATGAAGCTTAGCCGCGTGGTCGCCTTACTCGGTATGATTCTCTTTGGTACCTGGTGTAACCCCACTTATGCGCAGCCCAGTAACTATTTCGTTAAAGTACGAGGCACTCAATTCACCGTTGGGGACCGTCCTTATCATTTCCTTGGGACCAACCTTTGGTACGGCATCAACCTAGGAAGCCCTGGGCCTAGCGGGGATCGCCCCCGCTTGATTAGGGAGCTGGACCGCTTGGCAGCAATGGGTGTGAAAAACCTACGTGTCATGGCCGCTAGCGAAGGCCCCAACAACGCACCTTACAGGATGCTGCCAGCGCTTCAGCCCATGCCCGGAGTTTTTGATCAAAATCTGCTCGCCGGCCTTGATTTTCTCCTAACAGAAATGGCTAAGCGAGATATGCGAGCCATCATGTGCCTAGGAAATTTTTGGCAGTGGTCAGGTGGTTTTCCTCAATACGTGTCATGGGTCGAAGGGTCGGAAATCCCCTACCCCGAGAAGTTTGGCTGGAGTACTTTCGAGAACTATTCAGCGCGGTTTTACGCCAATCCGCGAGCCGTTGCACTTTACAATGGGACCGTTGACCTAATAGTTTCGCGAATTAATTCTATTACCCTTGTCCCGTATTCGTTAGATCCCACTATCATGGCCTGGGAGCTGGCGAATGAACCACGAGGACAAAACCAATACGAGGCCTATGTGCGATGGGTTGCGTATACGGCTTCTCGCATCAAGCATCTGGATCCTCATCACCTAATTACCACCGGTAGCGAGGGATTGACTGCTAGTCCGGATACCACAAAAACCAACCCGGAGGTCATCCATGCCATTCCTGGCATCGATTATCTGACCTTCCACATTTGGATTCAAAACTTTGGATGGTATGACCCGAGCAATCCGGCCTCATACGAGGGAGCATCCAAGCGGGCTCTTGATTACGTTGAATATCATGTAAATTTGGCGGCAAAATTGGGCAAGCCTGCAGTATTCGAGGAGTTTGGACTAGCTCGTGACGGTGGCAACTTCGCACCGAGCGCCACAACGGAAACTCGAGATCGGTATTATCAAACAATGTTTGAATCCACGCTTAACAATATTAGCCAAGGCAGAGCCCTAAGTGGCGTCAATTTCTGGGCTTGGGGTGGCGAGGCACGTCCAACCGACCCAGGCGGCCTTTGGCGCCCAGGAACCCCGTACACCGGTGACCCGCCACATGAACCACAAGGCTGGTATTCGGTCTACGATCATGACCTCGACACCATAGAAATAATTAAGAACTACGCGGCTCGAATCTCTGGGACGCACTGACAGACTTTTACTTTGCTTTTGGATAGCTCATTGGCGCGTCATAGTTATTCGGATCTTATAAGGCTATTTAACGATTTGTTTCTTGTCACCGAACATACAGTTCTGGTGGCAGGCACCGATGAGCCTCTTTATGTACCAGCTAGGGACGCAGATCACCCGGCTCAGATTATTTTCGCCCATGGTTATTATGCCAGCGCCTTACACGAAATTGCACATTGGTGTATTGCAGGGGCTCATCGCAGAACTTTACTTGATTACGGTTACTGGTATGTACCCGATGGCCGCTCAGCTGAGCAACAACTCGAATTTTCTCGCGTCGAGGTTAAACCTCAGGCCATTGAATGGGTGTTTTCAGTAGCTAGTGGTCTCGATTTTAATTTTAGTGCTGACAACCTCGCCAGCGGGGGAAGCATCGTAGACGCAAACTGGCGTCGGTTTCAGGATGAAGTGGCGACCACTGCTCGCTACTTCGCCACGAAAGGATTACCGACTCGGGCAGAGAAGCTGGCAAATGCAATTGCAAAGTTCTATGGTACAGAAACCAACTGGCGAAAACCGGAAAGTTACCGCCTTGAAGCAAACTGGAGGGAAGTCTTTGAAACCGATCACAGACTTGATGAGATCGTACGCGTCGTATCATCGTGACCCACGCAATAAGGCCACTCACTTTATAGGTGTGCCGTTAATAGTTTATGCCATCTTCTTGCTGCTAAGCATTAGTGAACTCGCTGGAACGGAAAACTTCCCGATCCCGGTCACCGCTGCCACAGTGGGCTTTACAATCTGCCTGATCTATTACGCGACACTTGATCTACGCCTCGCCTTATTACAATTGCCGTTTAGCGCGCTACCGTTATACCTAGCAAATGAGACGGCCAACCTAGTTCCACCTCTAGAAGCTTTGTGGATCTTTGCTGCCACCTTCGTCGGTGGCTGGGCCATTCAGTTCGTTGGTCATTATTTTGAAGGCAAGAAGCCTGCACTTTTTGACAACATCATGCAGGTATTCAACGCTCCACTGTTTCTGGCAATGGAGCTTGCCTTTGCCTGCGGTTGGAGAGAGGACTTGCGAAAGGCAGTCGAAGCAGGGCCTGCGGCTTAAATGGCCCCGCCACAAATTTGTTTCATTCGTTGCCAGATGAGCTTTTGGACTTTGCTTTCGCACGAATTTCAAATGCATCATCTAAACTGTTCTCACCGCGCTGAGTTTCCACCCAAGTCCCATCCTTGGTGAAGTAACCTGTAGCCTTATAAGGCTGACCTGGTAAACCTTGTTTTTCACGAGCAACAGCTAAGCGCCGTTGACAAGAATCTTTCTGCTCTGTCGCGAGTTTCTTCATTCTCTTCAGGGTTGCTTGGTATTTTTTCTCCGATTTTAACCGCTCTTCAAAGGATTGTTCTCGCACCACACGAAGCTCACCATCTTCGTCTCGACCCATTTGTTGTTTAATTTCAGGGTCGTTTTTAAGCTCCTCAATATCGTGGCTCGCCGTCGCTTGACCATTGCCACCAAGCCGAGGATCGTTCAACTGAGTCTCACAATTTTTAAGATCATGAAGATCACGATCCACTTCATCCCGTAGGTGAGTATTAGCAATGTCGAGAACAGCTAGGTCGTCTTGAGCAGAGGTGTTTTCTCGAATGACAACTTGATCTTTCTCGTTAATGCCAATCTTGCCACTACTTGCATTACCCTTGGCTTGAAAACCTTTAGTCTCGATATCCTGAACCTTACCCGGTGTCGTACAGGCACTCAGAGCCAGCGCGACCAGAAATCCATTTAGCGGCTTAAAGTACATGTGCATCTCCTCCTAAGTTCGACTGAGCAATGTAACGCTCTGTGGGTAAAGACGACTCCGGGCGATAAGAACTTTGGCTCGGCCTTCCTTGTAAACTCTGTCTAACTTTAAGCATAACGTCTTCAACAGTTATGGCTTGCATGCAGAGGTTGTTATTACAAGGCGACAAACGATGATTTAACGCATTGATGCATGGGCTACAGGCCAATCCAGCCCAAATTGGCATGGGGTGACCATCGATAGGACCATAAAGCTTCGGAGTCTCGGGTCCGAACAAGACGATATTTTTGATCTTGGTCATTGAGGCAAAATGCGCCGGCCCGCTGTCATTGGTCACCAAAACATCGCACAAAGTAAACAAGGCTATAAGCTGTCGCATGGTGGTAGCACCAGCTACAGAAATGACTCGCTTTGAGTTAAGTTCATCGCGAATCTTCTCTGCCGGAGCGGCTTCGCGTGGAGCTCCGGTTAAAATTATTAGTGCATCCGGATACTCTTGCAGAATCTGCTCAGCCAATTTTTTGAAACGATCAGTCGGCCATTTTCTAAGCGGCATCAGATCGCTCGCATTTGGGTTGAGAATAATCCGAAGCCCAGCTTCAAAACCGAGATCTTTACTGCGCTCAGCTATGAGTGATTTAACTTTAGCTATGTCCTCGGGGTCTGGTTTAAACACCGCCTTCTTGCCCGATTCTTTAGCTAGCACCATTTTGTTTAAAGGCACCTCATCCAGAGACGTCGTCAAGGCATCGACCATGACGCGATAGGTCACTGCCGTATGTAAATAAGGATTGTATGCTATTCTATGTGTCATTAAATCGCCGCGGTAAGGCCCGTCCATAGTATATCTATGCAAACCGACCCGGTGGCTGGCGCCGGTAAGGTAAGACACAATCGCTGAACCGCGTGAAAAAAACTCCAGATCCACAGTGGCCGAAATTCCCAACCCGTGGGTTCGCCAAAGCATCTTGATCAAATCGATCACAAACACGAACAAGTTTTGATTGCGCAGCGCAAAGATGTTCTC
>OMIY01000443.1 GCA_900299215.1 bacterium | reverse complement strand
TCCTATCTCAAGCCGCCACATATCTGGCTGCTTCGCCCAAGAGCAACAAGGCTTACGTCGCCATCAATCAAGCGATGGCGGATGTTGAGGCGACAGGAGCTCTTGAGGTGCCTCTTCACTTGCGTAACGCTCCAAGCAAACTCATGCGTGAATTTGGCTACGGAGTGGGGTATGTCTACGCCCACGATGATCCATCCGGGGCACAGCGTCTCGGCTACTTGCCGCAGGAGCTAGCCCACAAACGTTACTACGAGCCGATTAACTCCGGGGTTGAGGCGCAGCTAAAAGCCAATTTAGAGCGCCTTAAAGCAGCCGGTCGACCACCCACCGAAACTTAGTTTGAGGAGCCTTCATGTCGTCCAAGTCGTCCATGTCGTCGAGTTCCAAGCAGCAGCGCCTGGCCCTACTCTCAGTCACTGACAAGACGGGACTTGTTCCCTTCGCCCGCGGATTGGTTGAATTAGGCTTCGATCTCTTATCGACCGGGGGGACGGCAAAACTCCTCAGGGAGCACGGCATGCCGGTAACTGATGTTGCCGACTTTACGGGTAGCCCGGAGATTCTCGGGGGTCGCGTTAAAACGCTACATCCCAAAGTGCACGGCGGGATTCTGTTTGATCGGGAGCGCAGTGAGCACGTAGCAGAATCTGCCAAACACGGAATTAAAGCGATCGATCTCGTCGTGGTAAACCTCTACCAGTTTGCAGCTGAGGCCATAGCCAAAGGCTTGCCTCTTGAAGACGCCATTGAGCACATCGATATCGGCGGACCCACGATGCTGAGGGCGGCTGCCAAGAACTGGCGCTTCACCCTACCCGTCATCGATCCAGCAGATTACGACGCGGTACTCGCAGCACTTGCTAATGGTGAGGTCAAAAAGGAACTGCGGTTGCAACTTGCGGTCAAGACGTTCGCAACGATCTCAGCCTACGACCACTCGATAGCCGACTATCTCGGTAATAGTGGAGTCAGTAAGGAAGCGGCACCTAAAACTGACCTGCCAGTGAACCTAAAACTCCGCCAACCCCTACGCTACGGGGAAAACCCCCACCAAGCGGCAGGACTCTACGCAGATGCAAGCCTGCCGGCCGTGGGCTTTGCGGCTGTCGAGCTACTTGGTGGTAAGGAGCTTTCCTACAACAACATCCTCGACCTCGATGCTGCAACAGCTTTAGCTGCAGAGTTTGCAGACCCAGCTTGCGTGATCATCAAGCACACCAATCCTTGCGGCTGTGCCACCAGTGCGACGGCTGAATTAGCAGAGATCTTCCGACGCGCTCTTGCCTGCGATCCAAAGTCAGCCTTTGGTGGCATCATCGCTCTTAACCGGCCAGTAGACGCAGCAACGGCCACGGCAGTCACCAGCTTATTCACTGAGTGTGTGGCTGCTCCCGACTTTAGTCCTGAGGCTCTAGAGATTCTCAGACAGAAGCCTAACTTGAGAATCCTCCGAGCAGCCTTTGCGCGCCATGGTCACCGGAGCAATAGGGATCAACTTAGATCTGTCTACGGAGCCGTGCTGGTTCAGTCCGAGGACACAGGTAGTTTTGATACTGCTAAATGGCAGCCAATGACAGCTTCGAAACCAAATGCTGCAACCCTTGCTGATCTCAAGTTTGCCATGATCGTGGCCAAACACGTGAAGTCAAATGCGATCGTCTTTGCCAAGGACGGAGTCACCGTGGCCATCGGCGCCGGTCAAATGAGCCGCATCGATTCGGCCAACATCGCTGTCGCGAAGGCCGAGGCCGAAGGACGAAGCGTCAAAGGTAGCGTGCTGGCAAGCGACGCCTTCTTCCCTTTCAGCGACACCGTTGAATTTGCTGCTAGTCAAGGGGTGGCAGCTATCGTCCAGCCAGGTGGATCCAAACGCGACCAGGATTCTGTCGATGCCGCCAATAAACACGGTATCGCGATGGTGTTTACGGGCGAAAGACACTTTAGGCACTAATTAACTAGATTAATCGATGGGACCCGCCGTTTCACAAGGCTACGTGCGGGCCTATGTCGATATTGACGACGTAGTGCTGGTCAAACGACCAGTTAAGACCGATGCCGCCATACTGTCTGTCAGCACGACCAAGCTGGATAAACACTAAACGGTCACTCGTCTTAACAGAAGCGGCATCATCAAACTCACCATCCGCAGCGATAGCGATGCCAAGCAGCTTGGCCAAGTCTCCTTGTTTGATTCCCACCCAATTAAGAGCCGATGACTGCATGGGATCAGAACTCTCAGAGTATACCGGCACGGTAGCGCGCGGTGAACTCAGGTTGATAAGACCACTAGTGCCCACTTCCAAGGTCCACACCTCGCGAAATGATTCGGTAACCGTCGCCGAATTGCTGCCCAAGCTTCGACTACTCGTAACCTGCCAAGCTACCGGCAAACGTAGGCGGAGTAGATACGGACCCGCAAGGCCCAAGAGGCCAACGCTCAGGATGCAGATTAAAAAGTTAGCCAGGGGTCGACGCATGCTATGATTTTATCTATATTTAAGAACAATCGAAAGAGAGAAGACTTTTCACCAACTCCGGACTGTTGATTGCGACGATTACTTGCCGCATTGCTGCTGCTGATAGGGAGCTGGAGCCACTCAGCTTGGGCAACTATTCACTCTGCGCCTATTGTAGTCAAAGGCGATGCGGTAAAGTTGGTGACTCACTACCCACTTGGTATGTATCGCCTTTTTCGCTCAAGCTCTAGCGGCAAGGCGGTCAGCATCCCATTTCAAATCGATGAGATCAACGACTGGGGTGACTACGTGCTTCCAGACGGAGGCGATGTCACAGCAAACACCGGGACTGGAATCTTCGACTCCCAAGATGAATTGAGCTTCATGGGCGACGACGTCGGACCTGCCGTACCACCTAGCGACTGGACCGAGGTGGGCAAGCCTCCGATCGTAATAGAGATCAAGATCAGCTATCCGCTAGCAAATTCAACCGGCAACTCTGCCGCCACAGCAGCAATAGACAAAGAAGGCGCGGTGTACCTGGGAGTCTATTTCACCAATGCACCACCACTTTCGACCCGCCAATACGTCAACTTCGACAGGCAGCGAGCCGAGGTATTGACCTCTCGCTACCGCTATCAGTTTGACCAAAAGAACTGGCTGGTGGCTAAGAAGGTAGAGATGGTGAAAAAGGGGACTGAGCTCTTACCTCAGCGTGAATTCGTGCCCCTTATTGATTCGACTACTTTTTATATGCGAGCCGACCTCAAATACTTCTTAACGGTAGAGGCTAGTCACCGCTCCATTGAGAGTAAACTCGAGGCCTATAAAGTTGGTCCCATCAGGTCGATTATCAGGATCAGCTTCGTTTACAACTTCCTCAAGCTCAATTTTGAACTCGGCATGTATACCGAGGTCAGCTTCTTTTCCAACGCTGTCTACCTACCGGCCATCCTCTATAACCCGCTCGATGGGGCTAAGAACTTGAACCAGGGGAGCGGGTTTTACTACGGCATGGCCCTTAGAGAGAATCCTGAGACCTATCAGGTCGAAACCAATATGCCCCGCCATAAAAAGTCTGGGCTGCTTGATTTCCTTACTAATCGCCCGGAGGCACAGGATACCTATTGGATCACGGCTGCTAGTCAGGACCGCATCCTCTATATGGAGATCAACCCATCGGACGAGATGCGTAAAAGAAAGAGCATTCCGCTTTTTTACCAAGAAAACGTACCTGGCAGCACGGTACTGACGCGAAGCAACGAAAAACCAGGCGAGCTCGGTAAGAGCCCTGTTAATTTGGCGCTATATTTTGATATGACAAAATTCTCTGAGGGCGAGCATAATATGTCGCTGAAGCTATTCTTTGAGAATCTTAATGACCCGCAGCGTTTGGCGACCTTTAAATCGCTCAAAGACTGGTCTATAAAGCCAAGGCGAGTGAACTAGAATGACAATTTCGGATTTGCCTCTGGTCGTTTGGTTGCGCGGAGACGAAGATTACTGCGGTGACTTCAGCTTGGATGCTGACGCAGTTATGACGCAACTTGGTATCAAGAGGTCTAGGCTGACGCAGATCTCTGGACGCGAGCTGCGCGTTGGTAGAATTAGACGCGGGCGCTACATCAGTCCTGTTTACAGGCAGGAAGACGTAGAGGCCTACTTGGCTTGGACGCGGGCAACAGCATCGCAGCAAAAATCAGCAAGTCTAGTGAGTGAAGCTACCGCTGAGCTGGTCGAGCACAGCGAGCGACTCAGTGACTATCTGCAATCGATTCCAGATCAGTTAACGACCTTGCTCCGTGCGGATATTAATGATGCGACGCTACAGTTAACTGTTGAGCTGAGACGAGTTCTCGGACACGCAGACCAAGTTGCTGACCAACACCGCGCGGTCAGCCTGGGCGTCGAGGATCGCCTGAGAAGCCTCATAACCGGTCAGACTGAGTTAAACGCGGCTTTGTTACTGCAAATTCAGCGTCAAGCGGTGCATCTTGAGTCTTTGCAAAAACAAATCACAGAACTGGCTGGCTTAGTGCGCATCACGAGACAAGAGGGTCACGATGCGGTGGCCAGTCGGTCTACTTTTGAATTAGAGCTGCTGAGCCGCCTTGATCAGCTGAAGAATGCTCTGCCAAAGGCTAAGACGGAGCGTCAATTGGGGAGAGCCGATAGCCGCCGCGTCAAGGCCGTGGCAAAGCGCACACCAGCTCCAGTCGCAAAGACAGACACACATACAGCCAAGAAGCGGACCTTAGTTGGCGCTCAATCGACTAAACCTCGGTCTTTGAGCAAACGAATCAAAGCCAAGATAGATTCATCCATGGATAAGTCGCTAGTGTCCAGCACCACAGCATCGTCAGCCTGCTTAAGCGGTGCAGTATCGCGACCCTGATCGCGCTCATCTCTCTTTGCGATACCCGCCTTAATGTCGTCAATCGACTGGGTATCAGCGTCGGAGCCCAACTGGTTAAGGCGACGCCTAGAACGCTCCTCTAGACTTGCTGTCACAAAGATCTTTAAGTCGGCATCAGGGAAAACGACCGTACCGATGTCACGACCATCGACCAAGGCACCAATGGGTGCCGACAGAGTGAGCTGCCGCTGCACGGGGAGTAGACAGTCCCTGACCGCAGCCTGCTTGGCAACCTTACTTGCGGCATATCCGGCTTGCTCAGAGTTCATCTCGAGACTCAAGTTGCGACCCTCAAACCACAGAGTCCGGTCCTCACCACGCCAGGTCAGTCCAGGCGCAATTTGATCCACCATCGCCGCAATCCCAGCACTGTCATTGAGATCAATGCCACGTCCCAAGGCGAGCAAGCCCACACCTCGGTAAAGTGCTCCAGTATTTATGTAGGTCCAACCGAGGCGGCGGCTCACAGCATCACAAATACTGCTCTTACCCGATCCCGCTGGTCCATCAACCGCGACTATTTTCGGTCTGTGCTGACTCAAGCTGCCCTCATCAATTGGAAAGGCTAAGTTTTTAACCCAGGCTACCCAAAACTTCAAAGAAATCTGGGAAACTCACTGCTACGCATTGGGGATCGGCAACACGACAGGGTCCATCGGCGAATTTTGCCAGTATGGATGCTGCCATAGCCAGCCGATGATCTTCTGCCGGATCGAAAACAAAGGGCTGAACGCTTTCTGCCGGACCATCAATCAGGAGGTCATCGCCTTCAGTCCACACCTTGGCTCCAGCAATGGATAGGAGCTCGACCACTTTAGCAAGGCGGTCGGATTCCTTGACGCGCAGTTCCCCGAGTCCACGGATACGAGAGGTCCCAGAAGCAAACATCGCGGCTACCGCCAGGATTGGTACCTCGTCGATGAAGGTCGGAGCAGCTGCAGCATCGGTCTCGATCGCTTTAAGCTCACTGCCGCCGTGAACGACCAAGTCCATGACTGGCTCTAGGTACCCTGGCCGATCGAGGAGCCTGCGCCGGTCAAATTTGGCCCCCATCTGCTCAAGTAGCATGATAAAGCCAGTACGGGTGTCGTTATCAAGCACGCCCTTGATCACAAGTGTGCCACTCGCAAGAACGGCCAGAACTGCAAAAAAAGCCGCGGATGACGGATCACCCGGCACCAAATGACGCCGGGCAGCAGGCCTAAAGGGCCCTGTAACCTGCACCGTCTCCAGATGGCCATGTTTCTCCACTTTGATCTTAGCACCGAGGGCAGCGAGCATACGCTCTGTGTGGTCGCGGCTACCACTGGGAAGCGTAACCGAAGTGTCACCTTCACAACCCAAGCCAGCCAGAATCAGCGCCGATTTAACTTGAGCCGTAGCTTTGTCAACAGTGTGCTTTGCACTCTTAAGTTGCTGACCTTGGACAGCCATTGGCAGTAGGCGGCCATCGTCACGGCCTAGGATTTTCGCCCCCATGGTACGTAGCGGCGTCACCACGCGACCCATGGGTCTAGTGCTTAAACTCGCGTCACCAAAACAGGTAACAAAAAGACCAGGAGTAGCGGCAAACAGGCCGGTTAGTAGACGTGCCGTTGTGCCACTGTTGCCATAGTCTAAAGGTGTCACCGGAGAGCGCCAACCATCCCATCCAGGAGAACTAACCCTAACTGTGCCGGTTGCATTACCGGACTCGTCACCCTCAATCGACACACCGAGGGCCCGGAACACCGACATGGTGGAGCGACAATCAGCACCCATCAATGGGTTGACGACCTCACTGTCACCCTTGGCCATCGCCGCAAGCATGACCGATCTGTGTGTGACCGATTTATCCGGCGGACAGAGAATCTCACTTTGCAGCGATTTCGCGCGCCCATCGGCCCATGGCCTAACCATGATCAGCTGAGGGGTACGCTTACTGGACATGGTTTAGCACCTTCCGCCCGTCATCGACAAAGCCGAGGTTCATGAACTTCGCGATCCTATGCTCACGCAGCTCGGGTCCAGACTTGCGACCCAGCTCGGCTAGGTCAGCGATGATCTGCGCTCGAATGTTGCGAGCTGTCACCTCGATACTACGGTGAGCGCCACCCTCAGGTTCCTCGATGATCGAGTCAATCACGCCAAGCTCCGCAGCATTGGTTGCTGTCAGTCTCAGCGCTTCGGCTGCTGCGGCGGCGTTTGCAGCGTCTTTCATTAAGATAGAGGCACATCCCTCGGGCGAGATGACGGAGTAGATAGCGTAGCGGAGCATATGAACTTTGTTGGCAACACCAAGTGCCAAAGCTCCACCGCTACCACCCTCACCGACTACAACGGTGATAATTGGAACCTTCAGAGTCGACATGATCATGATGTTCTTGGCAATAGCCTCAGACTGGCCTCTTTCCTCTGCGCCAACGCCAGGGTAAGCACCAGGCGTGTCGATAAAGGTTATGATTGGCAAGCCAAAGCGCTCGGCCATGTTCATGATACGTAGTGCTTTGCGGTAACCCTCAGGTCGAGGCATACCAAAATTGCGGTAGATATTGTCCTTGGTGCCACGACCTTTTTGGTGGCCGATGACGACGATCGAGCGCCCCTCAAACGTGGCAAGTCCAGCCACTATGGCGGGATCATCGAAGAAGTTTCGGTCACCGTGTAGCTCGACAAAGTCGGAGCAAAGCGCGCTTATCAGCTCAAGCGTGTTGGGGCGACGCGGATGGCGCGAAAGCTGCGTTGTTTCGTAAGCAGTCAGCCGCGAGAACATCTCGTGGCGTAGCTTTTGCGCTTGCTCCTCGAGGTCACGAATTTCGCCGTCTAAGTTGACGGACTGAACGGTGGCCATACGGCGGAGTTCGTCGATACGGTTTTCAAGATCAGCTATCGGCTTTTCTAAAGGGATGTATTCCATATGTTCTCACCATTGGTCTTGGAAAGAACTTGTTATCCCATAAGTCGATTAAGTTGCCAAGATCGTTCAGATCTTGTTATTATAAGAGTGCTGCTGAATAGAAAGGGAGAGCAATGGTCAAGTCTGAGTTGATCGAAAGTTTGGCGGAGCGAGCTGATATCACCTTGGCCAAGGCTGAGGAAATCGTCGACCTGTTTTTCGACGCCGTCAGCGACACCCTTTGCGCTGGTCATCGCGTTGAGATTCGCGGCTTCGGTGCATTCACGGTGCGCGAATACAAGGCGTACGAGGGTCGCAATCCAAAAACTGGTGAGCGGATTACCGTTCCACCGAAGCGCCTACCGTTCTGGAAGACCGGAATGGAGCTTAAACAGCGCGTCGACTCGGCGTTCCCACCGACTGTTGTTACCAAAGGCAGTCGTTAGTCCCTTGACAAGGGCCCGTCTCGGTCGCAAATAGAGGTCTCTCGGTGACGCTGCGTTGGCGGCGTCACTTGCATTTTTATGAGCCTGGAGTGTGCGCCGATGCCCATTTACGAGTACGAGTGCAAAGCCTGTAATTCTGTTCAGGAAATCCTGCAGAAAGTCGATGATCCTGCGCCTGCTGAGTGTCCAGCTTGCGCGAAAGGCCCTCTAGTTAAGCTGCTCAGCCGGACTGGTTTCATTCTTAAGGGAACCGGCTGGTATGTCACCGACTTCCGCGGCGGCAGCAATAAAACTGCAACCTCTGCAGCAAGTAGCCCAGCGAGTTCCAATAGCTCGTCAGGTGACAGT
>OMIY01000442.1 GCA_900299215.1 bacterium | reverse complement strand
TGTTGATTTTTGACGGTTTCACCAAGAATTGGCGTTATCCAGGATGGAGGGTCTCTTGGGCAGTGGGACCTCGTCCAGTCATTGACGCACTTGCAAGCGCAGGTTCTTTTTTAGACGGTGGCGGTTCCAAACCACTTCAAAGGGCTGCCCTTCCACTTCTTGACCCCAAAGTCGTTCACCAAGAGACGATAGCTATCCAGTCAGTATTCAGACAAAAGCGTGATTATCTCCTGAAGGAGCTGGGGCGTCTCGGCATTCAATTTGACCGTGAACCAGATGCAACTTTTTATGCCTGGGGATCTGTAGCCCAACTGCCTACGTCGATTAGTGATGGGATGAGCTTCTTCCGCTCTGCACTTGATCAGCGCGTGATCACAGTGCCCGGTGAGTTTTTCGACGTAAACCCGGGCAAGCGCCGCAAAGGTGCTGCCTCAAGGTTCAAAAATTATGTGCGGTTTTCATTTGGACCGCAGCTCGAGACTTTAACCCTAGCGATCAAACGTCTCGAGCAGATGATAGCGTTGGCGCGAACTTAAATCGAAAAGGATCAAAATTCGCCAGAGGTCACTTCGGTGGTTTGTTGACTAAGTATTTCGTGGTCAAGTAATGGCCAGAGTCGACCAGTTTGGCCCATTCGCCGTTTAGGACGACATCGACTTTGTCTCCCTGAGCAACCCATCCGACAACAGGGGAGTCTTTAGACGGTGCTGCGCGGACCTTGATCGCGACTACGCGAACGTACCTGGTAACCGAAGGGCCATCAAACCCCGGGTAAACTTTTGGTGCAGGTGCAGGTGCGGGAACCGGAGTCGCAACTGGTGCCGCCGCGACAGCCGGAGCCGTTGGTGCAGGTGCGGTAGCTACCGGTCGTGCCGCTGCTGGTTGAACAGCAACGGGCGGTGCAGCTACAGGTTTGGCAGCTGCGACGGGTGCCGCTGCGGCTACAGGTGCCACTGCTGCCACTGGCGCTGGAGCAGCTGCTGGTGTTACTGGCTTAGCCGCTGGTAATGCTGCTACTGCAGGTGCCACCGGTGGTGCAGCAACGACGGCTGGTTGTACAGGCTTCGGTGGTACCGCTGCTACTGCTGCCACTGGCTTTGGCGCAGCTGCGGGAAAGGCAATAGGTGCCGGTTTGGGTGCTGCCGGGGGCTGTACGGCCACTGCTGCAGGTGGGGGTACTGGCGCCGGTGCTGGTGCTGGAGTAGCTGCTTGGTCCGTGCTACCTTCGCTGCCAGACTCCGAGGTTTTCTCTCCGTCACCGCCCTCTTCGCCCTCTTTCTCCTCTGATCCCTCTTCACCGTCCTCGTCGCCTTTTTTGGTGGCGCAACCGGGAATCAGAGCAAATGCTGCGACGAACAGCAAAGCTTTAGTCAACCTCATGAGAGAGCTCCTTTAAAACTTTCACCCGCAATCGTGGCTTTAACTCTATTGTAAACAAAATCGTTTAGTTGGTACAAGAAAACCACAATGATAATGAACCACTAAAATTCTGGTATACTCGGAACTATCTTCGCAAATCTCAATCATATGACGAGGACTGGTTGATAAAACTTACAACCACAGGTCGAGGACACTTAGTTCGCAGTGTTTTTTTGGCCCTGCTGAATTTATTTTTAACCAATGGAAAGGCGGTCGCAGCGGAATCGACGCCGCCTAGTACAAAGCTAGTCGCAAGTGTTTTAGGGGATGTCTTCCAGATCAAAATCGCTACCGATGCTAACTCGCCGAAAGCCGCCTATGGGTCCTGCTTTGTGGTCGATACCACTGGAGTTTTGGCCACAAATTTTCATGTTGTTGCCTATGCTTTGCATGATCCCAAAAAGTATCACCTGTATCTGATTGATGGTGACAAGTCGATTCCGGCCGAGGTCGTTGCCATTGACGCGGTCAATGACTTGGCTTTGGTTCAGGTTGATCGGACTTTTTCTCGAACGGTCAAATTTGCCCATGTACTTCCAGATGGTGGCGATAAAATTTATTCCATTGGTTGGCCAGAGGATCTAAACAAATCAGTAAGTGAAGGGAATTTTAATGGCCTGATGCAAGCAGGTCCTTATCGAAAAATTCAGATGTCTATTCCCTTGAATCCTGGGATGAGTGGTGGGCCTACAATCAACGAGGCCGGCGAAGTTATTGGGGTTAATGTCTCGCTGAGAGCTGATTCGCAGAGTTTGGCATTCGCGATTCCTTATGAACAGCTCAAAAATCTCCTGCATGAAAAACGCCAGATTCTCAGCCGACCTGAAGATCACACCCAATTTGACGAAGTAATGAGGGCGCAACTTGAGCGAGTTCAGGATGAGATCACCGCCAATATTTTAAAAGATAGCGATGCTACCCTTCAAATTGGAGGTTGGAGCGTCTTCAAGCCAGCTAAGATCGTCAAATGTTGGCACTCCCAGGAAAGTGGACCTCGAGATCAAACCCAGGTTGTCACGGAGCAGTGTTACTTATCTGGCTCTATGCCTATCAAACGTGATCTCGATGCAGGTACTTTTAGGCTGCGCTACCAGACGATCGAAAATAGAACGCTTAGCTCTTGGCAATTTATTAGGCAATTAAATGAGGAACTCGAAGATCAGCCATTTAGCATAGCTGAGAAAGTCGAGAAGTTTACGACCAGTTTGCGCTGTCGACAACTTGATCTAACTAATCCCAAAAATGTCGACTTACGAGCACATTACTGCGTTAACAGTTTTTTGCCATATGCGGAGTCGTACAATCTCGAATTTGAATTGGTGGCAAACTCTTCCCAGCAGAAGGCTCTTTTGGTGTCTGGGAGCTTTCTCGGATTTTCGGCACATAATGCAATGTCAATTCTCCGTACAATCGTCAACAGTGTAGCTATGGAACGCAAATGATCCTGGTGAAAGTTCATGGCTCTGACCATATAGAGACCCACAAGGTTGAAATCTTTCCCTGTATCATTGGGCGCTCCATGCATTGCGCGATACGCGTGGATGATCCCAGCGTTTCGGCGCGACATGCCGAGATTCATCACGTGGCCGATGGTTATATTCTGCGTGATTTATACAGTACCAATGGAATTTGGCAAGGGAACGGCAAGGTTAAAGAAGTTAAGTTGGGTGCGCGAGAGTCAATTATATTCGGTGACGTTCCGATTGAATTCATAACTCAAGATGTGATGGAACGCACTCACGACAGCAAATTACTACCCCACGAGCATGGTGAAGCTCCGCATTGGTTGGCGGCCAAGATCATAGCGACACTGGTGCTTGCTCTCGCGGTGGGTGTGGCTGTGCCGGCGATTGAGCAATATCTTTGGTACTGGCCTCCGGAAAAATTCGATGAGTTAGCTGGGCGCATGATTTTGCTTTGGCTGCAGCAGGTGGCAGTCGCTCTGGCTATCTCAATATTCTGCAAAGTGAACGTGAAGCGATTTAACTTTCACAAAGTATTACTTTTAATTTGCCTAAGCTTTGTTGCTGAGAGGCTTTTAAGCAATTTTATACCTTCAGTTATCTTCAATTTGCACAATTTGACCGGCGCTAGGTTTCTTAAGCATCTCGGCTATGGGTTCATCGTCTATATGTTGCTGTATCGTTTACAACGATATGCGCTGCCCAAGTGGCAACGCCGATACCGGCAATGGTTAGCTATAGGTATCAGCGTCGTCTGTATGCTGGTTACAGAGCTCGTTATTGAAAGGCAGCTTGGAGACAGGCCGCGTATGGCGGATCTCGGGATGCCGGTAGCCGCTATGGTGCCACGACAAGGAAGCGACGACCTGATGTTTGCTATTGGGTTGACGATTGCAGCAACGGATCAGGAGAGAATCAAACAGCTGGAGCGACTTGAGTCCGGCAACGACTGAGGTTTGCCGTGAACACCCTGGTTTTATGCAGCTAACTGTCTGTAATCGCGGAGCTATGGGGCCATCTTGACGAGAACCATGGGCTTCGTGGCCCAGGGTCAGCGTTCCGAGCATGGAAACGCGGGTGATGATAATTGCACTGAGGGGTGTTTAACCAAGGTGTTCACGTACATTTTTCCGACTAACTATCGAATAATATCTGCTCTTCTTGTGTTGCCATGGTGCCGGTGTAGTGGTCAAGGAAGGCGATGGAGTCAATCAAAGTTTAGCCGCCATGGTGTTAATTACTCGCCACCATGGTTATTTCGTGCTTGGTATTTTTTTTAAATATCTGCAAAGTATTATGGTGACTTCAGCAAAGATTTAGATTTATGCTAGTCAAACTAACAGAGGACATTCCAATCCAAAAGTGAGGGGCACCGTGACGACCACGGGAGAGCTTTCAGACAATCTTCGGAATGTTATTGACCGTTATCTCAACGGTCATCGGAGCCGCTCGTTAGCGACCCTTTCTAGAGCTTCGGGTGTTAGCTATACCACTTTGCGTAGGCTTTACCAGCGCGAAGGTAACCCAACAGCTGAGCCCGTGCTAAAGATCATTGACGTAGCCCTGTCTAATGAGGAAAAACTCGACTTCATCAAACGGTACTACCCGGAGATTGCAGTCAACCTTAGCGGCATTCAGACTGAAGCCTATCTGAATGTGGCACCTAGGCAGGAGATTCTTAAGGCATTTTATGTACGGGATCCACATAACTATATTCTTAACTTGGCTCAAAACGATAAGGGCACAACGCGGGAAACAGTGCAAAGGATCACTGGTGAGCGCGGGATCGAGGCCCTGGATGAGCTGGTTGAGCATGGGATTTTGGAAGTTGAGCGAGTTGGTAACGAAACGATTTACCGCTTGCCGTCCATGCTTTCAAGCGACTGTGATATGGCGCTGGCACAAATGAAGCTGTCCGCCGACCACTTTGATCGGAGTTTGATCGGGACTAAAGCGGCAAGATTGTTTCATGCGACCGCTTCCGTAGATCAGCGTACACTTGAGAGGATTCATGATGTACTCTCCGGTGCCATTAAAGAGATCATTGAGATTAAAGACGACCCCCGGAATAGCGGCGACATCCCGCTATTTGTAGACATGATGATGAACATCTACGATAGATCGCCGTTGAAGCGCGATAGGAGCGATGCATGATTCGGAAGTTGACCTTGGTTGCTGGCATCGCAACCTCGATATTTTTCATGATTTTAGCCAGCCCCCGAGTTGCACTTGCTCAAGATGCGCAGTCAGTCGACTTTAACTCCGCCAGTTTGGCAGAGATCGGGATAGAAAATGGCGGAGTGATCATCCTTCATACCATCTACCGTTCCTGCGATGGTGAATGCGGTAAGGGTAAGTTCGTAATGGTCGCGCCTGAGAGCGAAATTGCGGCCCTAAGAGCCCAGTTCGCCAACGAGAGTGATCTTCGTATTGTGGTCAAAATCTCTGACGAGGACCGCAATGTGTCGTTTGATGCACAGATAGCTGCTTGTCCGAATGAGCAAGCGTTTACCGGTAGAATCTTAACTTCAGGTGAGTCGTTCTACGTAGTTGGGGAAAAGTACGCTGTGGAACGCGGCTGGATTTAGACCGTGTAAGTTGGCGTCATGTTTGGTCCGTGTAGCTCCCCATCTGCCAAGTACTGCGGTATGATAGGGTTATGCACTACCTACTTTCACATTCCCTCGACGTGTGGTTCCCTGGACCAAAAGCCATTGTGGCGGCATCCATGTTGTCTTTGCTTGCATGCAAGCCAAAGCCATCAGTTAGTACCGGTGCTGGTAGTGCGCCTGTTACAAATGCGACCCCCACTATTAGTTTGGCAGGGATTGAGACCCGGGATCGTGACCTAGTTGACGATGAGGCGCTGGTTCGTATCAATATTGCCAAGAGGATCATGGGGCTTAATCCCAAATCCGAAGACCGGCACGACCACATCGGTCTAAGTAACGTTGCCGAACTCATGGGTTTTGATTTGCCGTTCAATGACTGCGGCAAGCCATGGATAGTGAGTCAAGCCAATGACCAGGTTTCGATCACTAGTCTGCATAACCGCGGAATAGGGCTAAATTGTGAAGTTAAAGACCAAGCCGCTCCAGTCAATTACGGTTTTCGCCGCTGGATCTTGGAGCCTGAGGCTGTAGTGTCTTTGCCGATCAGAGAGCTACCGCAGCAGCAAGAATGGCCAAAGCCATTTGCCAACTCAAACGCCAATACCGCCAGCGCAACGGCAGCAACGATCAACGAAGTTGGTGTTCTGAAGTTTACGATAAAAGAAACCGCTGTGGCCAGTGTCACAGCAAGTGGAGATATGCTCAGCCATCGCGTCAGCTACGAGCGATCAGTGCCTGTTGATCCAGCCTACATTAAGGGCTGGCGGCCCGCGTCCGAGGGGCTGCAGATCCTTCCTGGAGCGGGCGGTGGAGCTACTTTTAGCTTTGGTCAGGCAACCTCCTCGTCTCGTCAGTTGGCCCGAGTCTCTTGTACGGCGAATGTGTTGCAGCCTCTGGGATGTCACTACCGCGTGGTCTTAAACGTTGAACACGAGATTCAACAGCAAAAATTCCGCGCGATGATTAATCTGTATCCCCATATCGTTGAGCTCACTGGCCGATTGCGAACCGGTAGCCGCTGTCTGCGTAAGCCAAATATTGACGGGAAAGTCATATGTCCCAGTGACCAGAACTCGGACTCTGGGATCGTGTCTGAGACCTTTGGCAAGGATGGTGATTTAGATTTCATCGACGACCTGACGGAACAGGTTGCAGGTGGGCGTGGACATTGGTTTTGGGATCAAATGCGGTCTCTACCACTAGCTCAAAAAGATGGCATCCCCACATTAGACTGGGCTTTGCGTTATTTTGCTGGCCAAGATTTTGGTGGTTTGAGCTACGATTTCTTACGCACCACAGAATCTGTGTCGTCCTGCGTTCTGCGTGTGGAAGTGTTGCCGGATAGCGTCGGATCTTGTGCCAGCTTACAAGATGGTGCTGTAGTCGAGCCAAACATAGCACCGATACTTTAGGACTGTAATTTTGACCTATAGTGGGATTTGCGTTATAGCAAAGCCATGCTTATGAGGTCTCATCGTCAATATAAAGAACTACTCCGCGGCCAACGGTTGCCATTGGCATTCGTTGATCTTGACCGACTTGATGCCAACGCTCAGGCTCTGACAACAAGAGCCGCGGGCATGCCTATGAGAATTGCTACGAAATCGTTGCGATGCGTGGCCATCATCAAATATTTACTTGAGCGATATCCAGGTTTTCGTGGTGTCATGGCCTTTTCACCGTATGAGGCATGTTATTTATCTGATCATGGAATCGACGACATTCTGATCGGCTATCCAAGCGTTGAGGCTTTTGAGCTTGAGCCCTGTCTCGAGCGAGTTAAAGCCGGTAAGACCATCACTTTCATGGTCGATCACGAACACCAGGTTGATGTCTTGGCCAAGCTTGCTTCGAAACTTGGAGTCAATGCATCTATTTGCATCGACATAGATCTTTCTACAGGTTTACCTGGGCTTCATTTTGGCGTTTACAGGTCGCCAGTGACTTGCGTCAAAAATGCTCAAAGGTTGATTGAATGCATAGCTTTGGCTAGCAATGTGAAATTGGTAGGCGTTATGGGCTATGAGGCTCAATTAGCCGGAGTGGCTGATGCAGTGCCGGGTCAATTAATTAAGAATCTTATCATTAGGTGTCTAAAATGGTTCGCCAAACGCGAATGCTTTCCTCGACGGCAAAAGCTTGTTGCCCACCTGCGATCGCAAGGTTTTGAGCTAAAATTTGTCAACGGTGGGGGGACGGGTAGTATCGAGTTAACTAGGCAGGACGAGTCCGTGACCGAGCTCACAGTTGGATCTGGGCTATATTCACCGGGTCTTTTTGATCATTATGCTCAGTTTTATCACGAGCCAGCGGCAGCTTTTGTCTTGCCTGTGGTGCGCGTTGCGCGTCCAGGAATTTACGCATGTTCAGGCGGAGGATATATCGCTTCAGGGCCTACCGATGAAGACAAACAGCCGAAGCCTCTATCACCAAATGGGGTGTCATTAATCAAGCTACTTGGCGCTGGTGAAGTGCAAACGTCAATCAGCTCCGTCGAACCACTTCAAATTGGTGATCCTGTGGTCTTTAGGCATGCAAAAGCCGGTGAGCTATGTGAAAGGTTTAAGCACCTCTACCTTGTCAGAGGCGATCAAATTGAGTCTAAGGTCAACACCTACCGGGGTGATGGCCAGTGCTTTTGGTAATAAGCTTAAAATTTGCGCAGGCCGACAATTTTACCGTGGATGCTGAAGTCGGGAGCGATAAATTTCAATTCTAAGCGAAAGCCACCACCTTTTACTAATGGTTGAGCTTGTGGAATGGTGACACAACCGCCACCTGCCGAAAGGTCGTCAATGGTGCATTTAAACGTTTGTTCGGGCAGTGTTTTGCCTGGTTCAGTCGTCATGGTGCATTCGACATTCTGCAGCTGGACCCTTACATCGGAGCGCATTTCCTTGACCCCTTCAGTCAGGGGTTGATCCACTTGCACGTTCCGACGAAGGAGCTCATCGTTGACCCATTTGCGAATCTTTGAGGATTCATCCTCTGAAACTAAAAACTTCAGTGCAATCTGTTTTGTTGCCTGTTGTTCGTCGGCCACGGCAGCAACCCTCGACTGAGTCCGGATCAAGAAAAGGGGAATATTCTTATTTTACCTTTGACCATTGGCGTCGTCCAGCTTTGGACTCCTGCAGGTCCGCATCTTAATTTTTTGTTTTATGATAGAGATAGTTAACTGATCGCAATTTATGATTCATAAACTAAATTGATATAAAAGTGGGGGCTCTGATGGGCGTTAAACCGCAAGATATATTGATTGTTTTAAAAATCGTTGCGTTAGGTGGCAAAGTCTGGAAACAGGGCGATCTAGCTGATCAACTTGGTCTAAGTCGTGCGGAGGTTTCTAACTCTCTGGCGCGTTCTGTAGATGTCGGCCTTTTAGACGATCAAAAGCAACCGCAGCATCAAGCGATCCTGGAATTTCTACTTTTTGGGTTGAAGTATGTGTTTCCAGCCAAAAGGGGAGCGATCGGGAAAGGTGTGTTGACCACCCCGTGTGCAGCTCCTTTGTCTGGTAAACTTGTCGTCACTAGCGATGACTTTTGTGTTTGGCCAAGTAGCGACGGACCAGCCAAGGGGCAGGAGGTTGAACCCCTTTATCGGTCGGTGCCAGACGCTGTTAAATCAGATCCAGCCCTATACGAGCTGCTGGTTTTGGTCGACGCAGTCCGACTCGGTAACGTTAGAGAGGTGAAGTTAGCGAGCGAAGAGCTAAGGAAGAGATTCAAGCCTGAGTCGAAGTTCATCAAGGCCTTCGCCTGGTGACCGCAACTCTGGTTAACTCATTCTGTTATTTTAGTGCCGCCCGAATTCTTCAAAAAAGCTGGCCTTGCCACCCACACCCAGGGAGACATAAAAGCCATCTAGGTCGTAGCCTAGTTGCACTACCATGCCGCGAATATGCTGGCGGAGCACGTCTTCAGGCACCGATAACACGTATGGAGATGGTGGAGCGATATATCCAGTAACTGCAGTGGCGGGCTCAACATCACCCGGAAGCAAGATAAAGGTGAGTTCGCCAATGTCCTCGGTCGAAGGAGAGCCGTCGCGAGTGATGCCACGCACAGTCCAAACCTCGGCCTCATTGGTAAATACAACCCGGAATCCTAAAGCGATTCCGATAATTTCCTGAACGGGACCCTCGGATTTCGAGCTGTCTCGTTTGGATCCACCGATGGCTCGGAGATTAACTACGCGTTCTCTTGGGGTACTTTTTCGATCCATTGCATCATCTCAGGTACTTAGTTGGGATCATCGGCAGTTCTGCATCGGCAACGGCGCGCACCGTACCATGGCTGGTTAGGTGCGCAAACGCAAAAATCTCATGTCGCTCAATGGAAGTGAGCTCGTCTTTTGAATGGTCGGCCTTTACCCCTTGGTTTCCCTTGTCTTAGGTCTCGGGGATCCATGCGCTCCGGTGCGGCGACGGGTAATGCCTCTTTGCGCGTCTTTTTCGGTGCTGATTGAGCATGTACCAATTTAATCGCAGCCAAAGCGACTTGCTTCAGAGTAAGCCCTGATGACTCTCCGTCCTTCAGCATGGTCTCAATTATTGCTTGGTAATGTTCCAGTTGAGCGTCATTGATAGCCGCAAGTAATTTCGATTTGGTGTCGTTGCGGCGTTTTTCTTCAAGGTCTGCTGCAGTCGGAAGTTTACCAACCGGGATCTTTTGTTTGGTTAAACGTTCGATATTCAGCATCAGCCTTTTGTCTCGAGGTTCTGACATGGTCAGAGCCGTGCCTTCTCTTCCCGCGCGCCCTACGCGTCCGATCCGATGCACATAAGCTTCGGGAGCCGACGGCACGTCGAAGTTGACCACATGGGAGAGATGTTCGATGTCTAGGCCTCGAGCTGCCACGTCGGTGGCAACCACTAGCTCAGCTTGACCAGCTCGCAGTTTATGGAGAACGCGCTCACGTTGCTGCTGACTCATACCACCGTGCAAAGATTCAGCACGCATGCCACGCTCTTTTAATGTATCTGCCAATAAGTCTACATCTTCGCGCGTACGGCAGAAGATGATGGCAGCTTTGGGCGTTTCGAGCTCAATCAACGAACAAAGAGCTTCTAGCTTGCGCGGACGCGGCACGACAAAAGCCGTTTGCCTGATTTTAGGAAGTGTAGCTGTGTCCTTAGTATCTTTGGCAATGCTGACACGCTCAGGATCTTTCAGATGTCTTTGCGCGATAGCTGCGATGCGCGGCGCCATTGTTGCTGAGAAGAGCATGACCTGCCGCGTTTCTGGCGTCAGCTCGATGATCGATTCGATATCTTCAAGGAAGCCGAGATCCAGCATTTCGTCAGCCTCGTCCAGGACTAGAGCCTTAATAGCACTTAAATCCATGGTTCCGCGCTCTAAGTGGTCCAAGGCCCGACCGGGAGTCGCAACGATAACGTCTGTCCCGCGTCGCAGAGAGCGGATCTGAGGATCGTACGATTGACCGCCGTAAATTGCAGTGACTCTGAGATTGATGCCTCTGCCATACTTAGTTAGCGAATCACAAACCTGATTGGCTAGCTCCCGCGTGGGGACAAGTACTAGGGCCCGAGGTTGGTTCGGTCGGGATTTCTCTTGGCCTACCATATGGACGATGGGGAGGGAGAAAGCTCCCGTTTTCCCGGTTCCAGTGGCAGCCTGTCCGACGATATCGCGGCCTTCCAACAGCTTCGGTATCGCCGCTTTTTGAATGGGGGTTGGCTCTAAGTGCCCGAGTTCTTGAAGGATAGTTAGCAACCGACGATCTAGTCCCAGGGATGAAAACCCCGACTGTTGGTCGGTATTTAATTGATTAAGCATTACTATCCTTCCTTAAAAATTTAAAAATTCGAAGCAGAGCATCAATAAGGTGACGCTTCTTTATCTTTTAATGTCGCCAATTGCCAGGTTTAAAGTGTATGTATGGATTCTTCTTTGTTTTTTAATTATGAGGCGCCTGTGCGAACTTTGGCACTTATCAAAAAATACAAATTAGATCTGACGCTTACACTCATTCTGTGCATTGCGGCTGTCGCCCTAGCTGTTTTCGCTCACGGTATGGTTAAGTGGTATACCGCTCAAGTTGCCATGATTTCTCCCTTGGTTTTTGCCGCGGCGATTTTAGCGGCGTTGACCCTAGTGGGGGTAGCGGGTCGTGCTAGCTGGTTACCTAGTGTTTTGCGAGTGTTGCTTTCAAGTGCAGCCATGGTGCTTGTGGCTCCCACTTTGTTTCTCGAACTGGAGAAAGTGGTTGCACCCGTAGAATGGTGGCGAGGAACAACCCCGGCGGAAGTCGTTCAACTCATTTCTACGGATAAAGATAGCGATCGTATCAGGGCCTGGTCCAGGATTCTCACTTTACCCAAGGAGGATAAGGACACCGTGGCAGCTGATTTAGTTCCGATGCTTCTTGGGACCGACTCGCATGCTGAGCACTCAGCTGCGCTGACTCTTGAGGTTTCGTTGCGGAAGCACACGCTCGCAGCCATGGCCGCAATGCGTGAGGACCTTCGCAATTACCTTGTGGCAACAAGTCAACACCAGGTCCCCGGTGATCGTGAGCGGAGGGCCGGTGCTTTTGCGCGCAATTTTATAGGTTCCAATTTGACCGCTGTTCGCAAAGCACTCGCGAAGAACAAACGCAAATATTTGCCAGACGGTGGTCTAGAGGCTCTATTCCTAGCCTTGGCCGCAGATCCTGGAACAGGTAGGCTTTACTTGGAAGAGCTCGCTCGACACGGTGATCAGACAGAAAAGCCGCTGGCCGAAATGGTCATGCAGCTCGCTGCGATTCCGCAGCCTACGTTTGAATCGCATTAACTTGGTTTTGAGGAGGGTGCCATGACTTCATCAAGATGCAAACAACTGGGGTCTAAAGTGCGCTCTCTAATTCCAGTAATGATTTCGATTGGATTTATAATTGCCGCCGTCGTTAATTCGTCGACGACTTTCGCCGCTTCACAGATGCGCGCAGATTGTGATGGCTTTTTAGTCGGTGCCGCTCACGGCGATATCACAGGGCCTATAGTAGGTGTCGGCATGATGGGTTATGCCGAATTGTCGCAGGTTGACGAAGGGCTTCATACGCGACTCTGGGCTCGTGCACTTGTTGTAAGTGATCGATGCAAAAATCAGACGGTTGCCATTGTTAATGCCGATTTAGCAATGATTTTTGACGGTGTTAGGCAGGCGGTTTTGGAGCGTTTGGCAGTCGAATTACCTGGTAAATTTGACGAATCTAACCTGATGGTGACTGCGACTCATACCCACGCGGGTCCAGGTGGATTTGCACACCATGCTTTATACAACATCACTACCAAAGGGTTCAGTCCAGAGAATTTCAAAGCTATTGTTGAAGGTACGGTGTCAGCGATTGTACGCGCTCACCGTGAGCAGCAACCGGCGCAAATTTCCGTAGCATCTGGGCATCTGAGTGGTTACCAGTTTAATCGTTCACCGGAGTCATTTGCGCGTAATCCAGAGGCCGAGCGTCAGCTTTTTCCTGAAAAAGCTGATACTGAAATGGTCTTAATAAAGGCAATTGCAGACGATGGCCGGCCACTGGCGGCGTTTAATTGGTTCCCTGTCCACGGTGTTTCGTTGCCGATATCCAACAAATTAGTGAGTGGCGACAACAAAGGATTGGCCGAGCAGCTTTTTGAGCGGGAGCTTGGTACCACGTACCTTCGTGACCATGAATTTGTCGCCGGATTCTTGCAAGCAAATGCTGGAGACATCAGTCCCTACGACGTTTCGAAGGGACCTGATAGGGAGCAAGATGGCTTTGGCCGAAATGAATGGTCTGCCCGTGGGCAGTTTAGGAAAGCTTTCGAGCTTTTTAACGCCACTGATAGTGAAAACATCGTTGGTCCGGTTGGTTCAGTTCATCGTTACGAAGACCTAGCCTATCGTCAGGTGTCACCTGAATTCACTGGCGATGTCGGCGTCACCACTTGCCAAGCGGTCTTGGGTGAAAGTTTTGCGGCAGGCACCCGTAACGGTATGCCTTTCCCTTTGTTCAAATCACACGCTATCTACGGCATCACTTGGCCCAAAATAACCCTGATGCCGCGTGAGCAGGAGTGTCACCAGGAAAAGGTACTACTTTTGCCTACTGGATTTGCAAAACCTGATCCTTGGACGCCACGCATCGCACCGTTCCAAATTATCCGTATCGGCTCACTCGCTGTGATCGGGGCGCCATTTGAGGTGACTACAGTTGCTGGGCATCGACTCAAACAGGAAATCAAAAAACGTTTACTTGCCTCGGGTGTAAGGCATGTAGTGCTTAGCGGCCTGACCAATGAATATGTTCACTACGTGACCACGCGCGAAGAATACCAGGCTCAAGCTTACGAGGGTGGGGCTAATCTTTACGGTCCTTGGTCACTTGCAGCTTACACTGAGATTTTTGCTGGATTAGCAGATGATCTAGCGACCGGGCGACTCAGGCCGAACAAAGTCAGGCCGCCGGATTTAGCGGCGAAGCAGTTGGTGTTGCCGAAGCTTCCCATTTACGATGCGGAGCCATCACAAGGTCATTTTGGTGACCTAAAAGTCGATGCTGACGATCAATATCACGCGGGTGAAACCGTGACCGTTGAGTTTTGGGGAGCGCACCCTAATAATGCCCATCAACCTGGGTTTTCGCATTTAACTGTAGAGATTCTTAATGGTTCAACGTGGCAACCGGTCTTTTATGACTGGGACCATGAGACGCGATTCCACTGGCGCCGCGCAGGACTAGGTAAGTCACTAGCAAAAATTGTATGGGTCACGCCCGAGTCGACGCCTACGGGTACTTACCGCATCTGTCACCAAGGCAAGTCAAAGTCACTGTTTAGTTCGATGCTTATGCCTTATCGTGGATGCTCCAGTTCATTCTACGTCACTGCCAAAGATTTAGACATATTGTCAAACTTGGACACAAAGTCGGATAAATCCCCGTAACGTAAAAGTACGGTCAAGTTATCTGGCTTTAGGAAACGTCCTGAGATATAAACGACAATCAAGATTTCACAGAGCGATCGAAATCATTTGGATCATTGGCACATAGTCTGCAACCTAACCCTATTGGGTGGTGTCTGAGTATGCCAACTTCGAAACTTCGATTGTGAGTGAGTTTGTTTCCTAATAGTCGGCAAAATTTGGAGGTAATTTGATGCGGACTACGCGCTTCCCTCTCGGAATGATGTCGTTTTTGCTTGCTACCGCTGCGTGTGGCGAACTCAAAAAAGATAGGCCAACCCACGATCTTGCGCCAAATGGACAAGAAATCAGGACCACCGAGTCGCTGATTACCAACTCAGGGCTAAACCCTTTTGCGGGTAGTCGATTTTTTGTTGATCCCAGCTACGCTGCCAAGGTGCGAGGGACGATCCCTTTAGCAACGGATCTCACGGAGAAGCTTGAGAAACTAGCTGGCACTAGCACAGCTTTTTGGATTGATCGTAAAGCCGCGATTCCAGGTCTGCGGGCATACCTAGATGCAGCGTCTAAGGAAGCACAGACCCTAGGATCTCCAGTAGTAGCGACGATCGTGGTTTACAACCTCCCGGATCGCGATTGCGCTGCAGCGGCATCCAATGGAGAGCTCTCTGGGCCCAATGGTCTTGCAGAGTATAAGTCTTACGTTGATGAGGTAGCTGCAATTGTAAAATCCTACAGCAACGTTCGCATTGCTGCTGTGATCGAACCAGACTCGCTACCTAATATTGTGACCAACCAAGGTCAGCGTAAGTGCACAAGCGAAGTACTTGCGAATTACGAGACCGGTGTAGTTTACGCTATCGAGAAGCTACAAGCGGATCATGTAGCTTTATATTTAGACATCGCTCATAGCGGTTGGCTCGGTTGGCCAAACAATCGCAGTGGTGCGGCTCAAGTGATGGCTAGGGTGCTACAAAAGGCTGGCGGAGCTGACAAGATTCGTGGCTTTGCCACCAACGTGGCGAATTATAGCGTGCTTCAGTTTGACTCAAGTCGTCCGTCACCTTGGTACGACCAGTCTAACCCTGCACGTGACGAGCTAACTTATGTCCAGCTTTTGACCCAGGACCTAAGTGCCGTTGGCCTTACCAACCCACATTTCATTATCGACACTGGCCGCAACGGCTCACAGACGGCACGCCAGATTTGGGGTAGCTGGTGCAACGTTGCGAATGCTGCCATCGGCAAATTTCCCCAAGCAGAACCTTTAGCTGGCATCGATGCCTTTGTTTGGATCAAACCACCAGGGGACTCCGACGGCACCAGCGACAGTGCGGCGCCCAGATTTGATTATATGTGTCGCTCAGGAGATTCTCTGACACCGGCCCCTGAGGCGGGCGTCTGGTTCCCGGAGGCACTGATTAAGTTCCTTCGCAATTCCTAGACTTGGGGTTAGCCCTAGTCCAAACGTAAAAATAGCTGATCTGTGTCTGCCTATCTGTGTCTGCCTGTGGTATTGAAGCTACATGCATCACCACGGAGGCAGGCATGGATCGGAACTTAGCACTGGAATTTGTCAGAGTGACAGAAGCTGCTGCACTTGCATCCGGACGGTGGGTGGGGCGCGGTGATAAAAATTCTGCCGATGACGCTGCTGTGACAGCGATGCGCAGTGCTTTTCAATCCATTGACTTCGATGGATTGGTGGTCATCGGTGAGGGCGAGATGGACGAAGCTCCGATGCTGTACATCGGAGAAAAAGTCGGGCGTGGGAATGGTCCCCGCATTGATATTGCTTGCGATCCACTTGAAGGGACTACGATTACCGCCAACGGGGGCAGCGAGGCCATTGCCTGTATTGCAGCAGCGGCTCGCGGGGGTTTTCTCGCGGCTCCTGATATGTACATGGAGAAACTTGCCGTGGGACCGTTGGCACGGGGCGCAATCGATATTACGAAAAGCGCGACCTGGAACATACAAGAGGTGGCAAGAGCAGTAGGTAAGTCGGTTGAAGACTTAATGGTCATTATCCTAGACCGGCCTCGACACGCGGGACTGATCGCAGAAGTGAGGGCTACTGGTGCACGGATTCGGCTCATCAGCGATGGTGACGTATCTGCAGCTGTAGCGACGGCACAACCAGAGTCAGGTGTTGATGTCATGATGGGATCTGGTGGAGCCCCCGAGGGTGTCATCGCCGCTGCAGCTTTACGTTGTTTGGGTGGAGACATGCAGACAAAGCTGCTATTCAGCTCGCCAGAGGAGTTGGAACGAGCAAAGACTATGGGGATCACTGATCAAAATAAAATCTATCATCTGGAAGACATGGCTCGAGGGCATGTGATGTTTGTCGCGACCGGTGTTACCAATGGCAGCTTTCTCTCTGGCGTGCGGTACAGCGGGCGAGGCGCCTTTACTCACTCGATCGTTATGCGGTCCGAAACTGGAACCGTGCGGGAAATTCGCACCCGACACTACTTTGATCGCAAACCGCGGTACGGATGGTAATGCGTCGATTGCTATGAGCAATGGTGATCTGGACAAGTTAAGTCGATGGACCAAATTCAAGCCGAGCCTCTGTCGCGGCTGTTGGGCGGGTTGTTGCCGTTTACCGGTCGAGGCCAACGCCCAAGATTTGGTGAGGCTGGGTCTCATATCCGCCGATGAAGCTGTGGGATCTCTTAAGAAAATTGCACGGCAACTGATTGCAAGTGGGCATGTCCATCAGTATCGTGCGTCGACGGGCATTTTTACGTTGGCGCAAAAGCCCAACGGTGATTGTCAGTATTTAGGCGTAGATCGGCTATGTACTGTGTATGAAATACGACCTGAAGTCTGTCGTAAATTTCCTGAAATCGGGCCGCGTCCGGGATATTGTCCGCATCGAAAATTGACTAAAAACTAGAAGTTTATGAGGTCATCAATGGTAAAAATGCATGTCGTTTATGAGGGTCAAAAGCACTGTTCGCTTCGTCATGAGCCGTCGCAATCTGTCATCGAGACGGATGCTCCACGCGATAATCAGGGCCTTGGTGAAAGATTTTCACCAACCGACTTGGTGGGGGCAGCCTTGTGTAGTTGTATTTTGACGACCATGGCCCTTGTTGCTGAAAGAGACGGCCTCAACATCGAGGGATCTACCGGTTCCGTCGTCAAGGAGATGGCTTCGAGTCCCCGTCGCATCAAAAGCCTGACCGTTGAGATCAGCTTGCCAGCTGCCTTAACGCTGCCACAGAGACAAAAGTTGGAGCATGCAGCTAGGGCTTGTCCTGTGCATACAAGTTTACACCCGGACGTTGAGAAGCCGATAACCTTTAACTATGTTTAGTTGCTACGGCGCGTTATAGCGCCGTTTTTTCTGGGGCTGACACTTAGGTAATTTTGCAAGCTTCATCGAAGTCTAGGCGTGGCAGGCGCGGGAAGAGTTTTGTTTCATCCCCGTATCCTAAATTGCAAATGAAATTTGAACGCCAGCTGGTCCCGGCAAAAAATGTGTGGTCGAGTTGCTCTTGATTGAATCCCGACATTGGACCACAGTCGAGCCCGTAGGCCCGTGCGGCAATTATCAAATAGGCTCCTTGAAGGGAGCTGTTGCGAAAAGCTGTGGATTCAATCAGCGGTTGGTTGCCGGCAAACCATGATTTAGCATCTGCGTGTGGAAACAATTTGCCCAGCTTTTCGACAAAATTTAAATCCTGAGCGACGATTGCCGTTACAGGAGCGGCTTTGGTTTTTTCAACATTACCAGGCAACAAACAGGGCAATAGCTTGGCCTTTGCTTCTGGTGACTTAATGAAAATAATGCGCGCAGGGTTGCAGTTGGTACTGGTCGGTCCCAATTTAGCAGTTTCATAAATTTTGCGTAGTAGGGCGTCTGGTACGTCTTTATCAAGCCAGCCGTTATGTGTGCGGGCGTTGTGGAAAAGTAAGCCGATGCTTTCAGGTGAGATTGATGCCATTACTCGTTCCTTTTTGACTGATGCCGTTTTTTTAATATTAGGCAGCATTTGCCTACGGTGCCCATACTATAACTGGCACAAATAAGTGAGGATTTTTCTTGGTTCACGGCAGGTGACAGTTAGCGATGGGTGTGCGAGTATTGATCTATCAGCCAGTGATCTAAGGGGAAATTGATGAATCAGCAACTAATGCGCAGGCTAGATGCTTGGGTGGGCAAATTGATATGCCTGCTGCTCACCTTCCACAGGACGATCTTCGAAAGCCGCAGTAAAAGGCAACCAGTCAAATCTATACTCTTCATCAAATTAATCGAACAAGGCGCTTCCGTTCTGGCTGTGGATGCGTTTGAGCGTGCCATTGAATTAGTTGGGCGTGATCAAGTGTACTTATGTGTATTCACCGAAAATCGTCCGATCATTGATGTGCTTGGTCAACTAAAGACTGAGAACATCTTTGCGCTGCGCAATCAAAACTTATTCGTGTTTGTAATCGATTTGATCAAGATGCTTTGGCGAACCCACGAGTTGGGTATTTCGGCCACTGTGGATCTGGAGTTTTTTTCACGCGGTTCAGCG
>OMIY01000441.1 GCA_900299215.1 bacterium | reverse complement strand
ATTGCGAAGTAATCAATTTAGCTACTAACCTACGGCTGGCCGCTTCCGCCCGTTGCGCCGTAAATTTGACCAGTTATATAAGATGCGTCAGCGGCTGCGAGCAGTACGTAAATGGGCGCTAATTCTACGGGCTGACCTGGGCGTCCTAGAACAGTGCCTTGACCTAAGTTGGTGACAGTTTCCCGTGGTATGCCGCTGCTGACAACGAGAGGAGTCCAAAAAGGACCTGGCGCTACGCCATTGACGCGGATGCCGCGCGGCGCGAGTTGCTTGGCCAGTGATTTCACAAAATTTACATTCGCTGCCTTTGACTGTGCGTAGTCAAATAAATTAGCTGAGGGCAAGTAGGCCTGTTCTGATGTGGTACAGATGATAGCAGACCCCGGCATTAAATGGGGTACAGCTGCTTTGGTAAGCCAAAACGGGGCGTATATATTCGTCTTCATCGTCCAGTCAAAATCAGCTGACGATAGATCTAGTATGGATGCGTGGGACCACATTCTTGCCGCGTTGCTAACAAAGATGTCGAGTCCGTTTAGGCCTTTCACAGCTTCAGCAACCAAGAACCGACAAAAACTCTCTTCACGAAGATCGCCTGGGATCGGTACACACTTGCGGCCCGCTGCCTCAACTAAAGCAACCACCTCATGCGCATCAGATTCCTCATCTGGTAGGTGGTTGATGGCGACATCAGCTCCTTCACGCGCGTAGGCTATAGCAACCGCTCGACCTATGCCTGAATCACCGCCAGTTATTAATGCTTTGCGACCAAGAAGGCGGTTGTTGCCCTTATAGCTGGTTTCTCCATGATCCGGACGCGGTCGCATCTTGCTGACTAAGCCAGGCCAAGGCTGATTCTCTGATGAGAATGGAGGTCCAGCAAACCTTTTCGAAGGATCCTGAAGAGCGACTGACTCGCCAGTTAATTCAGTGATTTCGTCCGTTTCGACTAAACCATCAACCGTTGCTGCAGCTATGGCAGAGGCGAGGACTCCGAGTCCAAATCCACCGGTAATCTCGCGCCGAGAAAGTAGTCCATCGTTTGCTGTGCTCATGGATACTTGCCTCTCTTAATTTAAAGGGCAGGAGTACCAGGATGTCACTCAAGTTGGCTTTAGCAGGTCTGCCGCTGAAGATAAACATCGAAGTTATCAGCTACTATTGTTGAACTTAAACTGCCGTGATTTTCAGGGCGTCACTTGTTAATAATTTCTGTTCTACCGTGGGGCGTAAAGGCGCCATCGGCCGGTAAATGTGCCGCCATTGAAGTTGATCACTAGTGAGGTGATGTTCGTGCTGCTGTCAGCCCACGTACCTTGGATATTTGCGAAGCCGTTTGCAGCCTGAGTTGCGTAAAATGTGCACGAAGATGTGGCTTGGCGGAAGTATCCGGACTGCGCAAAAAGAGTGGATTGTAAACTGATCGTACCGTTCGTATTGTACACAGTTCGTCCAATTAAAATGCCCTGCAGGGCCGAATAGGCCTCAACAGTATTGTTAGGCCCCGTATCAATCCTATGCTGGAGGCTGTAGTATGTCGCGCCGGTTGCATTGTTTGGCGTGACATAAATCCAGCGATCGGCGTTGGTGGTAACCGTCCCCTGAAGCTCGATCACGTATTTGATATCGACATCGCCGTTCAGCCCGCTAATTGTAATCGTGCTCGCTGCAGACGATGTCCCCTGCTGGATGCGTGCAAGTGCTCCGCTGGCTGAGCTTGTTTGTAAGGTGCCGTCAGGGAACTTGACGCCGTCTGTACCAGCAGTGCCAGAAACGTGTAACTTTGCCGTTGGATTTGTGGTTCCAATGCCGACGTTGCCGTTGGCAGTTGCCACTAGTGCGTTATTTGCTCCATTAAAATCTAGATGGAAGTAGTTGCTAGTGCTGTTATCCCCAACATGGCGGTAATACATCCAAGCCCCATTACGGCTACCTTGATCTTTCCCAAGAAAGAAGCGCATATCTGCACCGGCCGCCAGGTTTGGGTCGTAGATATCCAACATCGGGACGACCCCTGCGGTTGAAGAGCCGGACTGAATGGTTAACATGCCATCGGGGCTGGTAGTTCCAATCCCGACGTTGCCGTTATTAAGCACGGTCAGTCGCTCATTCCAGCTAATTGGATTGGTACCTCCACTAGCTGTCAAGATCCCTACTTGACCGCTGACCTGGCGCACCATGGAGGCAGTGCCACTGTAACCACCAGCGTTTACATAGTTGTACTCAGTTCCAGTCCAGTAAGCATTATTGGCAAGGTATTGGTTCCAGCTCGAATCCATGCCAAGGCGCAGATAGGCAGTGTAGTCGTTTTGCTGGCCGATCCCTAGCTCACCATATGGAAGCTGTAGTTTGGTCGTGGGGCTTACGCTACCGATCCCGACGTTACCAGCTGAGGTCACGGCCATGGCCGAAAAATTGTCATTTCGGTTGTAAAAAATAAGTTTACCAATACCCAAAGGACTGGTTCCTGATGACGATAAAAGGTCCCACCGCTTGCCTCCAGTTCCAGTGGCGTTCAAAAGGAGGCCAGCCTCATAGGAATTATCAACCTGAATTCCACCCACACCGCCAGATTTTACAACGTGTAGCTGATCTACTGGCGCCGTCGTCCCAATCCCGACGTTGCCGTTCACGTAAAGCGCATCGCTTGAACCGTAGGTCGGAGTTGTTGCGTAGCCGATAGCAACCCCACCACCTCCAACATTAAACGCTTTGAAGCTGTCCAGAGACGCCGACGAGGTTTGGATAAAACGATAAGCATTAAAGACAGCACCGCTACCCCATGAGTTAGTTTCCTGACTTATAAGGAGAAGTGGTTTTCCAGCACCGTATCCCGCATTCAACTGCATAAGTCCATTCGGAGTCGTCGTTCCGATGCCCACATTGCCTGTGGTAGTAATTCTCATTTTTTCTGTTGTCGATCCACCACCCTCATTTAAATCAGTGTCGGTGTGGAATACGATATTACTGTAGCTGTCCATATTAAGGTTATATCCGGTATTAGACGTTCGCAGGCCCATGCCATTATTGATTACGGAGTCAGAGTTCGTCCGGAAGAAAAGGTAATTAGTTGCCCCAGCGATAGTCAGTTTATCTTGAGGGTTAACCACCCCAATCCCTATGTTCCCCGTAGTCGTTAGGGTCGTAAACGCTCCAGAGCTCGCCGTCGTCGCACCTATCGCCCCCGGTGCCGCCCAGTTTGTTGCT
>OMIY01000440.1 GCA_900299215.1 bacterium | reverse complement strand
GTTATCGGTATCAGGCGAATCCTTCGGTGGCGGTGATTGGTTTTCGGCCGGTGGCTTTGCGGGGCTTTACGGCCAAATTCCCAGCAGTTTATTTGGCGAACGCTATGATTGGCTGGGAGAATTCTCACTTATCCCGGTCGTGATGGGTCGTCTAGGCCTTGGCGGCAAATGGCAACGGGTGCAATCAGCATTTGCGACGAAGATTAACTTGTCAGTCACACAGCATCGCCCAGCCCAAATCGTCGCTTGGGGAGCTGCAATCGACATTGGCAACAACACTCTCTCAATGGGCAATAATCAAACTGCCATGGTGCGAAATGTCGATTTACAAATATTGGCAAAATACCAGTTTTAGTTGATTAGATAACTTTCGCTTGAGTCTCGCTGCTGGGCCGGATAGCTTAACATGAGCTAAACAAATCTTGGCAAATACTATCAATGAGCGAGAGGAGCGGAATCGTGAAAACGAATTTGTGCGCGATTTTATTTGGGGCAATGGTTCCATTGACAGCTCAAGCGACTACTGTCGCCGTAATTGACTCGGGAGTCGATTACGAGCACGAGGCTCTCGCTGAGAAAATGTGGACCAACACGGCAGAGACCGACGCAGACAAAACCGACAATGACGGCAACGGCAAGATTGACGACATCCATGGATGGAACTTTGCCGACAACGATGCCATGATCATCGATTATGCTCTGCAAGCAAAATACCGGCCAGATATCGAGAAGTTTCTTGAACTTCAACTCGCTGCAATTGAGGGCACAGCTACTGAAGGCGAGAAAATTTGGATGAAAGAGCGGCTTAGTGATGCTGATTTTGTAAATAGCATTCAAACCTATGCCGGTTACGCCCACGGTACACATGTAGCAGGAATTGTTGCCCGCGATAATCCCCAAGCAAAAATCCTAGCTGCAAAAATCCTCTCTACCAAGACCATGTTTCAGCGGCTAAGAGACCGTGTACGTCAGTCAATTGCAGCTGGTAAGGATGTCGGTTTCATCCAAGAGTTTGTCATTAAGCTAGGGATGTACGGCATTGCTATTCAGCAAGCTAAGATCTTTGATCAGATTGGAGCCTACCTAAGCACCAACGGCGTTAGCGTTGCTAATGGTTCATTCGGTACAGGAATGGAGCAAGCACGCGGCCTAGTGACACCGCTATTAATCGCTGTGCTCGGCACCCAACCGCCGGCAGAACTAATTGACGAATACGCCAGCTTCTTCGTTCAGCGTATTATCGATCAGCAATCCAAGATCCTTGCTAAGTACCCTGACATCCTGTTCGTCTTCGCCGCCGGCAATGACGGGAGCGATAATGACCGCTTGCCTGAAGCGCCAGCTGGGGTTCGCCTAGAAAACGTAATCACCGTAGGCGCTAGCATTGGTAACATCGGACTCGCTCCATTTAGCAACTACGGTGCATCTCGCGTAGACTTGTTCGCACCAGGAGTCGGCACTAGATCGTCAGTGCCACGCCAGAACATGTACCTACCTATGAGCGGTACCAGTATGTCGGCACCTGAAGTAGCCCGCGTCGCCGCTCTAATCAAGGATGCCAACCCAAATCTCAAGGCAGCTGAGATTCGCGAGATTCTGATGGGAACCATTGATCGCAAAGATTTCCTGAAAGGGCGTTCCTATTCCGAAGGTATCGTCAATGACGAACGGGCACTTGCAGCCGCATCAAGCTCGAAGTCTACAGATCTCCGCAGTGCCATCAAGGCAGCTAAACGCACCGTTGCTGACAAAGCTCCAATTGGCAAATATGACAATGCTATGGCTGACTTTAGCTACGTAACACCGTTCTAATTCCTGCCAACCAGGCACCAGTTCGCTGAACGGTGCCTGGAAGCTTTTCGTTCCGGATTTAGGCCTTGGTGTGGTAAGGGGAACCTTGGCACTAAGGCCTTTGCCCGGAGTCAACCATGAAAATTGCGTCTAACCTTAAGTTATTTCTGGGATTAGCAAGTCTCTCAATCGGCACTACTAGTCCCGCGCTCGCCATTCCCGTCGGTGACTCCACAAGCTACGAAATGCTAAGTGAACCAGCGAATGAAAGTGAAGTCGCTGAAACCTCCAAGAATTTTCTTGGCACCGTGGCTCTAAGTAACTGTTCTGGTGCCTTGGTGCAGTTTGGCAAAGCTGAACCGACAAGCCCGGCACTGGTCTTAACCAATGGCCATTGCGTCGAGCGTAAACTACCTCAACCAGGTGAAGTACTTGTCAACTTGCCATCGCGCCGTACCTTCAACTTACTCGATCGCAGCGCCTCCAATGTCCTTGGCACAGTCAATGCTAAAGCCATGCTTTATGCAACCATGACAGATACGGACGTAGCTCTTTACCTTCTCGACCAAACCTATGAGGAAATTAAAGAGCAATATGGTATCGACCCCTTAACCGTTACCGATCAGAAGCCCGCAGCAGGCACGCCAATTAACATCGTCTCCGGTTATTGGCGCCGCACTTACACCTGCTCAATTGACGGTTTTGTACCTGAACTCCGTGAAGACGGCTGGATCTTCCGTGATGCCATCAGATATTCTGAAAACGGCTGTGCCGTGATTGGCGGGACGTCAGGAGCCCCAATCATCGCCGGAAGTGACCGCACTATCATTGGGATCAATAACACTATCAATGAGGACGGAGCCCGCTGCACGCGCAACAACCCTTGCGAAGTTGACCGCACCGGCAAAATTGTGGTTCGCAAAGGGATAGGCTATGGCGAGCAAGTGTTTTGGTTTCACAGCTGCCTTGCCACCAGCGGCGTAGAGGTTGATCTGCAGAAGCCGGGCTGCCTCCTACCTAAGCCTCACTAAAAAATGATTGGGCCGGTGTAGCCTCAAACGGGGCGCCCGGCTCGCTCAAATAGACCCGACTAAAGTCCCCATCCGCAAACAGCAGTAAATTCGGTTTATCCCAGCAATCCACACTAAGCATCATTCGCTTACCATCGGCGTGTTTCTCAGCATAGGGCACATGAAAGTGGCCAATCACTCCGTGATGGCACTCATCTAAAGTAAGCCAATTCGTGAATGCGCTTAGAATTTTGTCATGGTTCAGGGTGCGATAGCGATCTTGTGCTCGCGAAAACTTGGCATGTCGCGATGAATAGGCATCCAAAAGTTTACCCGGAACTAGCGCAGCGGTCCGCCTGGCAAACTGGGATTTTAACGTGGCTCTAAAGGCCCGATAGATGGGTTCATCTAGCAACAAGTCACCGTGCATCAGCTTGATTCTGTGTCCGGACTCAAGTGTTACGATGAAGTCACGAGATTGAACGATCTGAACTCCGTCCCAACCGATGCGCTCAAGATGAAACTCATGATTACCTTCGATGAAGTACACTCGAATTCCACGCGTGACTAAATTTTCAAGCGCCGCTCCAAAAGGACGAAATTTACGACGGAAATAAGAACTTTCGCCGAAACAAAAATCGAAAATATCGCCATTTAGCACTAAAGCTTCGACTTCGGGCGCCAGTCGCTCAAAAGCATCCAGGAGGAGTTGCGAACGACTATCCGTCAAATCCTGAATGTGAACATCCGAAGCAAGCACGAAGGGAGCTGTTATCAAATGCCGGTCGCTAGTCACGGGAACTGCCATGGATCTCATCCTAGAGTCTAATCCCAGCCTAGCATAGCCTCTAATGGCACGGGAATGCTCTTGCAAAATGGCGAGGACTCTGGTTTTTTAGGACAGCTACGTCCAGACTAACTATTTTCGTGGCATCATAATGGAGGGCCAGCATGTCTCTTTCCGTCGAAGAAAAAGTGAAGCAAATCGTCGTTAATCAGCTCGGCGTAGAAGAGAGCTCCGTCGTCGGCAAGGCCAAGTTTATCGAAGACCTAGGCGCAGATTCCCTGGACATCGTCGAGCTAGTCATGGCGATGGAAGAGGCTTTTGGCGTTGATATCCCTGATGAAGAGGCCGAGAACATCCGTACCGTTGATGACGCCGTCTCCTTCATCAAAAAGGCTGAAGACGCCTAATTTTTGAGGATCCGAGAGTATGGCAACCAAGATCGGGATAGCGTCGGATCATGCAGGCAAGGAGCTTAAGCAGCTCATTGCCGAGTTTGTGAAGATGAAAAACTTCGATGTCATCGATTACGGAGTCGCCGTCGATTCGGAAAAGTCTGTTGATTACCCGGACTATGCAGCAATACTTGCTGCTGATATTTCGGGTGGGAAATTAGACTTCGGGGTTCTAATTTGCGGCACTGGCATTGGTATGTGCATCACTGCAAATAAGTTCCCCGGGGTCCGAGCTGCCTCGGTTTGGGATGAGTTCACCGCCAAGATGAGTCGGGCTCATAACGACGCCAATATCATCTGCCTCGGTGCGCGCGCACTTAACCACCATCGTGCAGCAGAATTAGTAAATCTCTGGTTAGACACACCGTTTGAAGGCAACCGGCATAAGGCCCGCCTTGAGAAAATTCGCGAGATCGAAAAAAAGCTCTGCGTTCGTTGACTTGGTGACAACACTTTGACACTGAGCGAGCGCCGGTAGCAGGGGAGATACCGTGCAGAAGCCGTGGCAAATTTTGGCCAACAAAGACCCACAGGTCTACAAGTTGATTGAGTCCGAGTTAAAGAGGCAACAAGAGGGACTAGAACTAATAGCCTCTGAAAATTTTGCCTCTACCGAAGTCATCGCATCGATGGGTAATGTCCTCGCCAACAAGTATGCCGAGGGACTACCGGGTAAACGGTACTACGGCGGATGCGAAGTCGTCGATGAGATGGAGTCCCTCGCAATAGAGCGACTCACCTCACTCTTCGGTGCCAAATATGCGAATGTTCAGCCTCACTCTGGGGCCCAAGCTAATGCGGCTGTGTTCTTAGTATTGGCCAAACCCGGAGATCGCATCCTTGGCCTGGACCTTGCTCATGGCGGCCACTTGACTCATGGGTCTAAAGTTAATTTTTCAGGCTTGATTTACGAGTCGCATTTTTATCAGTTGCAAGCCGGCTCTGACCTCATTGACATGGATGAAGTGCGCGCCAAGGCTAAGGAAGTCAGACCTAGGATCATCGTCGCGGGTGCAAGCGCCTACCCACGAACAATCGATTTTGCTGAATTCCGCAAAATAGCCGACGAGGTGGGAGCTTACTTAGTCGTCGATATGGCCCATATCGCTGGGTTAGTCGCAGCTAAACTGCACCCAAGTCCGGTTCCCTACGCTCACGTCGTGACCACAACTACCCATAAAACCCTTCGCGGCCCTCGTGGCGGCGTGATCATGTGGAACGACGACGCACTGACCAAGGAAATCAATAAAGGAGTATTTCCGGGGACCCAAGGCGGTCCATTGGAGCATATCATTGCGGCCAAGGCCGTGTGCTTCCAGGAAGCTCTGCAGCCATCCTTCCGTGAGTACCAATTGAATGTAGTCCGCAATGCTACGGCTTTAGCTGAAGGTTTGCTGGAGCGTGGCTTTAAACTCGTATCGGGTGGAACAGACAATCACCTGGTCCTAATCAATTTGAGCGATACTCCGGTCAGCGGAAAGCAGCTGGAAGAGGCCCTAGGCAAGATAGCCATAACTGCCAATAAAAATACGGTCCCGGGGGAGAAAAGAAGTCCATTTGTTACCAGTGGAGTCCGGTTAGGCACGCCTGCAGTGACGACCCGCGGGCTCAGACAGCCTGAAATGGACCAAATTGCCCGGTGGACACGGCTGGCCTTTGAACACGTCGGTGACGATCAGCAGTTATCCGTGCTAAGACGCGAAGTCGAGGCTTTGGCTCGTAAGTTCCCGCTCTATCCGGCTTGGACCGACTAGGGCTGAGTTGAGAGCTCGACCGTTCGGGGACAGGGGAGTGAGCAGTGAAGTGTCCAAAATGCGGCTTTGACGATACCAAGGTCCTTGAAAGCAGGATCCTGGATGCGGGTCGTAGTTTGCGACGCCGTCGCAGTTGCATGGCCTGCAATTATCGCTTTACCACTTACGAACGTGAGGAAAGTTTCGCTTTTTCCGTCGCCAAAAAAGACGGCAGGGTTGAGCCCTATAACCGCGATAAAATTTTTCGATCAATTCAAATTGCCTGTCAAAAACGTCCGATCAGTTACGATCAGATCGACCTGATGATAGCTCGAATTGAAAAGCAGATCCAAGAGTCGGGTGAGCGTAGCGTCCCCAGTCAAAAACTCGGTGACCTGATCATGGGTCACTTGCAGGGTATGGATAAGGTCGCCTACGTAAGGTTTGCGTCAGTTTACAAAGACTTCAAGGATCCTAGCGAGTTCATGCGAGAGATCCACAGCCTGGATGATAAATAATGTTTACTGGACTTGTTGAGCGCACCGGCAAGATTCTTTCGATCTCACAGCCCGCAGCGGCAACGGCTAGCCTTATGGGCGGGATCACCCAGCTGATTATTGACGCTGGCAAAGGCTATGAAACTAATTTGGGCGACAGTGTATCTGTGAATGGCTGCTGCCTGACCGTTACCAGCAATAAGTTCGACATGTTGGCATTTGACGTCAGCAGCGAGACCTTAGATCGGACCAACCTAGGCGACCTCACTGAGGGCACCGAGGTCAACCTTGAACGAGCTATGCAGCTTGGGGACCGCCTTGGCGGCCATATGGTGTCTGGGCACATTGACGGTGTGGGTGAAGTTACTGCAGTCGGCAAGCAACCCAAAGGTTGGGATCTGCGCGTCAGTATTTCTAGGTCACTGAGTCGCTATGTGATCAACAAGGGCTCCATTTGCCTCGACGGCGTCAGCCTTACCGTAAATAGCGTCGAAGACCATGCGGACCGGACGGAAATTACCATCATGCTGATACCTACCACAGTGAGCCTTACCTCATTTCGTAATTTACAGCCGGGCCACCGCATCAATGTTGAAGTCGACTTAGTTGGCAAATATCTCGAGAGGCTGACCGGTAGAATTACCTAAGATCATAAGATCTAAAGGGAAATAATTCGCTTAAAAAACAGTGCATCACGCTTAAATCTTTGCTAGCATCCGCGACTTGTTCCACTGGAGCTAGCTCTATGACATCTCAGGACGTTGCCACTTCTAGGGTAAACCTCGCAATTGAAGCCATCAGAGATGGCCGCATGGTGATCATGGTCGATGATGAAGACCGTGAAAACGAGGGTGATTTGGTCTTTGCCGCCGCAAATGTTTCGGCTGAGAAGATCAACTTCATGACCAAAGAGGCCCGAGGCCTGATTTGTCTTAGTTTGACTGAAGAAGCTGTCGGCAAGCTAGAACTGCCGATGATGGAAGATAGCAGTAAGCGCGTCCCATCAAAGTCTACGGCATTCACGGTAAGCATTGAGGCTCGTGATGGGGTCTCAACCGGCATATCTGCTGCTGATCGAGCACACACCATTCGAGTTGCAGCTGCGGCTGATGCCAAACCCGAGGACCTAGTGGTACCGGGGCATATCTTTCCGCTCAAGGCCCGGAAAGGCGGGGTTTTGCAGCGTGCTGGGCACACCGAAGGCTCGATTGACCTCGTGCGCTTGGCAGGCCTGTCACCCGCCGCAGTCATATGCGAAATCATGAACGATGATGGCACAATGGCTCGAATGCCGGACCTTGAAACCTTTGCAAAACGTCATCAAATGCCGATTGTCACGATCGCGGATTTGATTAGCTATCGGCTACATCAAGAGTCTCTGATCCAAACGCTGGCCAAAGGTAGTCTCAAGACCGCCTACGGTGACTTCCAAAGCATTCTGTTTAAGAGCGAAATAGACGGCTTAACCCATTTAGCTGTCATTAAAGGCGAGTATTTCGCTGACCATTTGACCGAGGTTCGGGTTCACAGACAGCGCCCGTTGCAAGATGTCTTCGGGTTAAGCAATGGCACAAGCCGTGTGCGTTTGGATTATTCCCTTAAGCTTCTGCGTGACCATGATCATGCTGTACTTCTGTACCTGACCCAGCCGGACACCCAGTCTAGCCTGGCCTCGGACTTTGAAGTCCTCACACATTCTGGCGATCTGCACCACACCCCCAGTAGCAAACTCCAAGAGTCCCCAATGGATCCACGCCAACTTGGGGTAGGGGCTCAATTATTACGCACTCTCGGGGTGCGCAGGATGCGGGTTCACCGCTCAAGATCGGCCCCACTAAAAGGCCTCACTGGCTTTGGCCTAGACCTGGTTGGGACTGTCGAAATTCCATCTGAACTGACATAATCGCATGAATTTATATAAGGAATCCGAAATGGCAGCACGCTACCTGATCATTGTCAGCCGCTTTAATGATACCATTACCAAGTCACTGTTGAGCGGCGCTCAAGACACCCTTCAAGAGGCTGGCGTCGAGAGCAACCATGTGGATACCCTTTGGGTCCCAGGAGCTTTTGAGTTAGCCACCGTGGCAGCTCAAGCCGCACGATCCAAGACCTACGCGGCGATTATTTGCTTGGGTGCCGTTATTCGCGGCGACACCCCGCACTTTGATCTAGTTGCCGGCCAAGCGGCGGCTGGTCTGCAAAGGGTTGGCATCGATACCGGGGTACCAGTGATCTTTGGAGTCATCACAACCGATACAGTTGAACAAGCACTGACTCGATCAGGAATTAAAGGTGGCAATAAGGGTGTCGACGCTGCTCAGTCCGCGCTGAGTATGGTCAAAACCATGGGTCGCCTAGCGGAGCTAGCGCGCCGGTGAGTACACATACAAGAACAAAGTCGAGAGAGTACGCCCTTCAGTTTCTCTATCAGTCAGAGATGGAGAAACTCTATCTATTTTCCGACAGCCACTTTCAAGGGTTTGTCGCTAATCAGCAAATACCTGCAATCCATATTGCTGAGGTACGTGAGATAGCCCGCGGCACTTTGGAACGAACTGCCGAAATCGATGCCCTGATCCAATCAGCCTCGGCCAATTGGAAGCTGGAGCGGATGTCAGTGATCGACCGCAACGTCCTGAGACTTGCCACTTTCGAGCTTTTAATTGCCGCCGCCCCGCACAGGGTTGTCCTCAACGAAGCCATCGAGCTGGCCAAAAAGTTCGGGTCGGCTGAGTCGGGTCGATTTGTCAATGGATTGCTCGATCGGATCGCCAAATCGACGCCAGTGGGATAATCTTACCAAAGTACTTTGGTAGGAGTTAGGTATGAGTGATCCCATGATCGAAGGCACCGACAATAAAAGTCCGGCCCTCGGTTTACCCGACCAAGCCGGCAACGAACACAATCCATCGGTAGACGTCGACCCAGGGCATAGGGTGACAACTCACATAATTCGGAGTGCCAGCGACTCCGACTGTGAGTTTTGGTTCGGCATCACCAAATTCGGCAACCACAATCCTTTAGTGCTGCTGCGTGAAATCGGCACAGACGACCTTTTGCAAAAAGCTGCCACTGAAGGAATTAACGAAACTGGTCCATTGGTCCTGTTTGATTCTGACGGCGTCAAACCAAGGGGACTGGTACTCATGCCGGTGCCGGACTCTGGCTCACACGGCCTCGAGACTTGGCTGACCAACATGCATGCAACCTTAACACCCTGGGCCCCTACTCGCCTCGGTATCTATTTAGCACCTGAGGCTATAGGAGCTGACCCTCAAATGGCCTTACTCCTAGCCGTTTTGCGCAAAGTTTTGCGCGGTATTGGCGTCCGTGAAATCTACTTGCTTACTGGCAGTCATGGCACTAATCACTTGCTTAATGCTGCCCTTCGGCTCAAGCGTGAAGTAAGTTCTGACGATTTCGAGTTTTACGTTTACCACTAAAATTCATAGGGAGAGGCATCATGTCCCAATCGCCGTTTCGTCCCGATGTACTTGCCGGAAAGGTTGCTCTGATAACCGGTGGTGGCACTGGTATATGCCATGGTATTGCCAGGGCTTTGGGTCAGCACGGCGCTAAATTGATGCTCATGGGTCGTCGTGAGGAAGTGCTCAAAGAGGCTTGCGCTGCTTTTAGCAAACAAGGCATCGAGGCCTCTTTTGTTGCTGGTGACGTGCGCGACTTTAGTCAGGCAGAGGGCGCTATAAAAGCCACAGTTAGCCACTATGGCAAACTCGATATCCTATTGAATGGAGCAGCCGGCAACTTTCTATGTCCGACCGAAAAGCTTAGCTCTAACGGCTTTAAAACCGTCATAGATATTGACCTTCTAGGTACTTTCAATATGTCACGAGCGGCTTTTACTCATCTCAAAGCTGCTGGCGACAGTTTGATATTAAATATATCTGCGACACTCCACTACCAAGGCACCATTATGCAATCCCATGTCATGGCAGCTAAGGCCGGGATTGATGCCCTAGCCAAAAACCTCGCTTGTGAATGGGGGGAACATGGGATCAGAGTTTGCACGATCGCACCGGGAGCCATTGGGGACACTGAGGGAATGCGACGCTTAGCCCCTTTAGGAGCTGACAAAAGAATTGCTGGCGAGGTGCCACTTAAGCGCCTGGGCACTATCGAAGATATAGCCAATGCCGCTCTGTTTTTAGCCTCCGGTGCAGCCTCATACATAACTGGTGAAATCTTAGTAGTCGACGGTGGTGCCTGGTTGGTAAAACCGGCATTCATTGATAAGGCCACTTGGGAAAAGTTGGCCGCCAAGAGTTAAGAAATGTGGCGCTGGATAACGCAAAGATGGGCACGACTCCTTCAGCAACTCAGCTGGATTACGCACCCGATCACCATCTTTGTGTCACTACAGGTTGTATGGCTTGCCATCACCCTTATCTGGGTGATTTGGTTTGTCACTGAGAGAGCTGAAATAGGCGCCCTTGCAAAGCGCTTTGGTCAGGAATACTTCAGCACTGAAATCACCGTCGCCATCTTGGTCGTAGGCTGCATCCTGCTCGGGGTATTGCTCGTGGGGACTATTTTGCTCTTCGTTGCGGGTCAAAGGCAAAGTTCTGCAGCGAGGCAGCAGCGCACATTCGTTTCGAGCGTGACTCATGAGCTAAAGTCACCGCTTGCCAGCCTCCAATTAGCTTTTGAAACCATGATGACTCATGAACTTGATCCAAGTACACGTACGCGTATCGCCGATATGATCTATTCCGACATCGATAGATTACGTCGATTAATTGACCAAATTCTCGTCGCGGGTCGCTTAGATCGAGGAATCCTTAGCTTCGACGATGCATCGTCAGCTGTGGCAATGGATGAATTAATAAACAAAATCGTCGACAAGCTGTCTTATATGGATCCAGATCTGAGGGCTAGGCTCACTATAGACTGCCCACCAGGACTCACTCTCCGAGCCTCAAAAATGGCACTAAGCCTAATCCTCAACAATTTGGTTGAAAACTCGATAAAATACTCACCACGCCAGTCACCGATAAAAATAGGTTTTGATCAACTTGGACGAGAAGTGTTCATGTACGTTCAAGACCAGGGCATCGGACTGGATAAAAAAGACATGAAACGTCTGTTTAAGCTTTTCCGACGCGGTGAGTCCGCTGTCAAGAAAGCTATTCCCGGTACCGGATTGGGGCTGTACATTGTCAAATCTGCCGTTCGGGTACTTGGCGGCCGCGTTTGGGCCGAAAGTGCTGGCAGTGGGCAGGGCAGTACGTTTTACGTCTCACTTCCAATTGAACAAAAATAAATGCGGGCAGTGTTTGTATCCACGGAGCAGCAATGAACGAGGTTAAGAAGAGAATCCTTTTGGTCGAAGATGAACCAAACCTAGCTTTTAATCTGCAGTTCAACCTTCAAGTCGAAGGGTACGAGGTTGTGCCAGCTGTTGACGGCAAGATTGCCATAGATAAGTTCCGCAATGATGGACCCTTTGACCTTGTAATCCTCGACGTCATGATTCCTGAGTTCAATGGATTTGAGGTTGCTGAGCACATTCGGCAAACCGACGATCAAACTCACATCTTGATGCTAACAGCACTCGGCAAAGAAGAGGACCGGTTGCGAGGATTTGAAGCAGGGGCAGACGACTACATTACTAAACCGTTTCACTTAAAGGAATTTCTCCTGAGAGTTAAACGGATGGTCAAAAGATCGACGTACTTCCAACCGTCAAATGCTACTACTGATGGTGATAAAGTTCTTATCTGCGGTCCGTTCAAACTCGATACGGAATTACTACATCTTCAAACTCCCACTGGCCAACATACACTCACAGCATTGGAAGCCGACGTCCTTAAAGAGTTTATGTTGAACCCAAAACGAGTGCTTTCCAGGCAACATCTGCTCGATACTGTGTGGGGAATGAAAGACGATATTGAAACGCGGACAGTTGATAATTTTATTGTCAGGCTAAGGCGCTACCTTGAATCCGAACCAAGTAAACCTCAATTTCTAGTGAGTGTTCGCGGTCGGGGCTATCGCTTGGTTGACGAACCATAGAGGCTATCTATGTTGCTGAATTTCGAAAAATGGCACGGCTGCTTGAATGACTTCATCGTTCTTTGGATTAGCGACATCGATGGTGATGTCGTTCTTGACAGTATCAAACGTCAAGCTACGGCGATTTGCAATCGGCGATCTGGCATCGGTGCCGACGGAATTCTAGTTATTCAAACCAAGCAGACCAAGGATTTAACTCCTTATGGCTTAACTATCATTAATAGTGACGGCTCCATTGCTAAGAACTGTGGCAATGGTTTGCGTTGCGCAGCACTAAGTGTCCGCAAACGGCATGAAGAGCATGGCAATCCAAAAGAACTGCCCGAGATGGTTGGCTTTATCGTTGAGGGGGAAAGTTTGATTTGCCGTTTCGCGGCAGGTCGACAAGCTCAGCCACTCGTTATCGTTGAGATGGGACAGCCGCAATTAAACGACGAGGTAGAGTGGAATAACGACGCACTAAATGCCGTTAAGAAAATTGCCGGGGATTTAAAGACCCCCAGCATCATTAGCGATATCGGAACTTGCGAGATTGGCAATCCTCATATTGTTATTAATTCAGACCAAGCTTCCCGAGAGTTAATGCTAAAAATCGGACCCGCCTTGCAAAAGGGATACGCTTGGGATGGCGTCAATGTCCATCTTGCCAGACCAATCTCTTTGACTTCAAAAGATCACGCTCGTGCCTCACAAGAGCTAGGACAGGAGGTTTCGGAGGGCTTCCAAGTCTTTGTTTGGGAAAGAGGCGCCGGGGAAACCATGGCATGTGGTACCGGTGCCTGTGCCGTTGCTGCGCTCGCTCTAGACACTGGGCTCCTAGAGAGAGAAAATTGGATTGTGGTCGACATGCCTGGCGGAAGACTCTACGTCAAGCAACCAGCAAAAGGCGATCCCGTGCTGCTTGCAGGTCCTGGGCAGTGCACTTTTTCAGGTAGGATTAGCATTTGAATCCCGCGAAACATCATGAAGTTCTTTTGAACATTGCTGCTCAGGCCTTTGAAGCTGCGCGCAAATATCACCAACATAAGGTCATTGGGATAGAACATATTCCTAATAACCGAAGTGCCATAGTAGCGGTCAACCATAGCCTTGCCACCTACGATATCACCTTACTAATGACAGCGATGTATACAGAGCGTGGGATCCTACCGCGTCCTCTAGTCGATCGTTTGTTTTTCAAAGTGCCGTTAGTGGGGCCGATTGCAGCCAACTTCTTCGGCGCAGTTCAGGGCAGCCAGGAATCAGCGGAACAGCTGCTGACGGACGGCGAAGTCATTACGGTTGCGCCAGGAGGTATGCGCGAGGCTCTTAGACCCTCCCGGGAAAAATATCAGATCAACTGGGATCATCGCATTGGTTTCTGCCGCCTGGCGATGAAAACCCAAACTCCAATCATCCTTGCTGCATGTCCTAAAGCTGATGATCTGTATGATGTCTACCCATCACATCTGACAGCATGGTTTTACAAGACCTATAAAATTCCTGTATTCTTAGCTAGAGGGTTAGGCTTCACTCCGATACCGAGACCAGTCAGATTGACTCATTTCTGTAGTGAACCACTTTACCCACCTAAGTGGTCTGATGACGAAAAACAACGCGAGAAAAGCTTAAGCAGCTTCCATAAAAAGCTCGTTCAGGAAATGGAAAAGTTAATGAAAAGTGGAGAATGATCATGATGACCCGCCTAGGCCAGCTGAAAGTTTTCCCTGCGAGTCTACTAGTTATTTTCTACCTTTTTGCCCTTACACCAACTGGTATTTCCGGCACGCTTGATGATCCCAATGAGGATTCGGTTCCACCGTTCCCAGTGGTTCATAGGATTTTCAAAACCGCGTGTGGTCGCTGTCATCAAGACGGTCATCATCGCGGCGGCATCCAATTGAATACACCATTACAGGTCAATCGCGATGCAACGATTATTCTTCAGTCCATTGAAAGTGGCGATATGCCCTACATGGATCCAACCTGGAACAAAACTGTTCAGGCTCAAACTGTGATTCGCTACTTGAAAGCTGTAATCGCTGGTGAGGCTGGCGAACCTAACGAGAATGCGTTACTCGATGAAGCTTTGCAGGTTCAGTAAGAATTAACCATTTGATAGCATCTGCTTCAAGACTACCGAATCAAACGCAGGGTCAGCGAGGGCCACAAAAGGTGGGTTGAGCATACGACCAGTTCGATACGTGATGGAACCACCGTCGGCTCGTAAGAGAGCACCACCAGCAGCAATTAAAATACAATGGGCTGCTGCAGTATCCCACAGACTTGTGGGCGACACCCTAATCGAGACATCCGCAAGCCCAGCAGCAATCAGGGCGTATTTGAGCGCGCTGCCGACGCGGCGAATATGTGCATTGGGGTAGTTTTTTTTGACTAGATCGTCCTCGCCTTTTAAATGAGAACGACTCACGAGAAAAATCAAATGATTTGGATCAATCTTTCTAGTCGCTAACTTGGGCAAACTTAAGGCTCCCTCTTTGACTTGGAAAGCACCGACCATAGTATCTGCAACAAATGCCATCGATCTTGCAGGTGCAACAATACATCCAACTCTCGGGACACCTTTTACCATAAGAGCGACATTAACCGTGAAATCATCCGTTTGGGCCAAAAAGTCCCTAGTCCCATCTAATGGATCAATGAGCCAGTAGATATCGGCCGTCATAACGATTTTGATCTTCTCTTTGGAATCTGACGCGCCTTCCTCGGACACAATAGGCACACCGGGGAGAAGTCGCGGCAGACCCTCTATTAGCACTTTATTCGCTTCTAGATCTGCAGCTGTAACGGGAGAAAAATCTCCCTTAGTTTCTACCGCAATATTATCTGTCTTATACCACTTCATCGCTGCTTCACCCGCTGCAGCACACAAGCGGTAAAGGTCTAACAAATCGACAGATGAATCTGGTTCCGACATTTATTCAGCCAATTTTAAGTGACGGTGGTCGACGAGTATTCTGTGCGTTGGCAAGACTTGTAATAATCCTTGCCAACATCAGACTCTTTTCCTCTGTAAGATGCTCAAAGCTAATTCCCGCCTCTTTGCCGATCATAAAGGTGCGGCGCACACGAGCTGAAATTTTGAAATATTCGCCGTCAGCTAGATCCGCCCATCTACCAAGTGGAATACTCAAGCGAAGCTGCTCAGCATCGTGAAAAATACGGCCGGTTTCATCCCTTATCATAGCTCCATGCATACTTAGATCAAAAATCTTCGCTTTATAATCCTTTTCAGCACCTAGCAAGCCATAGGAAAGATCCAGATTAGTCCGATAACGTCGACTTCTTCTTTTATTTCCGGATGTGACCGCAACACGGACCCGATTAAAAATCTCCGCATTGGTCAATTTGCGGTAGTCAACGTAGTCATCGTTTTCCTGAAAAGGTGCTAGAACTTTCGCATAATTCTCGATCAATCGGCCTGGATCACGAGTCAAGAACAGAATCGGTGTAGAGGATTCATTAAGCCGCATTTTCATGGACCTAAGTAGAGACAACCCCTCGTCTGCTGGCAAAAAATCATCATCATAAACCATCAAACTAATCTGCCTAGCAAACCCCCGTTTAAGCTCCTCCGCATTTTGCGGCCGGCTTATGCCGAGCTGCTTGAAGCTTTGCTTAATCAGGGCTTCAAACTGAGATCCATATTCTACCGATAGTTCTCTACTTAGCGCGAAAAATACATAGCTCTTACGCTTTTTACGCGGACCTTGTAGAATCTCGGCTACCCGCGAACGATTGTCTTTTTTTTCCTCTACCGGTGCTGTAGCTGTATCAGTTTTGGACATTTAAAGGCTCCATCCGCCAAGCCAAAACATGTTTAAAGAAGGCAAAAGGCTCGACTTGCACGCCAAGTAATCTCTGCTGGTGGGCAGCGTGATGTTGTAATGTCCAGAGATAAGCATAAGGGGCTTCCTCAGCCAACACGGCATGAAGCTTATGGTAAATGGCGCGTCTTAAATCCGCATCATTGGTTGCCTCAGCCTCGGTCAAAAGACTATCGACTTCAGCATTTTTAAACATTACAAAATTGTTGCCCCAAGGCTTAGCACTGGAACTATGAAATAGACTTGTGATGTTACTGGCATCATCAAACGACCATGAAGCAATAGTGACGTCATAATCATGTTCGCCAATGACCTTCTTTTTCCATACCAACCAATCCATGAACTTTAAATCTACCTTCACTCCGACAGCTTCAAGGTATCCCTGGAAGGCTAAAACAACTCGTTTTATCATTTCGCTCTCACCGGCAAGTGGTACAGCAAAATTCAACGTCACTGGCTCGCCTGTTGGTGTGAACAACCTATTGTTACTGTACCTCAAACCTGCCGCTTGAAGTAAAGCACGAGCTCGTGCTGGCTCGAACGCCACTGGTTTAACGTCTAAATTGTAAGCCCAAGATGTCGGTGGTAGAGGACCAGAAATCTGTCGACCACGACCTTGAAAAAAGGCGTCAATCATTTCCTGTCTATTGATGGCCTGACTTAAGGCAAGGCGAACACGCTTATCTTTCAAAATTCCTCGCGATGTATTCATCGCAAAAAAGGAATAAGACAATGCATCATATGGAACCACGACCAGCTTGTTATCACCAAGTAGCTCACCTAAATCACGAGGACTTACATATGTCACCAGATCCAGAGAGTTAAACATCAACGACTGGGCCATGACGTTTTGGTCGGCATAGGATTTCATAACCATCTGCGGAATCTGTGGGCGGCCGCGAAAATATTTTTGATTTGCTGAAAGCATCACCTCCCCACCACTCGTTGCCCGCACAAAACTGTAGGGTCCGGTACCAATTGGGTGATGAGCAAATTCGCTACCTCTAGTCAGATATGCCGTACTGCCTAATACGTGAGCGGGAAGAATCTTGAACGTCAGCAACCTTAACGGATCTGTCATGGCTCGACTCAGCCTAATGACAATCTGACTCGAGCCCTGCTTCTCGACATTCTTCAGGGCCTGAAAGCGCTCCTTATTCGGTATTTCGCTCGAAGGATGATTAATTAACCTTAACGTCGTAACGACGTCGTCAGCTGTGAACTTAGGTGTGATTTCATTTTTTCCTAATTGATCGTGCCAAAAAACATCGTCGCGCAAGACCAAGCTAATAGCTGTCCCGCCGTCGATGATCTTCCAACTCTTGGCGAGCGAAGGAATATAGGACTCACCAGGTCCGAGATCAATAAGACTATCGAACAGCAAGTCCCCAAGTCTTTGACTCGCAGCCTCTGGTGCAGTGTAGGGATCTAGGCTTTCAAGCCGAGTGGTCTCGCCGTAGCTTATGGTATCGATCGCCGCATGACTGACACCTGATTCAATGACCAACATCGTTGCAGCGAAGGCGACTACACGACCAAATTTAAAAGTAATTCTCATAACTCACCCTACCTAACTATAGGTTATGAAGATAACGTATTGGAGTTGTATTCGATGTCGCCTTTTGAATCTGCGCACCCTGATTAGTAAGAGCGAGAAAAACTCTATCCCATGCCCCAACCTGAGCACGGAAGCTCAATATGCCAAGTCGGGAGATAAGCAGATCGCGATTCATTCTCGTGTTAGTGTTAAAAAGGTAGCTCCTCCCACCATTGAGATCGTAGGCATAAATCGGATTTGCCACCGAAATGTCATGCTTAACATAGAATATCTTACGACTATCAGGTGACCATGCTGGACCGGTATTTAAATCAATTACAACATCTTCAGCGACAATCATACTTTTGAGCTCACGCAGAGAGTAGGTTTTCCCCTCGAAATAGGGGACCACTGCAATATCCCAACGGCCAGCTTCAGTATCGCTCAGCGACTCTTGCTGTAAATAAAATGCGATTAGACGTCCATCTGGGGAAACGGTCGGTCGCAGATGATCTGCCCCTGCTTCTGTGACAGCAACGGGTCGCTGCCAGGTATTCCCATGCCTGCGCACCACAAATAAATTGTGCCTCAGCGCATCTCCTGATGAGTAGACTAAGACATCCCCGGAGGGAAACCATTCTGGAAAAATATCCACACTTTCACTATCAGAAAGTCTGCTCAATAGGTTTTCTGAGAGGTTAAGTAGGTAAATATCTCCGCGCCCAGAACGAGCACTGACAAACGCGATTTCATTACGTCGAGGACTCCAGGTTGCATAGCCATCTTTGCTTTTACTACGGCCAACGGATTCCTCTTTGGCACCAATCGCACCCACATAAATACTATATTCACCCACGCCACCATTAGACATAAATGCAAACCGCGTTGAGTCTGGAGACCATCTAAGACCAGCATTGTAGGACTGCACAGACCTCGGCACCATTCCATCCAGAAAATCTTGTGCACCCTTCGGAATAACCTGAAGTTCACGCGAGTAATTACCGATTAGGTCCTTAAGCATGATTTTCCGAAAACCGTCGACTAGAACTTCGTACCCAAGGTAAACACCATCGGCCGACCAACTTAAATTAGCCTCGTTAAACTTGTTATCTGCACTATTTAGTTGTTTGACCTCAATTAAGACCACGCCTTCACTGGCATCATCAAGCCGCGGAAAAGCCTTAGCAAAAGTTTTTGATCCAGCAAAAAACTGGGCGACAAAGCGCGGAAAGTAGTGGCCGTCCTGAGCCACGAAACCCTCGAGTGGAACACCCGCATCAGGCTCAGTGACTCGACTCTCCCAAAACTTAAAGTGACATGCAGAGTTCGCAAGTAAACCAGCCAGGATTATGAAAATCCGACCCAGAGATCCGATAGCTTTTAATCTGGGACTCACCTACTACTGCCTCACAGTACCACGTGCGCCACCTAACTGTGCAGACGCCTGTTTCAAAAAGACTTCAGCATTTCCGACATAGGTTTTCGAATCTTCACTCATCGGGATAGTGCGACCACTGCCTTCAAGGTAATTTCGCCAGCCGCGAACTGTTTCCACCAGGAGCTTCGGATCTTGAGTCACAGTCCAAATTCTATGACGACATAAAGCACGGTGATAGTCGACGTTATGAACAGCCTGAGGATAGTCTTTAGCGGCTACGAACCGAAGAAACGGCATTACCTTATCAAATACAACTAAAGCCTGCTGATAATGAGCACGTGCTGCTTCCGGATTTTCCGCTGCCAGCTTTTCAGCCGTCGCAAAAAGGGCTATACCCTCATTAATATGTGATGGTACGAACCTTTTGTCGGTAAACTGTTTCACAGCCTCATTGCTTGTCACTTCGCCAAATGCAGCTGCCGCTTTAGCCGGCTGATCGAGTTGATTAAGGTAGATCTCGCCAACCTCATGTCTTGCCATAAGATAATCAGCTTGCTCAGGCTTAATAGTCATGAGCTGCTCTACAGCCTCTTGCGCCTTACCCGCCTTAAGTAATCCCTGGGCGATAGATCTTACATCCCTTTCCAACACAATCGCCTCGTCACCAACAAGAGCGAGCGCGCCCTGATCGAGTTCAAGCACGGTTTTATAAGGACGATAGCCGACCACGCCGTCTAACTCTAACTTTAGAAATCCACTATGAACCTCGAGAGGGGTCACTAGAGGTGTAACACCTACAATATTGCCATCAATTTTTACAGTTGCATGGCTCGGCCTAGAATCGATCTTAAGAACCGCAGTTTGTCGTTGGAGAACGACTGTAATCTGATTTGTATTCCGACCAGAAATTGTTTCATGCAATTCATTAAAGCCTATTTTGACAACTTTCAGCTGACCCGCCTCTAATTTCGGCAAATCCAATTTGCCGTCGACATCGGTTGTTCCTATCCATTCATCATTAAAATAGACGTTGGCTTGTGTGACTGGTCGATTTGTGGATCCCCGACCATCTAAAACTTTGATTTGCGCCGTTCGCACTTCACCTAACTTGCGTCCACGAAGTTTGACCAAATCACCGCGACCCACTGCGGCTCGCGGTGATAACTGATTAATACCGCACACTGATGAGTCATCTGAAACGGACCGAACAGTTAGAGTACCGATGCGGCCATAGCTTTGACGCCGACCCAGCTTCTCAGATTGGGCTCCGAACAAATCAAATTGATCACCCGGCTTGATACCAAATCCCTGAGTTCGCCCTAGATTAATTACCACAAGGTCGCCGTCTCGTTTAAGCACGGCTCCTTCGAAAGGAAAGACTCTATCAATACGCTCGGAAATTTTTGCAATGTTTTTATCTAAACCGTTTAAATCGTCGAGACTTAAAAGCTCCTCTTTTGCGGCAGCGATTACCCGTCCCTCGTTATTGACTACGCTAATTTCAATCATTGGCTTCGGAGCCATAATCAGATGCGGCTGCATCACTGCATCGACCATGGCATTCAAGTCGGTGCTCTTCCAGCCACGTTTCGTTATTGTCCGTAAATCTTGCGCAATCTTCTTAGCTTTTTGTTCTATCTGCTCAGCAGGTACTTCCTTAAAGGCCATGGACCCAAACACATATTTTCGAACCGAACTGTCCACTAATCTAGTGAGATCACTTATGCGTTTTCCAGAATCCGCACTTGGGATACCACCTGAAACTTGTAGGTTAAGCACAGCGATGCGCACGGCAGGGGGCTCGAGAGGGGCAAAATATTTAACTAAAGTCATTTGATCCGATGCTACAAAGTCTGTTTCAAAATTTTCTGGAATAGAAGACTCGGGCTTTAACCCGACTTGCACTAACTCATCACCTTTGCCAGCAAATACATGCGACAAGCGCCCAAAGCGGTCTGTACTTCCTATCGCCTTACCTCGAACTAATACTTCGACATCCTCTAGTCCATAAACGTGACCATAAGACTCGGTCACAGCGTAAACATCTAGAGTTCGACCTTGCTCCATTTGAATTCTTATTTTATCGCGCAGACCTTCCGCAACTTT
>OMIY01000439.1 GCA_900299215.1 bacterium | reverse complement strand
TGGCGCCTCCCAGAATCGAACTGGGGACACGAGGATTTTCAATCCTCTGCTCTACCGACTGAGCTAAAGCGCCATGCTGCCCAAAAGGAAGTTAGTATGTATGCGCCTATTTTGTGATAGTCAATGGATAACTGGTTGGATCACTGATTTGACTCATCGCACAGCTTACCTGGAGCCTCAAATGACCACCGCCCCGAGACGCGAGCGCCCCCTCATCATTGCCGGACCCTGCGCCGCCGAATCAATCGAACTGATGACGGAAGTAGCGGACCACATGTCTCGATTGGCATCCGAGCTGGATTTTGAATACGTATTTAAAGCCAGCTTTGACAAGGCTAACCGGACCTCGGCAAGCAGTGTTCGTGGGCCTGGCCTGGAGTCCACACTCAAATGGTTTGCTGACTTAAAATCTAAATTTGGCCTCAAGATTTTGACTGACGTCCACGAGACGCACCAGGTGGCACCAGTTGCTCAAGTCTGTGATTATTTGCAAATACCCGCCTTCCTATGCCGCCAGACCGATCTGGTGGTCGCAGCAGCTCAGAGTGGACGGGCCGTAAACATTAAAAAGGGCCAATTCATGGCACCCGCTGCCATGGCAAGTATCGTCAGCAAGGCTCGTAATGCCGCTGCTTCAACAGGCTCGAAGGCCGACATTTTGTTAACGGAGCGGGGGTTCAGCTTTGGTTACGGCAACCTAGTTGTTGATATGCGTGCCTTGCCTATCATGGCGGGAACTGGTGCACCTGTAATTCTAGACATTACCCATAGCACGCAGTTGCCAGCCGCAGGTGGTGATGGGGGGGAGACCTCCAGCGCACAAAGACGCTTTGCGCCTGTGCTAGCGCGCGCCGCTACAGCCACTGGTTACCTGTCTGGATACTTTCTCGAAGTTCACTCTAAACCTGCCCAAGCAATAAGTGACAAAGACGCTCAGCTAGACTTCAAACAGGCTACGGTCTTACTGCGCCAACTACTTCCGTTGTGGCGAGAGTCCAGACAGTTTTCCTCTGTCGATGCCATTTTCCAGTAGGTTAAACCTTAGAGAGTTGCCCATGAACTTTACAATTAGCGGCCTCAATCATCTGGGCTTGGTGGTCGACGATATCGCAACAGCAAAAAAGTGGTTTGCTACAAGTTTAGGCCTCAGGATTGTCGAAGATCGGGGAGAACTCCTCTTTATTGCCGTAGGCAACGACATTCTAGCCATTAAAACTCCGCGCATGGCGGTCTCTAAGCCCGAGCATGGTGGTGAGCAAAATTATGCCACAGGATCCAAAGCAGGGTGGCAAGCTCTAGATCATTATGGATTTTTTGCACCTACACCAGATGCCGTAGATGCCTTTGCCAAGTTTGCTGCCCTCGAGGGCGCAGAGATTCTAAAGGGTCCTTATGACAGGAGCGACGGCCGAGCCGTATACTTTAGGGATCCATGTGGGCTAGTCGGCGAGTATCTCTACTACTTACCTCCCAAGTAACGTAAACTAACTAAATTACCCTATCAAACTTGGAATCTTTTCCCTGGGGGGCGTTTTATGGCTCTGCGAAGTGTGCGCTGGCTACAGATCTCCTTAATGCTCACAGTGTTCGGCCAGAAACCATTGTTTGCCTCGACGGAGGCAGACCATGGAAGGCCGTCAGCAGTTGCCAAGATCACTCTTAGCCCTTCACACAAAGAACTTCATCGCCTTAGATCCAAAGGTTTTGATGTCGGTGGTGTTAACCTGAAAGCTGGAACCGCGGATATTTATCTAAGCGCTGATCGAGATAGCTTGTCGCTACTTGCAGAGGGGATTGAAGTCCGAACCATCAAATCCCTTGATACTCTGGCAGCGCCTGATAGTGAATACAAAACACCCGCCGAAGTACATGAAATGCTTGAAGATTGGGCGAGAAGCTACCCAAACCTTGCTCACCTTGAGTCTTTGGGAAAATCTTTGAAGGGTGAGGAAATTTGGGCAATTAGAATCAGCAATGACAATGCGATTAGAGATGCTAAGCCTTCGATTCTCTTCAATGCTGAACACCATGCTCGAGAAGTTATGACAGTAGAGGTGATTCTAGATACTGCCGAATATCTACTGACTCGTTATGGATCGGATCCTAGAGTTACCAATTGGGTCGATCGTAACAACATTTGGCTGCTCCCCATGGTAAACCCGGATGGCAGCAACACAGTGTGGTCGAGTAACAATATGTGGCGTAAAAATGTCCGCGGTAACTACGGCGTCGACATCAATCGTAACTATCCATATATGTGGTCAGGCTGCGGCGGATCGAGCTCAATGCCCTGGGCACAAGATTTTCATGGAGCATCAGCAGGATCAGAGCCTGAGACTCAAACTGTGATGCGATTGGTAGAGCGCATTAAACCAGTATTTAATATCTCGTATCACTCTTACAGCGAGATAGTGATTTACCCATATGGATGCGATGGACGACACGCAGAAGATCGCGCCATCGTGGAATCGATCGGCAAGCAAATTGCCGACCTTATACCAAGTGAGACAGGCCAGGGCTCATACACTCCAGGCACAGCATGGGAGTTATTATATGACGTTGATGGAAGTGATATTGACTGGATGTACCACGATCATCATGTGCTGGCGTATTGCATAGAAGTCAGCAGCGATCAGTCAGGCTTCCAACCACCGTTTGCCCAAAGACAAACAACCGTCGAATCAGTGAGACCAGCATGGCAGCACCTTCTGGATCGTCTTGAGCAAAGTGGAATCCGAGGTGTAGTTCGAGATATCCGTGGCCGCCCCATACCTAGTGCCTTGGTATCCATCCAATCACTTAGCAATGCTGGGTCCAGTCCGGCCAGTTGGACAGCCGACAGAAACGGGAGATTCCACGCGATCTTGGCACCGGGAGTGTATAACCTTCGAATTTCATCAGGTCCGCTAACCAGCGATCAAACGATCAGAGTCAACGACAAAGTAGTCACTTCTGATTTTCAAATTTAACGGGCAGGTCCTAGGTTTAAGGCCGCCTCCAATTCATCGTAAGAGGCTGCCTGCCCCCACCAAAGCTGCTGGGAAAGTCGAGCCTGCTCAATTAGCATCGCTCGACCATCTTGAGCACGCAAACCAGCCCGTTTACAGTCTAAAAGTAGGTTTGAGCTATAACCGTAAACCAAGTCACAGAAAGCTCCACGAAATTTCGAGAGGGCCGGCAACAAGTAACTTAGGTCTTCACCCCGATGAGGAGCGCTAGTTGCCTGAATCAGCAATGCATTGGGGGCATTACGTATCGCAGCTTTTAAAGACTGAACATCAAGGGCAGCAAATCGAAGAAGACCAGCGTCTGGCCAATTCAAAGTCAGCTCTTCCTTGACTTGGCCACTTCTGGCCAAAATTGAAACGCGAGGCAATCGCGACAACTCTTTGCTGCCCTGTAAAGCGGCGATATGCGCTAAAATAGCAGCAACTACTCCACCGTCGCCTAAAAAGATCACGTCCTCAAATTCACCAATTGACGCCCCCATGTGTTCAAGACCTTTGATAAAACCGGGGCCATCCGTAGATGCAGCATGCCACCAATCTACGCCACGATAGATAGTGTTTATTGAGCTTTGATGACAACCTGGGATCAAAGTAGCAGCTAGAGACTTATGCGGGGTGGTAACGTTAAATCCAATAGCGCCCATCTCCCAGGCAACCCGCAAAAAGCCCCCGACTTGGGCGGCCGGACAGGGAAATGGTAGGTACACTAAATTGAGACCTAAGCTCTTGGCGGCATGATTATGGATTGCTGGTGAAAGCGTATAGCTAATTTGCTCACCTAAGAGCCCCATGAATTGGGTGCGACCGTTAATCAATGTAGCCACCTCAGAAACCATCAATGGGCAAGTGTCAATTTATGTCGGCGTGATAGCTGATCGATAAACGCACGCAGTGGCATTCGAAGTGCCGGAGCCATATGCGCAAAATTAGCCCTCACCACATAACTACCGGGAGCGTTTCGCAACGCTCTACAACTGGCTACAGTCACCTGGTAAGGTTCATGGACAGACTCAAAATCTGGGACTTTTGCGAAACTAATCAATAGCCTCTCGCCTTTGCTAAACGAGCTCGTGGCGATAAACATAACATGGCCTAGGTCGATATCAACAACATGCGCACTGATATCAGCTCTAGATAGATTTGAATTCATCTTGCAGGTCCTGCGAAGCTGAACTCCCAAGAATAGTTTGGTCGCAGCAGGGCCACTGATAATATAAGAAAGACGCGAGTTGGTTAGTGCCGACCACAAACCCAAGGCAACCAGAATTGCAAAAAGGATTAATATCCAATAATTATCAGCATAAAACATAGTCGTGAATATTGAATTTAATAAATCTCTAACCATATAAAATTTTCACCATAAAAATATAACCAAGCCGGTATTACCAAGGTTATGAAATTGATTCAAGTCTCAGATTTCAATAAATATGCACAAAACAATGCGGGTAAAGCCTCGACAACTATTGGGAATTTTGATGGTTGTCACCTGGGGCATCAGAAGCTAGTCGCTAAGGTGACTGAATATGCCGCGCGTTTTTCCGCAGCTCCAATTGCGATCACATTTAACCCCAGGCCGGACGCATTTTTTCGCGGTCATCCTGAAGAACCACTGCTTTTTACTTCAAACCAAAAGACGCGCTGCCTCGGAGAACTGGGCATAGAGTTTCAAATCATCCAAAATTTTGACGCTCAGTTTAGTCAAGTTAGCCATAGGCAGTTCTTCGATAAATACCTGTTGAATGCACTGAACGTCCGGGCTTTGGTCGTAGGGGATGACTTTAGGTTTGGTCACAAACGCCTTGGTAATCTGGAATATTTGACAGAGCGAGCTGCGGAAACCGGAATAGAACTAAGTGTGGGACAGGCTTCTCTTCACCAAAACGAACGCATCAGCAGCAGTCGGATTCGTCAGACTATAGCTGCTGACGGCGATATGAATAGTGCCGCAATCATGCTGGGGCGCCCGTATATGTTGGAGGGCAAGATCGAGAAAGGTGACCAGTTAGGTCGCCAATTGGGCTTTCCGACGGCCAATCTGGGAGGCTGCCAACAGCTTATTCCGAAATTTGGTGTTTATGTGGGCTACGTGTGGCTAGAGAGAGAATCAGGAGGCAATGACTTTGCCCCAATCACACGAATGCCTGAGGAGCGGGTACCCGCAGTACTGAATGTAGGTGTGCGTCCATCTGTGGGTGGTGCCAGCAATGAGCCACGCATTGAAGCCCACCTGCTTAAGGACGATTTGGGGCCGGATGCACTGTACGGATTGAGGGCCAGCTACTACGTAATACGTCGCTTGCGAGACGAAATACGATTCGCCAGCCTTTTGGAGTTGCAGCATCAAATTCGCTTGGACGTGCAACTTGCTAAGAAATGGCTTGAACTTTAGAGCCTACACTCGCCCTGGACCAGGGTATTACCATCAAGCACCGAAGGGTCATGATTGTTTGAAATGGAGTAAAAGTTCTGGCCCGAGGCGTTTACATCTAGTGCCCAAATCTCCTGATCTCCAGCGCTCAAATTACAAGTCTTATCAAGTTTGGCCGTTGCTCTGGTAACATACACCACGCGATAGACGCTTTTGGTGGCCTGACCGTTTATTACAAAAGTTGAGATTTGATCGTCAATGTGGCCGCTAAGTCCAGAAGCTGTCTGTCGATTGGAGCAAAGATCTGTTGCCGCGAAAGAATATGCTTCGGAGACCTTAGCATTCGGCTCCGTTACCCCACCCAAGCTTAGCAATGGATTAAACATTGAATATGGTTGAGTCGCGTCTAGTTTTGCCCAAGCGAAAGTCGTACCAAATTGGTCCGATGTATCGCCGCTACATCTGAAGAATACCCCAGCCAGCACTAAAGCATTCGCACCGTCCCCGGTGAGTCCAACTGACCGCACGTCAAACCCTGGAGGCGGATTGCTGGAGCCAGAGCTGTAGCCATAACGATCTAAAATTTTTGCATCCGGAACATTTACAAAGATTGGCGCGCTCTTTAGTGGAGCATAATTCGGAGAGCTTGAAGTTGTACCGGTCCCCAGCTGCAATGCTTGGGCAGATGAATCAATAACTTGTTCCACCATCACTGCATTTGAAGCAGTTACAGCCGGCCGCGAATTGGGAACCAAACGAACGCCCTTAAGCCAACTTACACCTGTAACCCCGGAGATGTCCCCTAATGCTGCAAAAGCATGCTGCTTGAGATCTGAAGTGCCTGACGACTCCGCCGATTCCGATGCTGTAACCAAAATGTACGGCTTAACCGCACCACTTTCCGCGGGCAACCAGAACACCTGATCGACGTGCTCACTTTCGGTGGGCAATTGCCTAACATCACTAAGATCAATTGCAGTGCCGGCACCAATTTTAGCGACTTTTACAGCGGTTTCACCTGACGTAGAATCAGTACTCAGCCATGCCACCATCTGACTGTCCGGGCTGAAAGACAACTGCGTCTCAACAGCACTATCAGAGGTCACTCTGATAGCTGCCGTTTCATCGTCAAAAGACTGGATGTAGATATCCACCTGGTTTGCACTCAGCGAGGCAAGAAGTATCCACTGACCATCTGGAGATAAGATAGCTTCTCGCTCATAGCCGATATCTACATTGGTCACGCGCTTAGTTTCACCCGGCGCTGCTTGTGATGCCCAGGTAATCTTGTATGATTTTAAAACCGGTGTGCTGCTTGAATCTCTGCCCGAAGTAAAAACGATTCGGTCACCGGCATCACTGATCGAAGGACCTAGGTCTGAGTACCGTAGTCCAGTGGGTATTAGCGTCCTACCTGCACGAGCAATTTCAGCGCTTACTGACTGGCCTTTCGTAGCCTTATTGCATCCAACGAACGTACTCAAAGTGACTACACAAATAGCCGCGCAACTCACCGCAGTGGTCGATGCTTTTCCCATACTTTTCAGTCCCTTATATCTTGGAGCCATTTTCTCTGGGTTTTTCCAATCAACTAACGTATTTTTGTTGCCGACTTGGTCCAATTTTTTACTACGGAATCGTAGTCGATTTCGTCAGACCGGTAAATGCCCCATGCCTCAATCTCAGTTACCGAAAAAGACCATTGCAGCCATAGATATCGGTACCAACTCTGCGCACATGGTAATCGCTGAGATAGACCACGTCGGTGAGATGCGAATTCTAGACAATGACAAGGTTAATTTACGCTTGGGCAAAGCCATCCAGGCAGATGGTAACTTGTCAGACGACGGAATCCAGCGCACGGTGGAGGCTCTTGCTCATATGCAGGAGATTATTAGGCCTTTTCAGGCTACCGTCCGTGCTGTTGCAACTCATGCTACTAGAGAGGCTAAGAATCATCGACGACTACTGCGAGAAGTAGAACGTACTTCAGGCATTAAGATTGAAATCATTGACGGTATTGAGGAAGCTCGCCTAGTTTTTTTAGGAATGCGGTATGGCCTTGCCCTCAATAACATCCCGTGCCTTGGAGTAGACGTCGGCGGTGGATCCACCGAAATAATTGTAGCGAAAGACGATGAAATTAAATTTGTATCGTCAATCAAACTGGGAGCCGTTACACTTACTGATCGTTTTTTCAAAACGTCCTACTCTGACTTGGCCTTTGAGGCTTTAAAGGACCATGTTCACGCACGCCTTGCACCTCTGCAGCAGGAGATGTCTGGGCTATCCTATGACCGAACTCTAGCCTCTTCTGGCACCGCCAAGGCCATTGCATTCCTTCACGCAAAACTCTTCGGCAATGCCTCAATGTCAGATCCGAATGGCTACGTGCTTCCCCGAGAGGATCTGTTCAAGATCGGTTCCTTGTTTGCCTCCCTTATGACACCGCAAAAGATTCGTGAGGCAACTGGACTGGACCATTCACGAGCAGAAATTATTCTTGCAGGTACAGCAATTCTCGAAGAATTAACACGCCTACTTGACGTAAAGGAGTGGGTTGTTACCTCTTTTGGCTTACGCGAAGGTCTTGTGGCAGATACTTTTTATCGAGCTACTGATGCTCCTGCTGGTGAGCTGCCAGATATTCAATGGCACAGTGTTCTGCAGTTCGCGAGGCGGTTAGGCCTGAATCAGGTTCACGCTGCCAAGGTTAAATTATTGGCGTTGAGGCTTTATCACCAGCTGGCGCCACTGTGTCTCAAGGCCTTGTCAAACGACTCGGCAGATGCAGACATTAAAACCTTGAAAGCCTCGTCTTATCTTCGAGAGGCAGGCAAATTCATCAGTAATCCCCACTATCACCGGCATTCGCAATATTTAATCTCGAACTCTCGTCTGCCAGGGTTTACAGAGTCAGAGCGTCAGCTCACAGGTCTGATCGCTCGCTTCCAACGCAAAGGACTACCTAGTGCAGACCACCCTGACTGCATCGATTTAAGCTCTAACGACCTAAAACGACTGAGTTTTTTGGCTGGCATTCTACGCTTGGCTGCAGCGCTTGATAGGACTAGGCAAAGTCGAGTCGACGATATCGAGGTGGATGCTTCAGGTCATGTTGTAAAATTAACTTTAGTTCATAGCTCAGATCGTCCGCCGGATGTAGAACTTTTGAAATCTCGTCTGGAACAAAGTTCCCTGGAAAAGTCATGGGACTTAGAACTCAGTTTTCACACGCGATCCGCTAATTCCAAGGGGTCCGTTTAAAGTTGGGCACCAAGTATCAGAAGCACGGCTCTTTCCGCGACTACTTGGATGCAATGAGCGTCGCGCTCGCTTCAGGCACGTCTCCTGACAAAGGTAGGCTTTACCTAGCTTACGGGTCTTGCGACGCTCTTATTATTGAGACCTCTAGAAAGCTTAGCGAATGTGCGATCGAAAATGGTGCGGTCGTTACAGCCGTGGAGGCTGCTCAGATCACCGAATCATCTCTGACTTCAATGCTGCAGCAGGGAAGTTTGTTCGACCCAGTAAATCTGTACCTTATCAGACGGTGCGAGGCAGCAAAAAATATAGTAAAGTCGATAGCTTGTATAAAGCAGGCGAGACGAAGTCCAAACTCACTTTGTTTTATCTACTTCGGTGAAAACCCACCCGTACCGCTTAAGTCGTTATTCGTTGAGCAAAATGCCGCTTTGATCCCATGCTATCAACCATGGCCAAATGAAATTACTCAAGTGATTGGATACTTTGCTCAGAGCCTTAAACTTAAGTTAACCAATGATGGCACTCAGGCATTGATTTCAGCTAACGGCGACGACCTCGCTTTGAACCTGAATGAGCTTAGACGGCTAAAGTGTATATTTGGTGACAGGTCACGAGCCTTAAGCGCTAATGACTTGGCCCCCCACTTAAATGGAATGCGCAGTGACGAAGCCGCGCAACTTGAGCGCCTACTCTTGCAAGAGCAGTGGGCTAAAGCACATGCACTTAGCTCTCAACTACTCAATAGAGGTGAGAGGGCCCTACCGATTTTGGCGATATTGACCAGCCACATCCGCACGACCCTTAAATTGCACGCCGCTATCTCGAAGGGCAATAAGACCCCAGCGGGTCTCGCTCAAACGGCGCAGGTACCACCTTTTGTGATCAAGAACTATCTGCCTCTAGTTCAAAGAGTCAAAAACCCCTCTTCTTACCGAGCAGCGCTGGCTGAGTGTCATCATGCGGATGTTTTATTGAAAAGCCGACGCTGTCACGAAGACTTGGTACTTGCCAGTATTATCGACGCCTTGGCGATGACGTAATATAATAAACGCGTTCACAGCTAAACAGACTAGCTTCGTCGTGAAGGGGTCACTCCTTGCGTCTGATCATAATGGCAAATCTTTCGATATTACTTCTACTTGCCGGCTCCACCCAAAGCTGGTCCATGGACCATAAACGTGTTTACGCCAAAGAGGTACTGTTGCCACCCTACCACCAAGGGGTTTTGGCTAAGGACAGCCCACTAACGGATATGCGCTTCACGTCAAAAACTACACTCGTTTTGACGGGTCAAACCACACTTTGGAAGTGGGATTTAGATACTGGCAAACTAATCAGATTACAACTTATCGACGGCAAAAATGAAAATTCACCTCCCTTAAAGAGAGTGGGAACTGATGGTCTGAGTGATTTCGTAGCATCCGATTCTCGACTATTTCAGGTCAACTGGTCGCCAAAACGAGTTCTTCAATACGAATTGGATGTCCAAGATAGGACTTTGGGGTTCGCTGGAGCAGGAGATAACCTCTGGCTCATTCGAACTCATAATCTCGTACGCTTTGATCGATACACGAAATCCATCTCATCGCGGTTTGACTTCCAATTACCAGAGTCTTCAAAAGTTGTTTTTGACGTCACAAAGCAACGTCTTTGGTATTTAGATAAACGTGAAATCCGCTATGTTGAACTCGCCACCTCTGAACATACAAGCCTGCTCTGCGCCAAATTGAAGTCAGATGGCCTAGATCTGCAAATAGCCTCAAATGAACTACTCGCACTATCCTCCACAGGCGTGATGCGACTGAGCCTTGATGGCAAGCCTATTCAATACATTCCTATAGAAGGACGACGAAAACTTCGCGGAATGGCGATTTCTGGGTCAAATCACGCTTATCTATTTGATGATCAAAATGTTGAGATATACGACGTATCATCTAAAACAGGTTCCGCAACGAAATTGCCCTTCTCAACGACGGACAAATTTGTGGAGATGCGAGTGGCTCAAGGCCACCTAGCCCTTTTAGTTTCAGGAACTCCTCATGTTTTTAGCCTTAGCTCTGAAAAACCGGGTGATGAATAAATGCTGTTTAATTACACCCAGACAATACTTGCGGCATTTTTGATCACAGCAACTTGTGCCTGTGCTTCGTCAGAACAAGACTTGCGTTCCGATCAGATCGTGACAAAGCCCCGGCACAAAAAGGGGCGCCCATCCAAACCGCGTGTAATTGGTACGAGTCAATTGGCAGCATTTGATGCAATTATCGACGAACATAATGAAGCTAAAACCAGCGTAAGGGATCTGAGAGTAATCTTGAAGGCTATGGAGCTCGAGAAAGCTGGAAATACGGAGGCCGCCGCTGCAGCATGGTTTGAAGCTTTAAAGCTAAGTCATGGATCATTTGGTAAACTAGCGTTTCAAGGTTGGATCAAGAATTATGCTGAGGCAGTTGGAAAACCAACTGACCTCGATGCCCTCGCCAGAGATCTAATGACTGAGTCCCAAAATGGGAAACTTAGCCCATATATGACCGAGATGGGGATAGTCCGCGAGGAGCAAATTAGACCGTTATTGAGACAGTTAGTGGCAAAATGGCTACCAACAGGTCCGGTCACCTCTGCAAGCTCAGCTCCAGACTCTTTAAACATGACTGGAGTACCAGTAAGTGACCCACTGTTGACAAAATTGGCGCAAAAGTTCTGCCGCAAGTCAAACAGCTCAACTCCGAATTGGGTTACCTGGGAGAGTACCTTAGACACTTCGGTTAAGGACTATTGGTCCGCTTTAACCCAACAACAATGTGGTTACAATTCTTCGTCTGCCATAAACAGTTTTAGGGAGATTTATCCCAAACTTGCGAATCAATTGGAAACCCAGGGCATGGCTGTCGAAGCAGTTGGAAGGATGATCAACTTACAACGCTCCGTAGGCCAAAGAATAGAGGCAGCTGAAACCTATATTGACCTGGTCAAATTGTGGGCAAACCCCGGTGTCACAGACAAGTCAATGGGCATAGATTCAATAAGCCTAGTACTACGAAGAATCGATGAAACGCTGTGGGCATCACGGTATCGTGCGCTAGTCGGAGATCTCGAGAGTGCTAAGGTCTTCGCTCGCAATGCACTCTTGCTTGCTCGCCAAACAGCAAAATCAACCAAGGTACCATTCAAAAAAGGTCAGAAGGAGCAGCTAGCAAACCTGACTGTCGATGCGTATCATACACTCGCCTCCAGGGTGGCAGTTGAAAAGAGGCACTTTCACAGCGCAAGTTCCCTGACTGCGATAGCGCTCAGGACACCGGACATCAATGACCAATGGCGAGAGCGGTTAGCCTGGGCTGGAGGAATTTATGAGTACCTCGCTGGCAACTGTTCCAGTGCCAATGAGTATTGGTCCAAAGTTCAACAATCCACGCTCGACGAAGGCCAGAAAAACGCGGCCATTTTTTGGCGGAGTAGATGCTTTGAGAAAATGGGGCAGAGCGACGAGGCTGAAGTAGCGGTAGCAAACATGATCAGCCGTTACCCTCTAAGCTACTACAGCGTGGTCGCGGCAGGGGAATCTGGGATTTTCTCGCCATCAGAATGGAAGAAAAGCCTAGGGGATCTAACAAACCTTTCCGAACAACTTTCAGAGGTACAAGACTATAAGCTTAACGAACTTCGTAAGCACCCTAAACTAGGCTACCTTATGCTAAGGGCGGAGATGCTCCTAGCAGCAGACATCCAGCCCCTAGCTCGGGTTGCAGTGAGCGAACTAGAAGCGGAAATGAATAGCCGCCTAACGCCCAAGACTCACCTGAGTGCCTTTGTTTACTTGAGCCGCCTGCAATACAAAGCTGGCTATTATCTCGCAGCAATCGGCCTAACAGGAAAATTGGCCAAAATCGATAGTGAGTTTTGGCAGCTTTGGCCAGAACAATTACTTATTTATTTCCCGCAACCTTATCTTCAACTTTATCAAGAACAGGCACGCCAACTAGACATTCCAAATTCACTGCTTCTGGCGATTTCAAGGCAGGAGAGCGGGTTTACTGCAGATATCCGAAGTTCAGCAAATGCCATTGGCATCATGCAATTAATACCAACTACAGCCAGGAAATACGCTGAGGATCTAGGTATCCCAAGCCAAAATATCGAGGATCAACTGCTCGACCCAAGCACCAATATTCGCTTGGGAAGTCGCTACCTCCAGATACTAAGCTCACTGTATCGAGGCTTTGCCCCAGCAATTTACGGAGGTTACAACGCTGGTGAATTTGCCATGGATGCCTGGCTTAAACGACGCCATAACGCTGACCCTTTGATGTTTGTCGAGTTAGTTCCTTTTGGTGAGACGCGCGAGTATATCAAAAACGTCTGGCGTAACGCTGTCGTCTACGATTACTTGAACGGTCAGGGTATTGGTACCGTGGATCCCGGCTTTGATTTGGGGTTTGCTGCTCACGAGGGCGCGTGATAAAAAGGTAAGTAACTGTTTGTAGTAGAGGGGCTTTTATGTCGTTAACACCGCAACGTGATCCGCTAAAAGAAGCAGCTGGCTGGATTAGTCTGGCGGTAGTCATGGTGGTCTTTCCCGCCCTATTTTATCTGTGCGTATTCTTCCCAATTTGGGTAGGCTGGACGCCGCGCTGGTGATAAGACACCAATGCTTTTGATTCAGGGACTAGCATTGGAGCGACCTGGCGTGTCAAATTCTACCACTCATAATCATCCTGCAGCTTTAGCCGCGGGATGGCGCAGCTATTTGCCGCTGACTAAGCCAACTATCTCTCTGCTTGTAGTTGTGACTATGTTACCGACCATGTTGCTGGCATCGTCTTCTGGCATTGCTCCGGCACTGATGGTCGCAGCGGTGGTAGGTACATTCCTGTCTTCAGCCTCTGCCTCGGTTTTCAACCACCTCTTGGATGCGGACTTGGATTTGGTGATGAACCGAACCCGCGGCCGTCCTTTGCCTTCTGGTCAGGTTTCAGCTGCTCGAGGATTTTTATTTGGCGGAGTACTTGCCGCTTTTTCGCTCGTAGTCCTTTACAAATGGACCACTCCGGCTGCTGCTTATATCGCACTGCTTGCTAACATTTTTTATGTTTTGATCTACACACTTTGCCTTAAGCGTTACACTGATCAGAACATTGTGATCGGCGGAGCGGCTGGTGCGGTAGGTCCCTTGATCGGTTGGGCAGCTGTTCAAGGTGGATTGAGCTGGCAAGCCTGGGTGCTCTTTGGGATTATCTTTCTTTGGACACCACCTCATTTTTGGGCGCTTGCCATTAAGTACCAACGAGACTATGCGGCAGCAAAAGTACCCATGCTCCCAGTTACTAGAGGTGAGGACACTACTCGCAAACAAATTTTCATCTATACGCTTACACTCATTCCAGCGGTAGCGTCGTTGTCGGTTTTTGGTGCCACGGGATTTTTGTTTTTATTTATTGCCGGCTTGGCGACGATTTACTTTTGTTTACAGGCATGGAGCTTGCTTAAATCCCGCAGAAACGACCTCGCAATGCCCCTGTTTCATTATTCCTGCCTGTACCTTTTTGCCGTTTTCGGGGCTCTGGCGCTGGACCGATTAATTATAGTGCCACTATGACTAAGAAACCTCGCACCTTGTGGCGTCGAGTTCTTTTGGGATCCTCGACAAGTTACCACAACTACCATCGAAACTGGCTTTATTTGGGTTTTATCTTGTTGATTTTAATGACAACTTTAGTAAATCGTGGTTTTTTCCGATAAGGATAATATAGGAAGTAGGAGCTGTTTCAGCTCAGTCCAAGCTTCTTGAAGGCTACCATGATTGAAAAGATTAAAGAAATCATCGAAAACGAGATAAATCCCCAATTACAACTTCACGCTGGCGGCTGTGAGCTGCTTGACGTGGACGATGGGGTGATAACATTGAGAATGTACGGCGGATGCTCCGGCTGCCCTTCGAGTACGATCACCCTTTTCAATGGTATCGTACCGATATTAAAGGAGCACTTTCCAGACATCAAAGACGTACTGTTAGGCTAAAGTAGCGCTGCCCAGTTCCGATACCCCAACTATGGGGTTCTAGTTGGAGCTAGGGGGTGCAATTATGCTGTCGACTGCAAGACTTCTGGTTATTGTCGTCATGCTATATGCGCTATCGACCAAGGTGATGGCTGCAGAGCCTGCCCAAAAGCCCAAACGAGACTTCTTTTTTACTTATCCCCAACCGCCAAAGACTAAGCCACGAGACAAAATGTTAGTGGCACCCGGCTATGCTCTGCCTCCCGACCATGAGCGATACACATGGAAGACCACAGGTAAAAATCCCCAAGGTAAAGTCCGCTATACGGGCTCAGTTCCGGTCTACTACATTGATCCGTATAAGCGCATCCAGATAGGCGAAATTCCAATTGGTACCGAAGTCAAACTAGATACCGTGGCCCATTTTCGCGGTGTCATGCATTTTCGGGTTCCATTCATTTCAGCAGAACTTGATAAAGTTTTACGCGTTGGGTGGCGCGGCTACGCCTGGATCAGCGGTGAGTTTGTCGAGGCTACATCCTACAAGCCAGCTGGCTAAACGCTTTACACTCACTTTTCATTGATATCAGCCCCTTAGGGGTTATTCACGATGGCATGACTATTGCTTAATTCCTATTGAGCCCAAGGTCTGGCTCACTCCCTAATCCTAGCTGCTCCCTGCTGTCGTTGAGGTCCCTTCCACATGGAAACTGCTAATGTAGTGTTCGAACACCATTTTGATAAGACAACTCTCGAGCAAATTGCTGAGTTACGTCGAATGCGGCTGACTTTAGCTGAAAGTATGCTCAAAGACGTTGGCGGCACCGGCGGCGCCCTCAAAGAGAAGGGTCTAGCCTCTGGATTTAGCCATGATGAGTTACGACAAGAACTGATGAGCCGAGTCTGCGAACTCAGATCCCGCTTAAGTGAGCCAAACGTCGTCTATGCCGATGAAATTGATTTTTACATAGACTTGGTTGGCCACCAGCTGGAAAACTAAATCACTGGCCGGGACTCAATCTCTCGGTCAGATTCAGTCAAAATGACAACTTCGCCACTACTCAAAATACCAATGGTGTGCTCCCATTGCGCCGAAAGGCTCCCATCAATCGTTACAGCCGTCCATCCATCGCGTAGGACCTTCGTTTTCCAGTGGCCTTGATTAATCATGGGCTCAATTGTGAATACCATGCCTGCCCCCAGTCGAGTGCCCTTGCCTTTCTGGCCATAATGTAGAATTTGTGGATCTTCATGAAAAGTACGGCCGATTCCGTGGCCTACAAACTCCCTAACTACACTGAAACCTTGCGCCTCAGCGTATTGCTGAATTGCTGCACCGATGTCGCCTGTACGGCTGCCCTCTTGGACAGCAGCAATACCTTTAAAAAGACTTATACGTGCACACTCACTGAGCTTTTTAGCCGCTGATGATACAGAACTACCAACGTAAAACATCCGTGAGGTGTCCCCGTAATAGCCGTCCACTATTGAGGTGACATCGATATTGATGATGTCACCGTCACGAAGTTTTTGTTTGGCGTTTGGAATACCATGACAAACAACCTCATTGACTGATGTGCAGATCGATTTCGGAAATCCCTTGTAGTTCAAGGGTGCTGGAATACCTCCATGCTTGATTGTATAGTCATGCGCCAAGTCATTGAGTTCTAGGGTGCTGACCCCCGGCTTTACAAAGGCCTCTAGGTAGTCCAACAAGTTTGCCGATAATTGACCTGCAGCGCGCATGGCCATGATTTCAGCATCAGATTTCAAAACGATCACTTTTACGGTCCTTTTTAGCTTATACTTAAGGCCCAGCTAGTTGCTGGCCGTCGTCCCCTTAGAAAAGAAGCTGACGGAACCAGTCAGGATTGCGCTGACTGATGATGCCCTTGGCTAACTTGAAATTGGCCGGGTTGTCTATGCAGGCTTTTTGCTGCAGCAAGACAGTTACCCCCTCCAAGTCAGCAAAATCACGCTGAACCGCACCCAAGAGGCCTAATTCAGGCTTCTGATATGTTATTGAAATTGCATATTTTTCTAGGTCGCGGTCCAAGTTTTTGTCAGTTACAGGCTGTACGGGCCACTCAAGCTTAGCGCTTGAGTGAAAATAAGGAAGGTAACTTACTCGAGGCCAGTCGACAGCGAAGTTTGCCAGCATACCATCAACTTTTTCCCCCGCAGTAATTTGAGTTTTAAATTCAACTGCGATACCGACGGCAGAAAGAGCATCCATAATGACCTTTTCTGCAAGACCAGCCTGATTGCTCTGCGTAAGGATGGTGAGTTTTATCGGTTCGCCCCGTTCATCAAGTCTGGGGGATGTGGACGACGCCCTCTTCAGTCCCAATTTATTCAATGCCACTGAGGCAGCCTTTAAATCAAACCCTTGGGGAGGTAGCTTAGCATCATAGCCAGGGTGATTCTTTGGGATGGGTGAGTTAGCGATTTCAGCTAGAGCGGCAGCACCTGAACTTGCTAAAGCAGACCTAGGCATAAGTTGACTGACTGCCCTCCGAAATTCCGTCCGCCCCCCGAGCGGACTACGCTTGTCCCAAACGATCATCAACAGGTTTGGTAACTCGAGGGTGTGCGAACAGGCAAAGCTAGCGTCTGGGGGACGAGTTGCGGGAGAACTCGTTACGGCCGCCGCAAATCTTACATGAATGGCTTGAGTTGGTTTTGAAGTCGGGGTTTGTCCCATCGCATACAGCGCCAGCTCAGGCATGGACCTCTGCGATTTGTAGCCTGGCGTCGGGGCAAGTGCCACTCCCCAACTTGCTGCCTGAGGACGATAAAGTCCCACGCATTCGTATTTGAAGCCATCTACACCAGCACCAGTTGGACGAAAAAATGGAACTCCGTTCAAAATATACGGACCAAATAAGGGTTTCTGGCGAAACTGGACTTTTACTGTTTGTGGACCCGATGCAAGTACCTCAAAATCACCTGCATCCCAAATTTGTCCAGACCTAATAGAAATCACGGGAGCGAGTTCCGCTTTTAGAAACTTAACCAAGTCGTCTGCTGTAACATGTTCTCCTTGCCACCAATAAAGGCCAGTTCGCAAATCAAAGGTCCAAACGGTCTTGCCCCCAGCAGCCTCTTGGTGGAGCCCTCTTAATAGAAGGTCTTCTGACTTTCTTTCGTCCAAATTGAGGCGTGTGAGTGGCGGACACATCTGACGCCCGTAGACGGGATCATCGCCCAGTTCGATAGCTGGGGTATCTCCAGTCAGGTTTGGTGCCGGCCACCCCACAACGTGAACGGTACCCGCCAGAGCCTCTGACTCTGTGGCCGCTGTAACCAAGATCATGCTATTAATTGACAGTACCAGGCATAGTTTTTTGAGTGCTCTCATAGTCCCATCTTCACTATTAATTGGGTAGATTGAAAATACCCGCCAGCTAACTAAACTCAGATACTTGGAGCAGCGATGCCACCAAATGGTGACAAATATGAAGTTATAGTTTTAGGCACTGGAATTACTGGTCTATCTACTGTCTATCACCTTAAACAAGTAGGCGTCCAGTCTATCGCAATTGCCGGCCCAGACACCAGTTTTGCTCCAACCTCCTCCTTAACTCCGGGCATAATTTTTGGTTCCCCATTAGACAACTTTACCAGAACGTCACATCGGCATGGTTTATCCGTTGCAAGAGACCTTTGGAACTACAGCAAAGCCGCATACGAAAGCCTGTTACTCTATTGTTCACAAAAAGGAATTCCCCACATTACAGGCCCAAGGTTACGGCTGATTACAAGTCAAAACGAGGCTAATGAGGCTGCTCAGGCTGTAAAACAGCTGAGAGACTCAGGCATAGAAGCCGCATTGCAGAATGGTCCAGAGCATTGCAGCAGTGCTGTCCTTACTGCACAAGTTGATGATACTTTTAGCGGAGTGACTGACACACAAGCTCTATTGAAGAAATTGTCATCTTCGATTGCCAAAGTGCCAAGGCTCCCCGTTATCAAAGAGATCGCGACTCACACTGATGGATTTATCGAAGCTCTTTGTCATAGCGGTCGTAAATTTAGAAGTGAAATCATAGTTTTAGCCAGCCACGTCGAAATCCCCAGACTCTTACCCGGATTGGCTCCTGCAATAGTCGCAACTTCTGATCAATGGTGTAAGGTTCAATTTACCAATGCAATTCCTAATGATCTTCGAAATCTCGTCTTTACCCTCACCCACGGTCACATTTGGGGCGCTTTTCACGGTACTCACGCAGTACGTATAGGAGGCGCCAAATATTTGCGTCCACTTGGAGGGATGGAGGCGACTGAAGCATCTGTTATCACTAAAATAAATATTCATTTGCAGGAACAGCTTTTGGCAAATTTTGTTGGCCTTAGTGATCCGCAGATTACCAAAACTGAAGCGGCATTAGACATTCGCCCCTGTGATGAATTACCTATCATTGGCCCTATGTTTGGAGATGGGCGAATTCTTGTCGCTTGTGGTTATATGGGTACAGGTCTTAGTTTGGGATTTTTTGCGGGTAAATGCCTCGCCGATCTTATCGCAAATGGGCACGCACAAAAACTCCCCCGTTGTCTTTGGCCTGAGCGCTTCCGTTCAATGGAGTCTTAAAACATGTCAAAAGTTTTTAGCCGATTAACTATAAAGTGTCCAAAGTGTGGATCGCTGACCAATTATGACACGTCAAATAAATCGCGTCCCTTCTGTAGCGAGCGCTGCAAAAATAACGATATTGTAGCGTGGGCCGAAGAAAGCTACGGAATCCCAGGTCCAAGTGTAGAAGACAATTTGAATTCTCCAAGATGGGCCGAGGACCTATTAGACGATGAAATTTAGCTCAATCAAACCTTAATCGGTTGTTGAGCAAAGCTAAGGTCGGAAACTGGACGCCCTCCAATCAGATGCTCCGAAATCACTCGTTCGATGTTGGCGGGTGTGAGGGAGTGATACCAAACCCCATCGGGATAGATCAAACCAATCGGCCCAGACCGACAGATACGAAGGCACCCAACCTTAGTCCTGTAAACCACACCAGGTGAAAGTTGCAGCTCTTTTAGCCGTTTTTTTAAATATTCCCAACTCTCCAAACCCTGCGCTGAGTTACAACACTCATCTCCCACGCATAGAAAAATATGCTGTCTTATCGAGCCAACACCGAGTTTTTCAGCAATTCTCTCCAGTTGATCCATCGACAAATACCAGCTTCCTTTACTTCAGCGCATTTTGTTGGCGGACAATCGATTCAAAACTAACGACTGAATCCCAACTAGTGATGGTTTGCGATTATGATTAAAATAAGTTGGCAATATGTCCGAGAGGGCCAGTAATAAGTCGTCTAGATTCTGGCTATTAGCTAGCCATTGATCGATCACAGCATAGTCCTGGTAAGGCAGAAACAATGAGCTGCCTTTGAGACTAAGCACATATTGAGCGACTAGCTCAGACGGAGATAAATTTTGCGGATTGGCAAAGCTCATTTATTATTCTTTCGAGCTCTTCATTAGCTGTAGCTCTATCTCAAGGTCTCGCACTTTGGTACTTACCTCACTTATTGCCACGGCGTATCTATTAAGTTCGTGTAGATGATCATGTATGCGTAAAAGATTAGCCACCCGAATAGGTAACGACTCTACATGCAGCGGCATAATGATGTCGAAATACCAGTTTTCGGCTGCAACTTCCGTAAGGATTTCAGATAAAACCTCGAATCCAATATCCGCCAGGATAAGGGCAGGCACCCAAATCACTCCACTGCTATGAATTCGTGATCTCAAACCCATTAGCCACTTAGGGAACTCCTTCTTGGGTACGCTATGCGCGGCGATAATGAGTAAATCGCACCCATCTTTGGGAAGTTGATCCAAGCTTTTAATAGTTGTTAATTTGATGTCCCCGAGCCGCTTTAGCAACTTCTCAAGCTGCATACGATCTGCATCCACCACCCGAGGATCAGCGTTCCAGTAAAAAATTCTTAAGACTCGGTCAGAGAACATTGACGGAGTACTCATGGGAGATTGCCCTGCGTTAAGGAAAGCGGTTTAATAACAGCTGCATACGATTTCCCATCATACCAGATGCTAGATCTGAGGGCCGCAAAAGGAGTACCCGACCATGGTAAGAGTGCGAGCACAGACGCCAACGCGGATTGATCTTGCTGGCGGTACCCTAGATATATGGCCGATCCCACACATTCTTGACCAGAAAGCGACTGTGAATGTCGGCGTGACCCTGATGGCAACTGCTGAGATCACCAGTCGAAACGATGACCTATTCGTTTTAGAAAGTTTGGACCAAGAGGTTCAGGTCTCAGGTGATTTCTCTAAAATAACCGGGGGCGCTGACCTACCACTATTGGGCCTTTTACTCGCTGCCCTTTGGCGCAAGGAGTTACCTGGGGTTCACATCAAGACTTCAGCTGAATCGCCTGCCGGTGCTGGTCTTGGCGGCTCATCATGTCTGGGGATCGCCGTTGCCGGCGCGCTCTGGCGGGCAAGACAGCTCATTGAGGGATGGCGAACTCCGACCGACCAAGACTTAGTACAATTAGTCGGTGATGTTGAGGCGCGTCTCATTCATACTCCGACTGGAATTCAGGACTATTGGGGAGGGCTAAGGGGACGCCTCAATCTTATCAGTTATCCCTACGGTCGAGTCGTCGTGGACACGTTGCCTCCCAACTACTTACCCCAACTCGCTGATGAACTCATACTTTGCTACAGTGGAAAGTCTAGGGCGTCGGCTATCAACAACTGGGAAATCTTCAAGCGCCTCTTTGATGGCGATAAGCAGCTTCTCAAAACGTTCAACGCCATTGGCCAATGTGCTAGTGCCTGCGCCGATGCAGTTCGCAACCAAAACTACGAAGATCTTGTGGCTTGGTCGCGCCAGGAATGGCACCTAAGAACAAAACTTTGGCCAAATATTGAGACGCCAGAAACTAAGATCTTGGACCAGGCAGCCTTGGACAGTGGAGCTCGGCTTACTCGAGTCTGCGGAGCTGGTGGGGGCGGAGTTATGGCAGTATTGGCTCCGATTCAAAAAAGGCCTCAGGTCGAACAGGCTCTTCGAGAGAAGGGTGGTCGTTTGCTCAATGCTTCAGTTGCTTCCGAGGGACTTCATGTTGAAGTCCTCTGACGCTGGTCACCAAGAACTTGATGCGGATCACCCAACAAAGATTATTAAAAAGCAAATTATCGGCGTTCCCCAATCGGCCATTCTGCGGGTCGCAAAGGGGTTTATAGACATTGCCGCTGACGAGGTGGCATCAATACTTGCCTCAGACTTGCTTCAAACCCAATTCAAGCCTGTGCTTGAGTTGAATGAGTCGGGACTTGAATTAAACCAAATTGGCCTGCGAGATCTGATGTCTCTAACCGCTCATGTGACAACAGTCCGTGAGGTTCTCTGGGTCCTTGGGACTGGCAGGGGAGGATCCGTCGCCGAACTTAAGCACACTCTAGATCGCATCAAATGGAACTTGATCTTCAGACCGGGAACCAAGCTCGCATTACGGGTCCAAGCTAGAAGTAGTCATGTCTTTCACGAAGGCAAGATCACCGAACTGATTGCAAAGTTTCTAAAAGCTAAAGGATTCGAGGTTAGGGGGCGCGACGAGGAAGTGATGCTAGTTGATGCGCGTTTGCAAAATGATCGACTCACCATAGCTCTCAGCCTGAGTGGTCGACCACTTTATATGCGCAAATATAAAAAAACCTTGAGAGGATCTGCGCCTGTTAAAGAGGATATTGCTGCCTGCGCCTTGCGCACTGTCCTTAATCTTGCCAAACGCTACAGCTTGCAGACTTTCGACAAGATCTTAGTACCATTTGCTGGCTCCGGGACCCTTGCTTTTGAGGCCGCCTTATCTTTTGGAAGTATTCCACCTTGGGTATTCTTTGGTCCACTTGCTGCTGAAACTCTATTATGCGCACCGACAGCAAGCCTTCGATTTGCCCGCCAGCGGTCTATTGCGAAGGCTGCGCCGTATCATGTACCGCCTGTAATCGCTGTAGATATTGATCCTGATGCCACCCAACTTCTTAAATCCAACTTCCGCTCCTTCAATAGTGCTTTGAATGCCTTGGGACTTACCAATATTGACGTAAGTTCCCTTGCTTCAGATATTTTCGATCTAGACCTTGGGAAGTCGCTTTCAAATAAAGGCTCGACATTAATCATGCTAAACCCACCCTACGGCAGTAGATTGGGTCATCGGTCTGAAACGCCGAAGCTTTATGCAAGATTGGCAACCTACGTTGCGAGTCTCAAAGGACAAGTCGCTGGGTTTGTTCTTGCCCCAACCCTAGCAGTGGCAGATCGGTTCAGCACGTCTTTGAGCAACTTTACAATTGAACAAAGACCGTTTAACCATGGAGGCAAAACGGTCTACTTGCTTTGCTTTTGTAGATCTTAAATTCCTTTGGCTTCATCTGGAGCATTTTTCGCAAAGGCCACTTTAGCGGCACGGCGTAGACGGTGCCAGACATCGGTAAGGCCCTCGTCGATCGTCCTAACCACTGTATTCTGCACAAAAATGTCGTTAGCCTGATAGAAAAGTGGACGCCCCTCGAAGCGAATCGACAAAACAAAAACCCAGAAAACAGCACTACCGACTAGTTTTGCGGACCATCTGAGCAAGTCATTCATCGATCTCACCTCCTCACTATTTTGACACACGAAAGGTCAGTGGGTACTACGGCGACTTTGGTTCTGCACCTTCGCCCAGGGAATTATACCTTTTGAAGTTGAGTTGTTGCGAGACAAGGCCAACACCCCCCTGTCCAAGTCTTGCACAGACAGCATAAATGTCATGATCCCTGCCACAGACTTTTTCACCACTCCTGCGAGTTCTGACGCCGGTGGGGAAGGGGAGCGCGACACTTCAAGCGTCATCGCCAATGTGCCGTGGGACATGTATGCGTAGTCGATGAATTCGCCTTGAGATGGATAATCTGAGAACGACTGACGGTACTGGTCCAAACTCATAGCCCGTGCTACTAGCTTAGCTATTGTGTAGAACTTATCTTCATCTGGTGGAGGCTCCGCTGAGTGAGCCCATGCCCAGAGAACACCTTCCATCCCTGAATGGAGGGCTAAAGCTGCCCTAAACTTAACGCGCCACAAAAGACCACGAACTAGTCGAATCACTATAGATTTAAAAGCGTCGTCGTCTGTACGACCGGGAAAGGCGTAATCTCGATTAGGGTCAACACCGTTCGCGTCAAACCTATTATTGGACGCATGTCCATCGGGGTTTACAAGAGGTTGAATATAAAGATTATAAGAACTGAGGAGATCCCGAACTAAAGGCTCACTCTTGTTCTTAATTAAGTACTCAATCAGTCCAAGAGCAGCCTCTGTGCTAGATTTTTCGTCACCATGATGGGTCCCATTAATGTAGATGGCCGGGATCTCTTCAACGTCGCCCATTGTGATTGAAACGAAATCAATTGAACGACCTCCGTCTGAGTAACCCAGGTTTTGAAACTTCACCAACTGCGGGTTTTCAGTCGCCATTCGCTCCATAAACGCACGAATTTCGTCCTGACTGTGATAAGCTGCAAACGTAAGGCCCAACGCTCGGCTCGGGGTTAGAAGCCACAAGATTATGGCCTGGAGCACAAGCGCCATTGCTCGCATTCTCCCACCAGTCGCTTCCATGCGCACCGGCATAGGGGTCATCGGATTATGGACAAATTTTCTAAAGGCAGCCCATAAAATCGTATCGACAACTCTCTCTGGCTGTCAATCTAAGCACTAGTTTTAGATGACGCCTAGCGACCACCGGGTTCAAACGGCCGTCTCAATTTAGGTTCATACCCGGAGCGTCTTGCTGCAGACAAGATTCTCTCAAACTCAAGGCTTATGGTTGCTCCAGCCTTCTGAGTGACTTCGTCTTCTGTTGGGATATCAAAATCGTTGGCGCCGAATTTTAACCCCTCAAGTGCCGCTTCATTTTTCGTCAGCACAGATGTCCGGATATGGCGGATATTGTGCAAGTAGATCCTGGAAACAGCTAGCCATCGAAGGTATTCCTGGTTACTGATTTCACGTCCACCTAACTCTGTGTTCCAGGGCTTGTAAGTCCAACACAAGAAGCTAGTCAGGCGGCGGTCCGTTTCTTCCTGAAACTTGCGCAGGGATTCCAAATGACTAAAACGCTCTTCTAGCGTCTCATCGAAACCAATTACCATGGTTGCGGTAGAACCCAATCCCGCATCTAAAATTGCCCTCTGCGCCCGGTAATAGTCCGCAACGGTGTACTTGCCCGGACTATGTCGCTTACGAAAACGATCATCGAGAATCTCAGCGCCGCCTCCGGTCACCCACTTGGTCCCAGCTTGCTTTAGAAGAGAAGCTCCCTCTTCATAGCTCATTTTAGAAAGCTTACAGCTAAACATGAACTCAGCTACAGTCATTTCGTAGAAACTAAGGTCAGATCCATAACGTGCGTGAATTCGTCCAAACAACTCTGCGTAATCTGAAAGCTTCAGTTTAGGGTGGAAGCCACCATTGAATCCGACCAATGTGCCTCCGTGTCTGACAAGGTCATCGATCTTTGCACAAACCTGGTCAAAATCGAGTAAGTACCCCCCCTCTTGGTGGGGTAGCCTGTAAAAGGCACAATAATCACATTTTGCTACGCAAATGTTAGTGTAATTCACGATGGCCATGACCACATATGTGGCCTCACTTGCGGGGTGCAATTTGTTACGTGCAAGTGTGGCTAACTCACTTAAGGTTACATCGTCTGCACTACCATAGAGCTCTGCGGCATCGTTTAAAGATATCGGCTCACCAGCTTCAATTGCATCGCGTAGCCTTAAAACCGCATCTCGTTTCATCTTCCAAGCCATTGAAATTAAAGGGTTTATTTAATAAGACCGCAGTCATCGCTAATTTAGCGTTTAAAACTTCTACTTCATAGCTAAATTTAGCCGTTTTTTACCTTAAATCCAAAGTGGGACTCGATCAGTTGCCCCGGGACTTACAGCGTATTGTGGTCAAATATAACAAAAAATTCTGGTGTTGCTTCGCCCTGTTATTTCTACTAAAGGGTAGGCGCTGAGCGAGCACTCAGACATTGTTGTAGTCGTCGTAGCGATGCGCCCCCTGGCATTCGCCGTACATTTGGTATAGGGAGAGTCTGACAGATGGATATCCTACACTACCTGAAGACCCAGCATGAATCGATTCGCGCAAACTACCAGCGAGTCGTCGAGGCAAAAGCCCCAAAGGATCGCAAGACTCAACTTGAGTGTCTTGTACGTTCAACCCAGGTGTACCTAACGTTGCAAAGGGACTTCTTGTACCCTGAGCTAGCTGGATCCTTCTCATCAGCGGACAGCTTGATCTCAGCGTCTGAAGGAAACGCCAGGTCCTTGGATAAAGCCCTGAAATCAATAGTCAATACTGCGGCGAAACCTGCGCTTGACGCAGCTGCATTTGAAGACAAGATGGTCCTTTTAGGCAGAGCCCTTTCAACGCATTTTGACCAGGAGGAGCAAAACCTTCTGCCGAAGGTGCGTGATTTCATTCGTACGGAAGACAGGGAGGACTTGGGGCTGGTTTTTGCCGACGCCGAGCAGGACCTCTTGGCAGCCTTGAATGGGAAGGATGACTCCTCCTCAGCCCGCAGAAAGCGGGCATGAGCAGGAACTTCTGAAAGCGGCTTGACCACAAGGCTAAAGACGCGGTACTAACTCTGCTCCAGTCTGCCTGGATTAGGCATAACATAGTCGTAAGCTGTAGGTTTTAGTGATGAAGAACAAACTGATTAGCCAATTTGAACAGCGCGTTTTCAGTGAGCGCAAGAAGCATCCAACTTTCCGGACCGGTGATACCGTGCGCATCGCCTACAAGATCCAAGAGGGTGCGGACAAAACTAAATTCCGCCTGCAGCAATTCGAAGGCATCGTTATACGTCTGCGTAAGGGTACTGCTGATGGCAGTTTCACCGTTCGTAAAATCGGTGCAAATGGAGTTGGAGTGGAGCGCTGCTTTCCGCTTTACTCGCCATATGTAGACACAGTCGAAGTAGTTGCGTCTGGCGTTGTTCGCCGCGCTCGCCTCTACTACCTTCGTGATCTTGCCGGCAAAGCTGCTCGGATTCGTAGCCGCTTTCACGGTCGGAAAGAACTTGTTTCTGTGCCGGGCGCCGACCAATCTCAGGTGGACCTGACACAGGTTGAGTTAGCACCAGCTCCAGAAGCTGTGGCACCGAAAACAGGCGAGTAATCAGTTAAGTACGTTGACGTAATAGTCAATGGCAAGCTTTTGCGACTGATCCGGGTAGACCACCGCAAGGTCTATTCGGATCGTGTCGTATTTACCTCCAGTTAATGTGTACACATAACGCGCGCCGCGCCTCAATGCATTGAGCTTACGGCCAGAAAGTAGGTTGCTCATAGTAGCAAGCGAGTCTGGCTTCTGCTGACGAAACTTAACTTCGACAACGATCAAGGTTTGCCGTTTCGTTGCTACGATGTCCAGCTCAAATCCCCTGCGTCGCAAGTTCCTAAGCTCAACTCGCCACCCTTGCCCATGCAGAACATTAGCCACAAGCTTCTCAGCCTGGGTTGCTCGCTGATATTTGAGAGATTTCGCATTGTCGCCGGATTGGAGCAAAACTTGTCCTATGCAGATCGCAAATTCCGAGAGCAGCGATACTATCAAGGTGAGCCTTGGTACCGTAACCGACATGAGCAGCAAATCCGTATCCAGGGTATATGTCAGCCATTTGCCGCATTAATTCATCACGCGCTGTCTTAGCGAGGATAGATGCTGCCGCGATGGAAAATGTGTAAGAATCACCTTTGACTATGGTTTTTTGGTCGCCCACATATCCAGGGATACTGAGCTTACCGTCAACCAAAACCAAATCAACCTGGCCACAGCTGGCAATAGCTCGCCGCATCGCTAAAAAACAGGCCGGCAAAATCCCGATTTTATCTATCTCGGCGACAGTCGCACTCGCGGTCGACCATGATTTGCTAATTTTTTTGATCACCGGAGCGATCGCCGCACGTTGCTTTGAACTGAGCTGCTTAGAATCTCTGATGAGGCTCAATTCAGAGCAATCTAACCCCTTCAGGGATGTCCAGTCGAGAACCACGCATCCAGCAAAAACGGGGCCGGCCAAGCACCCTCGACCGACCTCATCGACACCCGCAAAGCTAAGATTCCTATTATGCAGCCGCTGCTCTAGGCGACCTTTGATGCCATTCGAAGCATACGTCTGCACCATTTCAAAGAGCTTTCTTAATCAGATCCACAAGCTTCGTCTTGGGAACCGCCCCAACAACGCTATCTACAAGCTTTCCGTCCTTGAATAGTGCCAAGTACGGAATCGATCTGACACCGAAAGAAGCAGGAACATTCGCATTTTCGTCGACATTCATTTTGGCAACAGTGACTTTGCCCTTATATTCCTGAGCCAAAGACTCAAGTACTGGGCCAATTGCGACACACGGACCACACCAAGGAGCCCAAAAATCGACTAAAACAGGTACTGTCGATTTCAGCACAGTTGCTTCAAAGTTTGCATCATTAATGGCAATAGTGTTTTCAGCCATGAGATATCTCCACCAATGTTTGGATGGCGATTATGGCACGAAAGACGGTGGCAAAAAATAGCATAATTTATCGCTTAGTCGGCTATTCCAGCATATTACTCGATTTGGAACCGCCCAAGGGTTGTAATGACAGTTGCCAGCGGCCATGCTAGCATCTCACCCTTTCGTGGCTCGTAAAATGCCTTAAGTATTCTTGCGCAAAATCGGCCGCTTACTTTCGTTTAGGGGAATTCCACCGTGGCAGTGTTGGATGTCGTCGTATGGCCTGCAAAAGTCCTTGAGACTAGAGCCAGCGAAGTGTCTAAATTTGATGATCAATTTCGTGCTTTTGTTAAAGATATGCACGATACGATGAGGGCCGCTCATGGCATTGGCCTTGCTGCCAATCAAGTTGGCGACCTCAGGCGTGTCATAACTATTGAAATCCCCTGGGTAACTAGAGACGACGAGGCCGGGCACGACGATCAGTGCGAGCCAAAAGAGTGGTGGCACGACAAGAAGTTCACGTTCGTTAATCCCGTCATTTCCAAGAAAAATGGTAAATTTCGCTACCAAGAAGGTTGCCTCAGCTTTCCTGAGGTATTCGAATTTATCGACCGTGCAGCTGAAGTATGGGTCACAGCTCAAGATGAGTTCGGCAAGAGTTTTGAGGTGCATGCAACAGGACTGCTTTCCGTCTGCCTACAGCATGAAATCGATCATATCGATGGCATAGTGTTTATCGATCGTATGAGTCGGCTTAAAGCCGGACTAGCAAAAAAGAAACTAAAGAGACCGGTAACAACATGACTAAAGTCCTAGTAGCACCGTCCCTATTGGCAGCGGACCCCTTGCAATTCGGCGACGAAATCAAGAGTGTCGAGAAGGCGGGAGCTGATTGGCACCATGTGGATGTCATGGATGGACATTTCGTGCCAAATCTGACCTACGGGATCCCATTTGTTGCTGCCCTGAAAAAGGTGTCTAGCCTGCCCTTAGACGTTCACATCATGGTTAGTAACCCAGATGCTGTAGCATTAGATTACGTTAAAGCAGGTGCAGACCGAGTGACTTTTCACGTCGAGGCAGCTATCCATGCGCACAGACTGACTCAAGCCATTCGCGCTGCGGGGGCTAAACCTGGAATCGCTTTGAATCCAGGAACCCCAGTCGAGGATGTACTTCCTCTGATTGAAGATGTGGACTGCATCATGTTCATGTCAGTAAATCCAGGCTTTGGTGGCCAGCAGTACATTCGTCAAACGGCCACAAGGATCAAAAGAGTCTCTGAAGCCCTGCGGGCCTTGGGTTTAGACCAGAAAGTTCTGATCGAAGTTGATGGCGGGATTAATGCAAAAACGGGGGCCGAAGTGGTAGCTGCTGGAGCAAATGTGCTGGTTGCTGGTACATTTATCTTTGGGGCTTCTGACCGATCTGTGCCGATTCGTCAGCTTCAGAACTTAAAAAATTAAACAGTTTCAGCAGAATATTCTAATAGGGGTCCAGATGCACTTCATACTGAGGTTTTCTGCAAAACCATTGCTGGGACTATTGTTATTTCTGGCTTCCAATTCAATCTTGATTGCTGAACCCGCGCCGAAAATCTCAAGGGTTGGTGGAGATTATCTAGTCACTGCAATTGAGCATCTCGACAAAGAAGAGTTCCGAATTCAATTTAGCGCCGTGACACCCACAGGTAAGTTTGATCAGTTGACGCTGCATAGCAATCACGTTCATGTTGCTGTAAAGCAGGGTCAGAAATTACGGTTATCTGCAGAGATACTCGCGGATTCTGGTGCAACTGCAGAGGTGGCTCAAATGGTCATATTTGTGGTCAATCCTCAAGGCCCCATTCCCGTTTGGCTACTTTCCAACCGTGCCGGGCCTCGCGAATTAAACGCTACAAAATACCTCGAAATGCATAGCCCACTCACCGACTACATCATCATGTAAGTTGGGTTTACTACTGAGGGGAGACTATGGGGGAAAGCGATTCAACAGAGGAAGGCCCAATACTTCCTGCAGTTGCCCAACCATCTGGGTTCAGCTACCTATTCGGCACTTGGTCGGGACGGATACTACTCGTAAATTTCATCGTATTTTGTCTGATCTGTGGGTTGAGCAACAGCATCTTCTCCCCTGATATGCAAACACTTCTAAAGCTCGGGGCTAAGGACCCAGTAAAGCTTGCCGAGGGAGAATACTGGCGCCTAATTACACCGATGTTTTTGCACGTGGGCATCGTTCATTTTGGGTTCAATAGCTACTTTCTTTATGTCGTTGGGTATCAAATCGAACGACTGCTAGGTGCCTGGTGGTTCTTACTGGTTTACCTTTTGTCGGGCATCGGGGGGAACATCGCAAGTGCTGGCCTAAGCGTTAACATGAGCGCTGGTGCTTCTAGCGCACTTTTCGGTTTGTTAGGTTCAGGGTTCTTGCTGGAGCGTACTGTTGGATCCCGCATTAAGCAGCTTACCGGACGTCGCCCAAGAAATCGGGCCTACGCTATGACCCTTCTAGTTAACCTTGGATTGGGGCTTCTCATTCCGTTTATCGACAACTCAGCCCACATTGGTGGGCTCATAACTGGCTGTCTGCTTACAGCGGCAATGATTAACATTCGACCAAATAATCTTCATAAAGTAAACCGCCCAATGGGTAGCTTTATCATAGTGATAATCGCAGGACTGTTCTCAATTGGTGTTTTTATGGCCACCAACACTCAACTCGTCCATCAAAGATTGCTAGCTGCCGCCATGACTTCATCAGATGATTCTGAAAAGATTTACCGTATGAGCCAAGCAATTGCTCTGGTGCCCTCCGACTGGGAGACTCGCCTTAAACGCGCAAGGCTATATATAAGCGAGGGAGCTTTAAACTATGCTTTCAATGATCTGAGGGCCGTAATTAATCTCGGAGAGCACCAAAAAGAGCTCAGGACTTTTGCCCAAGAACTTGAGGCATCCGGATACGCTGATCAGGCTTGGGCGGTGAGGCAAATGTTAGCCCACTCGGAGAGCAACTAAGCTCAAGCACTATCAAGCAGCTTTTCCTGCATTATTGCGTCATAACGACGGCGCAGTATTTCTTGCAGTCTTTCCGTGAGTTGAGGCTCAGTTTGCAGTTGATGGAACCAGAAGCGAGCTGCGTGTCTGGTCGCCTTCCAATACAGCTCGTAATCATTTGAAACGATGCGAGCTTGATCAAAAAGCTTCCGAACCAGAGGCAATAGATGACAATCGCCAACTTGGGTACGCAAAAAAATAGCTGAAATGATCACTTTGTCGATCTCTGCCTGAAATTCGAGTTCCAGCTTAGATACCGGTCGCCCAACCGATGCACGATTAATAATCAAGTGAAAGTGGCTTACCTCTTCCACAAGTACCCAAAACTCATCCAAATTAGTGTCACTGAGGCTGCAAATAGGATCATGTCTGGTCAGTGGGACGGTTACTGATTGAGCCAGATGAATCCCGATGTAAAGTTCGTCTTCGACACTTTCCGACGTCAGGTAAACTCCACCTCTTTCGTTCGGATGATCTAGCCTAAATAGGTTAAAGCGTGCCGCTTCGGCAATCCAAGCATCTGAAATCAAATGCTCCGACGCGCGCGCGCGTGGCAAAAAACCGTAAAAAGCACAGAGCTCACCTTCTACGTGATCAACAATACGACCAATCGCAGCGCTAGCGCTCACTGTCTTTCCTTGAAAGGCGTCTGAATGGGGGTTATGCCTACCTCTTGAAGTTTCCGAAAAAGGCGGTCGGAATTCTTCCGTGTCCATCGGTCGTACACGGCAAGAATGTCCAAAGGCTTGGCGGCTCCGGGGGTTTCCGAGACTTCTGCTACAACCTCAACCAGATCTCCAAATCGATCCGCTAAGTCCTCATACATATTAGAGAAATGGCCTTCACTATGACGCTCGCGCATAATGTTTGCAACGTTCGTATAAGCCGAGGATCCAAGTGAGATGTAGTAGTTAAGATCGTATGCCTTACGGTTAAAATAGTCCTGAAAGAAACCGGCTACGTAGAGACTACTGTCTCCAAGGTACTTATATATACGAGCTCGGTGTGACGGAGGCGCCTCTAAGGCCTCCTTAACCATGATGGCTAGTGGTGTCTCGAAGGCATCGAGTTCCCCCGAAGTCGTGGCAAGCTTGCTGGGCGCAATGAATTCACAAAGCAGATTGACTACATAGAATTCAAGGTGGTCGCCAACATCCACACGCTGCTTGGCTATCACTTCCGCCACCCGTGTGCGGAAAAACTCCTGAGCGTTTAGTGTTAATTCAAGCTGTCTCTCGCCCATGCACCCTCCCTCACGTCAGATCGCGTGAAGCCAAGACCAAACTTCCTAATGTTTATATTCTCCCTTTTAGTTGGCCGGCCAGTCAATGCTCAGCTAGAAACTCTCTAATCGTTATCGGCAGGTTGCGTTCGGTACTTTAGGAAAAAAACTTAGACTTTCCCTTGACCAAATAATAAGAAGGATTCGACAGTTAACGGATCCTCCTAGCGAGACTAAACAACTGGGAAATCCATGAGCAGCCCAAGGGACGACAAAAATTTAAGATCAGAAGCGCAAGGTCCCAGCGAAAAGCTAGGGCTTGAGGAAATTGTCCATTTGGCAAACAAAATAGGTCTCGAATACGCCAATGCCAAACGGGAGGCAGAACGCCTGGAGCTCCTCAAGCCATCTGTCCGTGCTCGTATTGCCATCAGACTGGATACTGGCGCTCACAGTGAGGTTAAACTAAAGCGACTCACCGAAACGGATCCAGAATACCTGGATTTCATCGAAAAGCTTGTCGTTGCCAAGGGCGAGTGTGAACGGCTGCGAATTCGATACGAGTCTTACAAAAATCTTTTTGAAGCTAAACGCAGCTTACTTAGCTATCAGAAAGCAGAAATGAAACTTCTCTAGCGCTTTATGGTATTACCCTTGCCTTGAAGGGCTGTGACTCTCTGCTTCACCTCATTTAACCGTGCAATGAATTCAGGATCTGCTGCTGCCTGCCGACGAAAGTATTTATAGTACTTTAGTGATTTCTCGCGATCGATGTTCTCAAAGGTCTTGCCGAGTAAATAATGTCCCTCAGTGAGACGAGGACGAAGACGAACTGCACGCTCCAGATAAGTGATTGCTTGCTGATTCTTACCATGATCTAAAGCATAGCGGCCTAGCCCAAGCAGGGCGCCAGCAAGTAACGGTTGCTCCTTCAAAGCTTCTCGATAAGCGCGTGCTGCTCCCTCGTAATCGTTAAGCTCGTAAAGAATGTCGCCTTCAACGCTATTATAGTAGGGACGAGATGCAGCCGCGATTTGCTTTTTCGCCGTTGATACCATTGCGAGCGCCTCTTTTGGACGCTTCAACTTCAATAATGTACGCGCTGCAATTATCCCACTTTGATCATCATCGGGTGCGATTTTTTGCATCTCGCGCGCGATTGTGAGAGCTTCACTGTAATAACGAATCTTAAAATAACTCCATGCCAGGGGCTTAAGTGCTCTGATGTCACCATCATGCAATTTAAGCGCTTTTTTATAGTGAAAAATAGCCTCAGCATACTTATCCTGTGCCCGGTATCCTTCGCCTAGATAGTAATTCGCGTCAAAGTCCTTCTCAAACTTGGACATTGCTTTTTCTAAATGGCGCACCGCTCCTTTGTAGTCACCCATCTTCACCAGGACCATGCCAAGATTTCTGTGTGCTGTAAGGTTTTCTGGGTTCTGAATTAAAGCTTTTTTGTAGGAATCAGCTGCTTCACGCAGGAGTCCGTCTCTAGCATATTGGTTTCCCTGGGCGACAAAACTAACGCGCTCCGTCGTGACACAACCAGACAAAAGAATTAACGCTACGAGCAAGAAATGGACAATAGATCGACCAAATGTTCCATCTTTTGCAATGGACATAACGGGCATTCTCCGACGTTACCTGAGTTTGAATTCGATAGACGTAGGATTATTATACCGTACTTTTGTAGGTTCGGTTGGTAATGATCACACCGGTTTAATCGGCAATATAGTACTCTTCAAATAGCGACCAGCATCGGCCATTTCTAGAGTAAAAGGAAAGCATCACAGCTTTAATCGTCCATTCCTTATAGTTAGCCATCTTGTAGCTGTAGTACCTCAAATCCATATTTCCAGACTTCCCAGTTACCAATCCATCTGGCACCGGCATAAAATCGTCTAGGTAATAACATTCGTTAGGTGAGTTCCGTAGAAACGGTAGGTAAGTCGGATCGACTGCACCAGTTGAAACCATTGCTCTACAGCAAATTGAGCTTGAGGCCACCAGGCCTAGTAATAGAATCAATTTAGCAATTGATGGTTTCATTTTACGCCTCACCAAGTGAAGGTTAGACTTCACATGATTGTGGTTCGGCATTGACGTTAGAAACTTTAGCAAAAAAATTTCGTCGAGGTTCGACATGCTTAAGTTTATTCCATTATTTTTAATATGTTACATTGCCAGCTGCCAGACATTGCGGTCACAAAAAACGACTTCCAAATGGTATCAATTGCAGCAGACGGACATCTCTGAGTGCTTTCAATGGCCGTTGCGTGAGAGCGACCTTCGAATTGACGAAATCGTTCCAGTTAAAGGCCAACGACCGGGCTTGCTGGTAAGTGGATTGCGAAGGAATAATAGTCCGTTTGCTTACTTTTCAGACTTTAAAGCCCAGAGGCCTGCAATTGACGATTTTCAGAATCTGCAATTGGCGCCTGGGCAGAGACTTATTGGTGCCCATAGTGAGCACGGGCGAATACTAGTCGCCTCTGTCTTTAATTCAGACAGTGGGTCAAAGGCCGTGCTTCAACTCATAGGGAGCAAACAAAATCTTGCCGAATATGCACTTCCTGAACTCGAAATTATTGATGGCGAGTTGATCGCCAGCCGCAATGGCTTCTGGCTTCTTCTAAAAACTGCTGAAAACAAATTTACAGCAATCTTTGTTGATACGAAAAAAGAGCGGCCCACAATGCGCCACCTTCCCAAGCAAAATTGGCTCAATCAACCAATTTTGATACCAAGCGGCGCTGAGCCAACTGCACTTGTTGCCTGGCATGATGACTCTTTACCTCCGCAAACTTTTACCCAGATTATCCGCGAGTCGGGAACAATGAACCCCCCGTCAATCCTGCCTTTAGTCGTAACGGACCTTGAGGCCTGGGCTGCCACAGCGCGAAATCAGAGGCTTTATGTGGCAACGGTAGAGGGCGACACTATGGTTGGCGATGCCCAATTAAAGATAGCCTCCTTCCAGTTTGGGTCCTCTGGATTTGCACCAGAGATTACCAAAAAGTACCCATTGGTCGATGTGCACACCTCCGGTCCAAGATTCCTGGATGGTGCCCTAGGATTGGAGCTTGTACTTTTGAATTGGATTGACGAAGAAAGCACTATTGCGCGATACCTGGTCTCAATGTCTGCGGGTACTAAACCCAGATATTCTGGGGTTTTTCCAAAAGGTCTGCGGATCATCGGGCAAGTTACAACTGATAACAAAGGTGACTTTGTCGTAACTCGCCATCGAACAGGTTTACAGTGGATATTTCAACAATGTCATATCTGAATCGAGACTTCCATTGACTTCAATAAGCCAATCACCAACGCCTAACACCCTTTCATCACTAAGGTTGTTTGCTTCCGACATCAAATTGGGACACAGCATCTTTGCCATACCCTTTGCTGCGGCGGCGTTCTTTTTAGGCAAGCTACCTTTACCTTCACTCAATCAAATATTTTTACTAATACTCTGTATGGTCACAGCTCGAAGCACCGCTATGGGCATGAACAGATATCTGGACCGGTACATAGATGCAGCCAATCCGAGAACTCGCGGGCGCAAAATACCCAGCGGTGAACTTAGTGCCAGAGCCGGATTGGGCTGGTCGATAGTTTCTGCGATCGTTTTTATTGTTAGCGCAGCTACGCTCAGCCCCCTAGCAGGTGTTTGTTCTCTGCCACTGTTACTCATCTTAGGCTTCTACTCAGCGATGAAACGGATCAGTGTTGTAACACATTGGTATCTGGGTATTTGCCTAGGCCTCGCACCAATTGCAGTATCGATCGCCATTTCCGGAACGGTGGCACCACCAGTTTTGCTTCTTGGAGGTGCCGTGTGCCTGTGGACTGCTGGGTTCGACATAATCTACGCACTTCAGGACCTTCAGTTTGATCGGTCAGCTGGGCTGCACAGCATTCCATCGAAGTTTACTCCCGCCGTCTCGTTAGGCATAAGCAGGGCAAGTTTTTTCCTGATGATCGTATTACTTGCGGTTGCTGGATATCTCTCCGAGCAAGGATTGCCTTATTTTATTGGTGTAGCAGCTGTCGCCACCCTTCTAGTCTACGAACAGTACCTTGTGCGTGATGCGAAGACTTCGGGTCATTCAGTCAATCTAAATGTTGCGTTTTTCAATATGAATGCTTATGTGAGCGTCATTTTCCTGGCCTTCACCGTCCTCGACGCGTGGTTGGCGAAGTAAGCGAGTAGCTATGCAGCAACGCATTCTTGTAGCAGTGACTGGCGCCTCTGGATCAATATATGCCGAGCGCTTAATTGAGGTGCTTTTACAAAGGGTTGAGCGAATTTATCTTTTGTTTTCCGAGACTGGTGCAAAAGTGGTGCGCCACGAAATACAACCCAAGAGTGAAGGTTTCTCCCTGTCAAAGGCTGCAAACGGTGAAGTTCATCCAGATCACCGATCGGTGTTACGAGTCATGCGCAACGATGACCTGTTTGCACCCGTCGCTAGTGGTTCTTCAGCTCCTACTGCGATGGTTATTTTGCCAGCCTCTATGGGGTGCCTCGGCAGAATCGTACATGGGATTTCAGGGAATTTGATCGAACGTTCTGCTGACGTTTGTCTCAAGCAAAAAAAACCTTTGATAATCTGTCCAAGAGAATCCCCACTCAATGCTATTCACATTCGCAATATGCTTGGACTAGCAGAACTTGGGTGCCAGATAGTTCCCGCAATGCCTGGATTCTATCACCATCCAAAAACCGTGAGTGACCTCGTAGACTTTATGGTAGGAAGAGTTCTTGAGTGCCTGGGAATGGATCATGAACTATATCCAGCTTGGAACTCAAGAATGAGATAAACCACACATAACGGGGGGCTAAGCACCAGCTATGATTCACTTTTTTGCGCTATGGATCCTGACCGCACTAGCTTTTATGATTACGGCCTATTTGGTCCCAGGATTTCAAGTCAGTGGCTTTCTTTCGGCGATGACCGCCGCAGCAATTTTCGGACTGGTCAACGCCCTGGTGAAACCATTGTTGGTGTTTTTAACTTTGCCTATAACCGTGGTTACTCTGGGCGCCTTCCTTTTAGTCATAAATGCAGTCTGTTTGCTTTTGGCTAGTGTGATTACACCGGGCTTTGAAGTAAAAGGCTTTGGCGCGGCAGTAATTGGTTGGCTAGTCCTTTCCTTAGTATCTTGGACCCTAAACCGTTTAGCGCTAGCTGTTTGAGTAGAAGCTATATTTCAATTTGGTTGTGAATCAGGTCCAGAGCCATTCTCCTCAAATTCTCCTAACTGCCTGTTTTTGCGGACATTTGCCCAAGTAAATACCCGTCCGTTCATGGCGATATAAACACCAATCGGAAGTGCCTGCACAAATGCCACTGCACTACCCATGTTGAACAGTCCATCGGAGCTTCCAAAAGTAAAAGGGACCATGGCTCCAGTTAGCACGATAGTTTTACTTAGGCTTTGCTGCCCAAGACTTTTTGCCGTCTCAACCATAGTGTCAGTGCCGTGAGTTATGATTATCTTGTCCTCACGACAGCTTTTACAATTGTCGACAATGATCTTTCGATCCTCCGGGGTCATTTCAAGGCTGTCCACCATCATAAGTGTTCTGACTTTGATTGGTAGCTTACACCGGCCTAGTTGCAATATCTCTGAAACGTGGGTATCGCCAAACACCAAGGACCCATCTAACTCATTGTATTTCTTGTCAAATGTTCCGCCAGTGACAAACACCCTGATACTCATACAAGCCTCTTTTGTTCATGAAATTTAAGCCTACGGAGTCGGCCTTGACGGGTCAAGAGCGCTTATGTATGGTCCGCCCGCGTCTGGGAGGCGCTGTGTATGATTCAGTCAGCAAAAGTTCGACAACATGACCTACAATCTAAAATCACCAAGGTGCGTACGCAACTTGCTGCGATGCGTGATTATAAGCGTTTGATGGCAATCGACGGCATCGAGCCCGATGCCGAAGATAAAGTCCGAGAAAGCGAGCTCATTGTTAGGCTTCTCTACCTCGAAAAGCAGCTGAACGGCCCCAAAGCTCCCAAAAGTAGGCCTACTCTAAATAAACCTAAACAAAATCGGACTCATCCAAGAAAAACTCGCGGCAAACCATAGCTAAGTCTCTCTTCTTCTGCTCGATGTCACTTGCCCTGGTGTGATTAGTTGCTGCATCATCATGCGAGCTCGGTCACGCGAAAGGTAAATTTACTTGCTAACTCAGCTTAATATCCAGGGTCTTGCAATTATCGACTCCCTGTCGATCGACTTTTCGCCGGGATTTAACGTCATAACCGGTGAAACTGGTGCGGGCAAATCCATACTAATCAAGGCCTTGGGGTTCTTGCTTGGCAGTAAGGCCAGTGCCGACACCGTGCGGCACGGGCGTCAACAGGCCACAGTGACAGGGGTTTTCGAGGTTCCATCTCACCACCCATGTGCAGCTGTTCTCGCGGACCATGGCATCGAGTACGAGGTGAGTGACGGTTGCTTTACAATCCTCGTGAGACGATCTGTGAGCAACAAAGGGCGATCGGTTGCTTGGATTAATGACGTACCGGTAACCGCGGGAGTACTTCGGGAATTGGCGCACAGCTTGATTGACGTCTTCGGTCAACACGACAATTTAAGATTGCTCGACTCGGTTGAGCACACCTCCTGCCTCGATCAATTTCTCCGTGATCGCTCACTCCCATCAGCATACTCAGATTACTATCGGATCGTGCAAAAGCAGCTGTCCAAACTTCTGACCATGGTAGATGAGTTTCGAAGCAAGCAGAGAGACGCGGACTATCTGCAATTCAGGTGCAATGAGCTTAGAAATTTCGCTCCTGCCAAAGATGACTATTCAAGTGTCCAGGAACTATGTCTCCGCGCAGACCAAGTCATGGTGTTGGCTAAATCTCTGGAGGAGGCCCAAAGCTGCCTCGAGCAAGGAGCTGGCGGCGAACCTTTGAGCAGTCCACTATGGGAGGCCAATAAATCCCTTTCCAGAATCAGTCACATCTCTAGTGAGATCGGTGCCTTAGCTGAACTAACTCAGTCGCTCGCGCAGCAGATTGATGACTTAAGTTTTCAAATTGGGAAGGCAACCTCTGGACTTGAGTTGTGTGAAGAAGACATCGAAACAGCGCAAACTCGTCTTGCTGGCTATCAAGAGCTTTTCCGCAAATTAGCCGTTGATAGCATTGATTGCCTAATTGCTGAACAGGAACGACTCGAGTCAGAGCTACTATTTCTCGAATCGGCGGCTTCAGACGTAACAAAGCTTTTGCGCGAGTTAGAGATTTCACTCACGCGCATTTTAGATTTAGCCTCTCAGTTGACCAAAGCACGTCTTCAAGCCAAATCCCTAGTTAAAAAACGTATCGAAAGCGAACTACATGATCTCGCAATGCCAGGGGCTCGCATCGACGTTGAGTTTGAGACTATCGAGCGTTCGATTGCAAGTGCCGACATGTCACTTTTCGGAAGCGAGGCTGGCATCCTTTGGACTCGCTTGGCCACAGCTTTATCTACACTCTCGGAACATGGTGCAGAGAAAGCTCAATTGTTATTGGCAGCTAACCCTGGTGAGCCGCTTTTGCCACTGCAAAAAAGTGCCTCAGGTGGTGAGATTTCTAGAATCATGTTGGCGCTGAAAAGGGCGCTAGCCGCCGGTGCCGATACTTGTATTTTGGTATTCGATGAGATTGACACAGGAATCTCTGGCCGAGTCGCCGCAGTCGTTGGAAGAAAAATGCAGGAGTTATCACGCTCCTTCCAGGTGATCTGCATTTCACACTTGCCACAGGTAGCAGCATACGCCGACTCTCATTTTTTAGTTCATAAAGTTAGTAAAGAAAATCGAACAGAATCGACCATTTCCAAACTGTCACAGCGTGCAAGCGAGGAAGAAGTAGCGCGTCTTTTGTCTGGCGACGAGGTCACTCAGTCAAGCCTAGCCAACGCTAGAGCACTGGTAAAAAAAGCTCGTGAGTCGGCCCAGAGAAAAACTATATCGAGCGAAGCTTAAACATGTTTTTTGTTGATTGAGCTTCAATCGACCTAGTGTCTTGCTGCTGTAATTGTTTCTTTTTGTACGTTGCATATTTCTTTTCAGATACATAGACAGGAAATTCCGCCTCGATTGTCTTTCCGGCCTCAATCTGGAACTGCTTCGAAGTACTCTGCCTTGTGCTGTTCTCGCCAACCGTTAAAGTAACAAAGTGATCAAGTCGGTAAGTTCCAACTACCAATGGCATCACGGATGGCTTCTCAAGGTTCACATCCAAGGAATGGCCAGATAACGGGGGGGCTGTAACGTCAACTCGCACAAGATCTGTAATTTGACTCGGGCGATGACTCGGGATTGGATTAAGCTTGAGATACCCGAGCGTTAAAGACTTATCTCGGACACTTGCTGGAACCTCATAAAGTATATCTCTAGACCCGTCTACACCCACCAAAACAGGTGTTGCTTGGTCGATAAACAATATTGGAATGTCAGACACGCTTTCCATAAAAGGATAGGGCTCATCGGGAGCATATAGTGAAACGCCACGATCACCTAAACAAGTAACTGCTGCATTTAGGTCACTGCGATCGCAGCCGCTTTTTACGGTAATACTGCGAGTCTCCAGATCACGGCGCTCCCCTTCGGCAAGACTTACTTCTACTGATCGGCTAGACCCGCTGATTGCCAGCGTGGCAATCCCAGGAAGCACCGGATAAGTCTCGTTGAAATTTAACCAATGACCGCCATTTATCGCCACCAACCAGGGACTGCCTTTAATTTTTGCAGGCTGCTCCAGATCGACAGCTGGAGATGTCTTAACCTGCAAAAGTGCGGGCCTTATTTGACGCTCTTCGCCCTCTTTCAAGTCCACCTGCATCTTTGTACCATTGACTTCTACTAGGTAACGACCCTTTAACAAAAACTCCCAGTTCCCAAACTGTTGGTATTTAGTTGCAGAAATGCGCTCATCTAAAGGAGAGATAAAGTAAGATAGCTCCTGACGGTTACCCTCAAAATCAGCAACTTGTAGCGCTGATAAGTGATACACAATTTCATCTGGAACCGAACCGTCTACATTTTGACTGAAGTCAACTTGAAGCGGAACCATACCCACTAACAGGTCCTGCTTGGTACCAATGATGTTTAGATCGTATCGGCCTGCAATTAATTGGCGCGATTTAGTCTTATCTGACCGACTGCACTGGATTGAAAAACTATCACGATCCGAGGGTGGATGCGGTGGCAAAAATCTGGCACTGTGCGCTGTTAGAACTGCCCGCTGGTCGGGATAAATGATTACTGTCTCGCTTGAGCAATCGGCAAGAACGAGATAACTGCCTGGCGTTAATGCAATGTCCTCGTTGAACCTGCCGACTTCCTCCGAGACAAATTGCAATGGAGTTTCATGCGCTATGCGATAGATCTCAAAATTTCCATCGGGATCGGCTGCCTTCACAAAAAGCATGCCTACATTGGGGCGTCGTTCGCACCCAAACGCACATAGTAATACGAATCCCACAATAAGATTCGATGTCAATTTCATGAGGTTAATTTGACTAAAGCTAGAGCCCATGAAGGCATTTCTATCACGATTGAGATGACCTGCCGAGCCAGATTCACCATACTAAAAGCCAAAGCCCACAGTGATGCCAAATTGTACTTGAGTCGACGTACCTAGCGAAAGATAAAGCCTTGGACCCACAGTGAACTCGCCGGTTTCATTGACTTTATAGTCACCGCCTCCACCGACATTGAGAGTCAATCCATGTTTAACTGCTTTACTTTCCGGTGTGAGGCCATCTGTCGGACTAAGATGGGACCTTAGATAGCCTAACTCACCAATCCCAACTGCGCTCATTCGCTTTGTCAGTGAATATCGGACCAATGCACCTAAGTTGTGCATCTCCCATACACCGCGATAACTATGATTATTTACCGTGCCAGTAACGGCAACAGGATTATAGCGGTAAGTCGCACTTAAATTGGTTGAGGTAGAGATGCTAGCCAACTGGTAGGCAAAGCCAAAATCCGTAAACCCACTTGACGACCAGTTTCCGCCAGATTGACTGGCTCTTACCCACCCTAGACTTGTGAACAGAAAAGCCTTTCCTTTTAGTGCGCTGGATGCAGCACTTGGCTTTACGGTGGTAGTTTCCCCCTCAGACTCAGTGGCCTCACTGGTGGGTTGATTTTTTGAGGCGTCAGTTTCGGATTCTGCCTCAACAGGGTCGGGGGGAGCCGTCTCAGGATTTTTATCCGCCAACTCCTCAAGGCCCTTGCCAGAGGCAGAGCTTGCAATCATTCCTAAACCCAATCCAAGAACCTGGAACAGCGTGGACGCCTTCCGCATAAAAGGTCTCCAACGATTAAATGAGTAGCTTTAATTGCAATGCATAACGCCGATCCTGCAAATTTGCATCTTGACCCGCGATAGTGCCGAGTTGCTCAGTATAGGTCACAAAGCGAAGCGTAAGTAGGAATACATCAAGTTGAACCCCCCCACTCAAGCTACCCTGGTGTAAACCAGTTTGAACTTTAAGGACTGAGCCCCAGCCCCACTCTGCACCAAGGTTGAATTTTTTAGAATAGTGCGCTGGCTGATTGACGGCGTGCGCATCTACCGAGGTAAGCAAATACATACTACCGAGTTGCCAAGGCTTTAAGCTGACCCCTGCATTTACCGCGGGCAATGTTGAGGCCGGCGTTCCGAGGGCCTGCCCAAGTACATCCGCCTTTTTAAAAGTCGTGCCTCCTAAGTCTGTAATACTTAGACCTAAAGTTGGTTGCATGGTCTTAATTGGTGTGAAGAGCACTCCAACATCTCCGCCAACACCATATCCTCCCTCGACAAAGTCCTCCAATTTCGCCCCCGACGAGGATCCATCGCTGGATTTATTGGTAAACGCGCTGATATCGTTGATTCCGAACGTATGGTCTACGCCTCCGCGCCCAACAATCTTGACACTTGCACCGACACTCAATCGATCTTCGAAGAAGTTCTTTGCGAAGGCAATCGGCAGTACTGCACGAATTCCGCTTTCAACATCGGCCGAAATATCCCGGTGGACCACTAGGCTTGCGCCAGCCGAGAGGCCCAAGCCAATTCCAAAGCCTGGGAAAATAAGATGCGGTGTTTCAGAAATGTTTATGTACTGTGGCCGTCCAGTGTTGTCCTGGAGAATACTGAGAACCTCGTCCTCAGTAGATTTACTACTCGAGGATGAGAGCAATTCTCCTATGCTACTCGCAGCACCCACCGTATTGGATGAAATTGTGACGGTTGGATTGATTAGCTCTCCCGACCAGCTTTTTAACCTAGCGAGCCCCGCTGGGTTGTAAAAGATTGCATTGAAATCGTCGGCGACAGCTACATAGGCATTGCCCATAGCCATCGGACGAACACCAAAGTGAGTCCAACGCAATTCTTTCGCGGAGACGGATGTGGTTGATGCTAACAACCCCGTACATACGGCGATCTTAAATATTTTGCCGACCAACTGACCCATAGAACCTCTCCACGAGCAGTAACCGAGTGTGGGCCTAACTTGAATAAAATTTGGATGTCTGTGCCAAAGGTTAACATGAATTCAATTTTACTACCAAGCGATTGCTCCGAACTGTATGCGGTGTTAACATGAAAAATTATTGTGATTACCTATGGGTAAGTTGCTTCCCCATAGAATGTTTCAACCTCTGACACTGACCATGGAGTCTTGGAGAGTATATGTCCAAAGCGGACGTTGCCGCAGAACGCAAAGATCAGATCGTCCGTGCAACAGTCGATTGCATTACCAAATTTGGTTACCACAATTTTTCGATGCAAGATGTGGCAAGAACAGCGGGAGTAAGTAAGGGAATCATCCACTATTACTTCCTAAACAAGGACGAACTTATGATGTCAGTCCTTGATAAAGTTGCCGGAGACATTGAAAAAGTATTGGCATCTGAAATGGGATCAATCGTCGATAGTAAACGCAAACTGGAGGTATTCATCGAGGTCTGCTTTGATATCGTTCGCAGCACCAAAGAATACTACCAAGTCAATATGGATTTCTGGACGCAGATTAATCAGAAAGATGAGGTTAAAAAGGTCATTGCACGCCATTACCACAAATTTCGGGAAGCAGCTGCCAGTGTTATTCGCGAGGGAATTACCTCCGGAGCATTTAGACAAGTCGATGCTAAGGATTATGCATCGTACGTCATCGCAGTTATCGATGGTCTCAGCCTACAGTGGCTTTTTGATGAAACCTCTTTTGACTACGACAGGATCATAAAAAAAGCAGGGTCATTAGTGGTTGACGGTCTGTTGCATAGATAACTCAAATAAGCGGATGAATTTATGACCTCACAGTCGACGCTAGAGGGTGACCGAATTCGGAGCCTTGTTGCAAAGGTAGATAGTGGGGCCATCATTGATACAGGCGAACGACTAAAAGCCCTCGACTTATTTGAGCGCTTTGAATGCTGGGGACCATATTTCCGCCTCTTAAATGGGATTATTACGGAAAACCCTCGCCAAAGCGAACCCTACTTTATTCGCTTGGCGAGAGTCCAAAATCGCTATTTAGAGGATGCTTTCGCCGCAGCTGAATCCTGCGCCAATATGGTCGCCGACCTTAAACTTGGTTACCTTCGCTTTAGTGAAGACATTCTCCCACAAATTATTGAATTTGAGGATTATATCGCGGAAGCAACAATTCTCTCGGCTATCTGCGACTACTTGCCTACTGTGGTTGATAGAATTTCTTGTTTAGAACGCTTGTGCATGCTTTACGAGAAAAAGACTCATAACGAAAATCGGCTAGTTGCGACATATGAGAAACTTCTACTTACCGACCCGAGCAACGTAAGGGCACTGCGATATTTCAAATTAACCTATACTCAAAGCAATGATTGGGATCAGGTAGTCGAAATCCTTTTAAAGCTCCTACAGGCAGTACGGCAGCCTCAAGAGATTTTCCGGGTGGGTCAAGAGCTAGCCGCGATATATCTTTATCAGCTAGACAAACCAGCAGAGTCATTAGCTGCCCTTGAAGCACATTGTGCTGACAGCCCGCTTGACACATCAAATATCTCTTTTGACGCTTACCAAAGACTCGCTGATTGGGAGGGATGTCTTAAAGTTCTTCGACAATGCCTACTAAATGTTGACTCCGAACGTTCACGCGGCATTCTTCACTACAAAATTGGCAATCTCAGTCTACAGATGGGGCGGGTCGAAGAAGCAGTTGAGAACTTTACCAAAGTAACGAAGATTTCGCCGGAATTTCTTGAGGCTTACGAGGGTATTATTGCCGTTAAATTACAGCAAAGAGAGTGGGCATCGGTAGACCAATGGCTTAACAATTTATCCACTTGTACTCAGGATGAAAAACTTAGAAATCAGCTTCAACAGGCACGCGCTCGACTACGCGACGGTATGGCCAATGCCGATCAACCACGCTGAAGACCTCATAATTCGAAAATACCCAATTGCGCACCTAGAAATCATGGGTGGCGGTTTTGTACAACGTGGATTTGCCGAACTACGGCCAAGGCGAATAAATCACTTCAAAATCGCGACTACGCTAGTTCGACAAATGCAATTTTTACAACCTGAATTCGTCGACAACTCAACTTTACTTATGCCGCTGAATGCAACTGAGGTGCGTGACATTCAAAGGCACCTAATTGATATCAAAAATCTTCGACTCGGCCCACCATCGTTGCCTGAATTCATGCACGCCATCACACAAGAAAAAAATGGACAAATTATCGCTGCAATTAGCGACAGCGATCGTCCGCGCCACGATGCTCATAGCACATTCGCTCGGGTGATCCACGCTCAACATCCTCGGCTTGAGAATAAACTTGCAAAGTCAATGGTCGAATCCCTACTGAAATCCAAAGGCTACTTTGACTCCCAAGCCAACGAGAGGCGAAAGTTGGTAATCGAAGAAAGGCCAGGAAAGGCGCTGCTTTTAGATTTAAGTGATCTTAGCTGGAGATCGGCAATTAAACGGCTTCAAATTTTGGCGAATCGCGAGCTAGGCGCCACAACAAATAGCTCGTTAGAGACCCCCGAGGGCTGGGGACTCGCTGCGCTTCGAATTAACCCGGTATCACAAGCCAAAGATAGTTCAATTCATCGAAAAATCCGCATTGCATGTTTGACTCTAAGGATGCCTGGAGACGACATCAACCTGGACACCGGAAACAAGCTAAGAGAAATCGTAGACCAGTGGATTAGAGATACATTTAGAATCTGCATCCGTGACTTGAAACGCCTGGTGATCTCAGACCCATGGCTGGTTATCGCCAATTTCGTCGCAGAACCATTCTGCGAAATAGCCTCATCTTGCGCTATAACTTACCCCGACACTGTCTTCGGTTGGCAGCCGGTTATAACTGCGATGGAATTTTGCATGGGCCTAGAGGTTCCTGCTGTAGCCATTTTCACTGGCAGTTACCCAGACGTTCACATCATGGCGGTTAGCACATGAATCTGGTTACGCATGAAAAGCTAGCTGTCATCACTCTTCCAGAGAATGTATGTTTTTACCAACAAAGCGCAAGTCAATTTATTCAAGATTTAAGTCACTTAGCCGAGAGTTTGCATAAGTCAAGCAACCCGCAAACTCATGGAATCCTACTACTACAACCTCAATCTGCTCAAGACGCTGTGGAATCTTGGATTAATGAGCTTAAATACGAGTGCCTATTCAATGATCTTGTCCACAGGATCGATGCCTGGCGTTGGCTTCTTTCTCTGATTAGAAACTCACCTGTGCCTTGGATCTATGCCTCCGCTGATAACTGCTTTGGAAGTTCGTGGGAATTAGCCCTGTCCTGCCATCATCGTTATTGGTTTAAATCTAAAGCTCTAGTCGGTTTTCCAGAGATAGAGGCTGGTGTTTTTCCACCTGGCGGACTTTTGGAATCTCTAAGCAAGCGCGCCGGTAGAACACGAGAAAGATGGCAAGCAAGCCCTCTCAATTTTGCAAAAAATGCTTTGAGCGATGGTTTGATTGATTATTGCTCCGATGCGACAAATTGGAGAGAACAAGCACTCCGCATTTTTAGTGAGCTTCTTGAAGTAAACCCAACGTCAGGCATAAGAGCCCACAGACGTACAAGACCTCGGCACGACTTTGTATCAGTCGATGCACAATCTAGACGCATGGCTTATCAGCAGGTTGAAAGCGTTGCTCAACAGGAAAAATTTGGTAAGGCAAGCGGTCCAACTGCATGGGACTATTGCTGGCAACTAGTAAGCGAGAGAGCTAAACTCCGTCAACCCGCCGACCTTGGACGCATCATCGGTCTCATAGCAAGTCGTTATCTTTTACTTTCACAGTACTCAACATGGTTAGAGAAGCAAATTGTTTCAAGTCACGCCAAAGCCACGACGCTTCTTAATGACCGCCGTGTCGCATCAGCACCAATCGCAATCGATTTAAATCATTCTGCACCGCCCGCTGCGGTTATCACCAGACTTGTTGAAAATAATAAGAATGTACTTTTAGTCGCTTCCGAGCAGCGAGATCTAGTTACTGGTTTGAATCTTTTATTTGGCCGCCTGGAGCGCAACCTAGGCAATGTCGCTGCCGAATATTTATGGGATAGAAATGTAACTTGGAGTTTAGGGCGCCCATTAGGATTTTCTGGAACAGTGTTGAGCTGGATGCCAGACGACTATCTTGTTTGCTCTAATTCAGGTGCTGATTATAGCTTTCTTCGACTTGAGGGAAATCATCTAGATGCCACTCCCGGTATCATGGAGTTCTCCTCATCTGAACCCAATTTACCGCTCTCGATCCGGGATGTACTCGACTCCATCTGTGATGGCGTAATATGGATCCCAGAAATTCTTGGCCTGCGTATGCCGCTGTCAGTGAGATTCCGCTCCTTATTTTTGGAAGAGCTAATACAGGCCGCGCTTTACACGGATCATGATTTAAGCATAGCGGTCAGTGCCCTTCAGCGGGCAGGGTGGGCTTTTGCTGGGGATGAGTCTTCTTGGGAGCGATTTTTGCGAACACGGCGACTCTTCAATCCTACAAAAGAAGCGAGTTTCCTTTCCCCTGATTTCTTGCAAATTGACCCTGACCTTAACACCTGGCGTACGGCGAAAATTAAGGCCAAAAAGGCAAAACCAAAGGCGGTGG
>OMIY01000438.1 GCA_900299215.1 bacterium | reverse complement strand
GTCCGGGCGATTTCGGCAATCGCGAACCCGTGGCGTTCGGTGGCGTGCGCGGATTGCTCCACGGCCTGGCCAATCTGTTCGCTCGCCGCCCGCTGTTCGAGGAGTGCATCGGAAATATGGGCGATGAAAATCGCTTCGATTTCACCTTGCATGGTGATGGTGTTAATATGGCGCAACGTTTTGAGTCTGCTTGCGAGCCCTTTAAAGTGACTATAGGGAAATCGACGTACGAGGCTCTGGACGAAGCAACTAGGATGGGCGAGCGTTTTTACCAACGCTATGTGCCGATTAAAAACGCTGCCGCATTGGTAGAAGCCTACGAAGTGAACCCGTTTGAAAAGGATTCTATCGCCCTTGATCAAGCTCGTGGCCGCTATTGGAAGTCCATCGGAGTGCAGCGAGTAGATCACCGCTATGTCCCCAAAACTTCGACTTTGATGGTCAAGACTTCTTACGGTGACATGATTTTGCAAAATTTCTCATTGAACGGATTTTGCGTAAAATCTCGCATCTTTCTGGGTAAGGGGGCCGAGCTTACCTTGGATCTTTCGCAATACTTCACTGACCCGGCTCTTAGCTTTTTAGGACTGGTCACGGTGCAAGTTAGGTGGGGAGTGCCGTCGCCAGATGATCAATTCATACTTGGGACATTAATTAATGGGCTGAGTGATCAGCACCGTGAGCTGGTATTCGATAACCTTGTTAAGGCTGCGGAACGCCAACTCGCGGCGATTGCCTAGCATTGCAGGACTTAGTCGAGCAATTTGAAGACATGAATTTGATTTGCATCATAGGCCGGTGCAAATAGGTGTGGGTGACCTTCGGCATCTTTTGCACCTAAAGTCATTTGACCAACTGTGGAACCGATGTCGAGTACAATCTTTTCGTCGTAGCTCCAATCAGAACTATCGGCACTCTTTGGTGTCAGCCAGTGCACCTTGCCCGAGCCATCGCCCGCGACAAAAATATCTGGCTTGCCGCTGGCGTGTTCCCAGGTTAACGCCGCACCTGGAGAGGCAGCACCCTGGCCCTTAACCACGGTTTCAATGCCTGTCAATAGAGTGTGGCGCTTCCATTCGTCTTTGCGCCAATCTCTAGGAAGCTCATACGCAAATACCGATGCTGTGGCGTCTCCTTGGTGATTGGTGGCCAGGAGGTCGAGTTTTTGATCATCGTTTAGGTCCACTAGCGAAAGATCGAACGCCGCACCGATGGTCTCGTCGACGACTCTATGCTGCCATGCGCCTTGATCCAGCCAATGAAGTGAAAGACGCTTATTGAAAAATTCAGTCGCAATAATGGTTAGATCACCTTGATGCTTAGTGACGACAAAGTTGACATCCGGTCCAGATGCAATCAAATGTTCCGTCCAATAGTTAGTGTCGTCGGATTTTGGTTTCTCAAGCCAAATCAATTCGCCATCGTGACCGCCAAACCAACCAAGTTTAGCCCTAGCCGTAATAATGTCGAGTTGTCCGTCTTGATTAACATCATAAAAAACTGTTTGGTGATAAAAATATTCTGACTTGGGCTTGACGATTTTTAGTGCGACGCCAGTCTTTTGATCGACGATTGATACGGCGCCAGTCTTGTACCCTGGAATCAGAAAGCCAGATCCAACGATCAATTTATCCGGACCGAAAAGACTAGGATCGGCAATCTTGACATGATTTGGCCATGAGATGTTGGTGCTGGTTGGCATCAAGTCGCGACTTGAAACCTTAAGCCAGTCGGACTGGTTGGGGTCGATCGGCAGAGCAAAGATTTTGCCGATTCCAAATGGTGCGAAACTAGAGATAACGAGGCGATCGCTACCGTCTTGACCGGGCAAGAGTCCCAGGAAAGCTGGTTTATGGACATCGAGTATACCGATAGATTCAACCTTTGGCGTTGGACTACCAAAGGCAACGTGCGAACTGATGATGAGACCAAACTGGAAAACATTGCGAAATAGCTTCACAGCTCCAAGCCACATGGACGCTCCACTTGTCAAAAGTAGGATTAAAGTGGCCTCAGAGTAACTGGATTACTATGTGGTGTCACGACTTAAGTTTTACGCCACCAAGGTGCCAAAGGTTCTGTGATTGTCGGTTCTAAAACCTGCCCGAGTTTTGGCGTGATCAACTTTACGTCGTGCTTTGGTGCTAAATTAACAAGAGATTCGGCGGGTTCGTGCCAAGCGTGCAGCGCCAAACTGAACGTACTCCAATGTACTGGAAGGAGCAGGCCACCGCCAAGCATGGTGACCGCTTTGAGTGCATTTTCCGGACCCAAATGAATGTCGCCCCAAACTTCGTGGAACGCTCCAATCTCGAGCATGATCAAATCAAATGGGCCAAGTCTTGACCCGATCGTGCGAAACTCTTCCGTTAGACCCGTATCACCGCTGAAAAAAATATTGTGATGATCCGTGCGCACGGCCCATCCAGCCCAACTGGTGACATTGCGATCTCCAAGGCCTCGACCAGAAAAATGTTGCGCAGGTGTGGCTGTAACAGCCAATCGGCCACCACCAATAGCATGGGACTCCCACCAGTCGAGCTCGGTGATACGCTCGCTTGGTATGCCCCAAGCCTCGAGGCGAGCTCCAACGCCAAGGGCCGTGATAAAAGGCACCTTACTTTTGGCTAAAGCCATGACGCTCTCGAAACACAAGTGATCGTAGTGGTCATGGGAAATAATGACTAAATCAAGCGGCGGTAGCCCCTCAATCTTAACGGGTGGTGGGTGGAATCTACGTGGACCTGCGAATGCGACTGGCGATGCGCGCTCGCCAAATACTGGATCGGTTAGAACTCGAAAACCATCTATTTCAAGGAGAACCGTGCTGTGGCCAAGCCAAGTGACTCGCATGGTCGAGTTTGGACTATTGAGCCAAAGTGGCAATGGATTTTCGATTGGGAGCGGACGCTTGGGGAACCTTTCATTGCCACCGAATACATATTCTCCCATCAGCGGAAGAGGGTTGCCCTTGAAGCGTGGATAGGCTTCGTTCGTATTGCGGAATCGTCCGTGCCTGAATCGTCCTGAAGCGAGAGCTCGTTCCAACCTCGAACCTGTCAGGATTTGCGACTTTTTTTCAGTGCTCATGCAACTCTCGTGGCCCACAGTGTTCGCTTTTAAGGTGGGACACTAGCTGATCGGCACTATCGCTCAGTTACTTGACGGCAAAGACTCTGGTCGATAGCTCCAACACCCCGTAAAGATGGAGAAACTGCCCAGAATATGCGCTTTAGTTACTTAAATTATTCTGATCACTTCGTCAGGATTAACTGCTTCGACGCATCGTCTGCATTGCGTCCGTAGCTGACAACACGAAGTCGTGGACCATTTAGCAAAGAGTCGTCCGACTGCTCATAAGCCAGCGCATATTTGGCAAGTGCCTCCAGAACTATCGCAGCTGTGTAGGAGTCTGAGCGCCACTGCGCCAGCTTCCAATTAGAAGCGGAGAAGAATACCCCGGAGTCCCATTTACGCGCCTTGTCTTTTGGGTTCGGAAATAGAAATCGATCGTTGTCCCTGTTGAACGTGGTGCCAAATTTAATCTGGACCTTCTCTTGATGGCTTGTAAGGTAATCGACCGCAGCGACTAGTGCCTTTTGATAATCAACGAGAACGCCTGCTTCTGCGGCGATGCCTTCACCAATGTTTAGAAGACCGGCTAAGGCCAAACCAGTAGCTAGGTCGTAGGTGGGATCGGCGCCTCCTGAGAAGGCTCCAGCGTGTTTGGGGCTGCTTGCTGCCAAATCGCGTTGCTCTCTGAGCAAGTCAAAGAGTAGGCGGCGCATCGCTGATTTCATAGCTGGTGTGCGAATCCCACCGTCACGGTAAGCCCGAGTCAGGGAGTACGGGAAGATCATACGCTGCGGATAGTATAGGCCGCATTCGGGCCAACTGTGCTGCTCTACGGCCTTGGCCATTAATGCGCTGACATCACCAACCACAGCTGAATCGCCTAGTCCTTGCAGTCCTAGGGCCAGTAGGGCATTGGCATTGACGACGCAGTCGACGTTGTTAACCCCAAGCGGGATCACGCCAGTTTCCGGAGTCATGAAGCGATCTTCGCGAGGAACATTTTCGTCTTTGAGCCACGTCAGGAAGCCACCGGAGTCCTGGCCTTTCCAGGTGTCGCGTCCGTCTTCTCGCACGCGACCAAGGTCACGCCATTTTAAGAGACCCTCGGTCAGTGACGGTGATGGCCGATCGGCACCGTCAAAGGCAGCCGCTAGCTCCAGGGTCGAGGCAGCGAGCGCAGTATCGTCCGCATCCGCTGGAATATTGGCAAGCGCATCTACACCGTAGGGGTTAATCGCTGGGTTGAACAGATCGGTGGACCAGGTCGAGTAGTTGTCGTTCGATGTTTTGCGCCGCGACGGAAATACATTTTGCAGACTGCCAGCCTTCATAGGGATATTCAGGGGGCCGACGCGCTCCTTGTCGCTGCTGGATCCCGCTAACCTCGGCCAGAAGGTGAAGGACTCCTCATGCTGATAGCTGCGGATGCTATCGACCGCTTGCCGACGGATATCTGTAACCGACCGTTTACCTTCAGGTAACCCAGTCTCGTCGAAGAGATATAGCGGGTAGGTGATGGCCGTGGTCATGAACATATTCGAGTCTTGGATCTGAATGATCGACTCGTTCTCGGCGTTATGAGGACTCAGTACGTCAGGGAAGATGTGAATGAAATTTGCCCACTCGCCCTTGCGATTGTTTGTGAACGGTAGCGGCAACGGCAAAGCTTGGCCGGTTCCCGGTACTAAGGGGAGGCAGCCGTCACCCGAGCAAGCGTCGAATCGCGGATCATGGAGCCCGTGACGCTGGCGAATCTGCGTGTCATCCAGAAACAGGAGGGCGCCCATGATGGCTGTTTTGAGAGCATCGCTCTCGAGGCGCTCTTCGGTTGATGCAGGCAGATGCTTGGGTTCTGCGGCTTTGGACACGGTCGCTAAGAAGCAAGCACTGCCGAGGACTACAGGTAGGGATAGTAAGAGATGCCATTGGTGCCGCTGATTTGCTGGTCTGGCCACGGAAGTCCTCACGCTTAATCAATTTTCACAGTTTGCTAAATAGCGCGAGGGTGGGGCTCGGGTCAACCTCCGGTGATACCGTTGATACTGATCCACTTAATTGGTGACAAGTGCCAGATTCTTGTTAGGTCTTAGTAGCTTGAGAAATAGCCTCTAAACTTTTTCGGTCTTTGTAGATAAGGTGCCTGTTTACAGCCGGTTAAATCCGGTCAGCACCAATTAAGTGGATCAGTATCAAATGAGCACAGTCTGGATTAGTCATCGCGGAGTTAAGACCAGGGCCATTGAGAACACTCTTGGGTCCTTTGATGACGCCGTGAGTGCTGGGTTCACTCATATTGAGACGGACCTGCGGACCACCGCCGATGGTCAGATCGTGTTGGCGCATGATGCTGACATGACCCGCTTGACGGGTCAGGCAATGGAGGTCGAAAAGTCAAAGGCCGATACGTTGCGGACTCTGAGATTTCCGGATGGTCAGGGGCTCCTGTTTTTTGACGAATTCATGGCCCGATTTGGCCACCTGGCGATTACCTTCGATATCAAGCCGGAGAGCGGCGAGAAAACTTTGGAGCTTTTGGCCCAGTGGCTTGAAAAGCGTCCTGACTGTGGCGAGCTACTGAGTCGCTGCCGTTTTCTCTTTTGGCGGAGGGAGCAGCGAGACTTTTGGCTTACTAGATTCAAGCAATCGGTTGTGCTTGCTGACGAGGCGGAATGTCTGAAGGCCGGGTTAGCAATGGCCTTTCGGCTGCCAATTCCTGGCGCGGTCACGCCGGGCAAGATCTATGCTTTGCCCCACAGTTTTAAGGGCATACAGACCATGAGGTCAGCCGTGGTGCAAAGATTTCACCGCAGTGGTGCCCGCGTTTTGGCGTACCTGCCGCAAAACAATCAGGAGATCGAAGCTGCGCTAGCGGCTGGGGTTGATGAAATCCTTACTGATGGCACGATAGTCAGCAGTCAAAGTGAATCCTGCTGCAAGTCCTGACAGTGAATTTCATCGTACCCGAGCGGGATTGCCCTAATCATCATGTAGAGTTCGCTCTTTGCGATGACTTCATTAAAGTCGCCACTCTTGACCACATAACGCACGTCTTGAAAGCCAGGCCATGGGTGATCCCAGTTGCCTGTGAGTATCTGTAGGCCAATCCTTGTGTAGCCCAAATGAGCTAGCGACGGTGCGGAAGCAAAGCTCACCATCGAGTGCAGCTCTGGAGACGTCACTGTTTCGCCAATCGTGACGAGGCTTGCTGCGATTTCGGACTTAGGCTCTGACCAGTAATTGACGCGCTTTGCGGTGCCGCTGACAGTGACTCGTTCTATCTGACCCGAATGGTCTCGGTTAATGTCTACTGTGCATGGGAGAGAGTATGCGCTGGCATAAACATTGGTTCCGGACCATTTCTCTGCCCTTGCTTCATTTGGTGAGAGGCATGTGAATGCCCAGGAGCTTGCGATTAGAATGGTGAAAATTTGCAAATTTTTGGTGCGCATATAAAAACCTCCGACGATCAATTTAAAGCAAGCAATTGTCGTGCCAGAGATGCACAGGTGAGTTAAAACTTGGTGGCGGGCTAATCTAGTCGTTACTTAAAAAAAGCTGAGGAGGCATCATCTATGCCGCATAATATTGACAGTCAAAAGGTAAATGATCGGGCGCTGGGACCCCTGGCTAGCTTGGTGGGAGTATGGGAAGGGATCAAAGGCCACGACACAGCCCCTTCCGATGATCGCGGCACTGAGGTGAACAAGTTTCGCGAGCGCATCACTTTTACTCCGATCGGGGCCGTCAATAACCACGAACAGGTGATTGCTGGGCTTCGCTATAGCACTGTTGCTCACCGCCTAGGCGAAGATGTGCCTTTCCACGAAGAAGTCGGATATTGGCTGTGGGACGGGGCGGCAAAGCAAATTATGCGTTGTTTTATCGTTCCGCGAGGTATCACTGTATTAGCCGGTGGTGTGGTCGAACCCGGTGCTAACGATTTCCGCCTGACAGCTGACTTGGGGTCACCAACATTTGGTATTTGTTCCAATCCATTTCTGGATCGTGAGTTTAAAACCGTGCGCTATGAGTTAGACGTCAAGATTCTGTCCCCAGACTCGTGGTCGTACGAGGAAGATACGCAACTTCTGATGAAGGGGCGGACTGAAATTTTCCATCACAGAGACAGAAATCTTTTAGTGCGAGTGACTTAGTCAACACAGATTTTTACTAGATCCCAAGAGCCGAGCGTTCGAATATCGCTGGGGCATAACCGTCGCGACCCTTGGTCCTGTGGCAGCTCCAGACATACTGATCGTCAAGACTGAAATGACCGACTAGGCGCCCATGGCTAACTAGGTCCGTCAAAAGTCTAGAGCCCTTTTGTATTGAGTGGTTGGAATTGAGCGGTGTCCTAAGTTTCCACACTGGATTGCCACCGAAGCTAACTAAAACCGCGTCTTCATGCCTAGCCAATGCAGTGACACCTGGATCAAGTCCGCTGAACCGATTCAAAATCTTAGTTTGATCGATGTCTAACTCTAAAAT
>OMIY01000437.1 GCA_900299215.1 bacterium | reverse complement strand
CATGGCCATTGAAAAAATGAGGGCGGCATCAAGCCAAGCGGAAAAAATTGTCTATGCGGCTAGCTACGTTCGCGCCTTTGAGTTCCAACTTTGGAAGGGTCAAGGCAAAGACGATGAGGCCAAATTAGAGACGCAGCGCGATGACGCAGTAAATGAATTCTTGCGTATGGTCAAAGGTATGTGTGCCGATTTAGGCGCGAAATTGACCATGTCCCCGCTGTCTACAGATCCCCGTATGCAGGACTTGTATGCACTCGTGACGGTAATTCATCTTGTGGATTCGTCTGATCCCAGCCTGCAGGACAAATTAGATCGCGGTATGGAAAAACTGCTGGAAGACGGTCTAAAGACCAAGAAACAGCTTGAAAGCGGAGCTGTTGCTATTGATGCACTTCCAGCGCGGTTGAAAAGCGTGCTTTTCTATGAGCAGCAAGCCCGTCTTGTTTTTGAGTTGAGGCAGAACTTTCTGGCAGCGATGTTTGTTGGCGATATGATCGGAGGCCCAACTGGTCGCGTCAGTTTGGTTCAAAAACTCAAGATGGCACTTTTACCCTGGACGGCACCTACAACATCTCACAACACTGCTGAATTGGTGTATTTGAGAAGCGTCATTTCCGAATCCATGGAATCGCGTCAGATCTTGGAAGACTTGGGTTACACTGTGACTCTTCATAAATCAATTCGGCGTGTACTAGGTAACATGCGGATTGAGGAAAACGCTTTAGAACCTGCTGAACGTCAGCAGGTCCTTGAGGCCATGCGCGGTAAAGTTGAAAAGCTAGTCTCGCTTGATGAAACGTCAATGAATTGAGACTAGTGATTGCTTACTCACTAACTTGGGCCAGGTAAGGCAGATTTCTGTAGTACTGGTCCAAGTCGAGTCCGTAGCCAATAACAAATTCACGGCTAATTTCAAATCCTACGTAATCTAGCTGATGATGCAGCTGATGCGCCTCCGGCTTAGAGAGAAAAGTCGCCACCTTTAGGCTTTTTGGATTTCTGAGTTTCAATAAGCCAAGCAGATAATCAATCGTCATTCCAGAGTCAATGACGTCTTCGATTAGCAACACATGTTTACCGGTAATGTCTCGGGAAAGGTCATGCGTTAGGCGTACGTGTCCAGTAGAGGCTGTGCCGACATAACTAGAAACACCGATGAATTCCATCGATAACGGTAAATTAATAGCCCTGACGAGGTCAGCCATGAAGATTACTGCGCCTTTGAGCACACCTATACACACCAGAGGCTCACCATTGTAATCGCGCGTTATTTGTGCGCCGAGCTCCTGTATTCGCTGTTGAATTTTGGCGGCATCAAAGAGTGGTTTGAAGTTTATTTGCTTTTGCACCATTACACTCCAACGGTCTGTATTAGGATTGATTGCAAGCGCTCTTGATTTTTGGCTACTAAATCGAGCACATCTTGGTGAGTTAAAGTCTCGCCGAGACCACCTGACATATTCGTAACGAACGATAGACAACTTACTTTTAATCCAAGTTGATGGGCAGCGATCACTTCTTGAACCGTGCTCATTCCAACGACGTCAGCACCAAGTCCCGCGAGCATCTTAGCCTCAGCGGGAGTTTCATAGGCTGGTCCGAGTACACCCGCATAAACTCCCCTGACTATGGTCTTGTCGAGTAAACATATTTTCTGGGTCCACTGTGCATCGAAAGCACTAGACATATCGAGAAACTGCTTACCAAAATATTTACCTGTAGGGCCGATTAAGCAGCTCGTTCCTGTTAGATTTATCTGATCGTTGATAGCTACAAGACTTCCAGGTGGAATATTTGAGCGCAGTGAGCCGGAAGCGTTAGTTAAAAGGACTCGTTTTACACCGATTTGGGATAGTGCTCGTAATGGATAAACTATGTCGTGAGCACTTAATCCCTCGTAGAGGTGAAGACGTCCAGTCATGACAACTACAGGTGTACCATCAACACTTCCCATTACCAAAGAAGCACCGTGGCCCTGTACGGATGGTGTCGCCACATGCGGTAGTTGACCAAGCTCTATATTTTTTGAGCTGTTTATAGCCTTTTCGAAACCTTTGAAACCTGAACCTAAAACTATAAGTGTTTTAGGCAACTCATCAACGCGGAATGCTGCCCTAATTGCATTTGCAGTTGCCGCAAGATGTTTTTCGAGGGTGGTTGCGACCATTATGGAATGTCCTCAAATAGTACACCGGGATTTGCTTCATCACCCAAGCGATAGGCGCGTGAAATCAAGTTGGCGGCAACTTCAGCCGTGGTTTCATCTGCTGCGTGAACAATCGCTACTGGCTCACCACTCGATAGTTGGGCTCCGACTCGCTTCAGTTCCGTGAGTCCTACCCAGGGATTGATTTTGTCAGTTACTAGCTTACGGCCCCCGCCCAAAGCCAATATTGCCAAGCCAAGTTGACGTGTGTCCACTGACGTCACAATAGGCCCACCCGTAAGCACAACTGCTTTCTTGATTGGTGCTCGGTAGAGTTTCTTGTAGTCAATCAATAACTCAAGATCGCCGCCTTGGGCCTCGGCTATTTGAAGGAATTTTCGCCATGCGGTTCCGTCTTTAAGGTGACGGCGTAGACTATTGCGAATGTCGGCACCACTCCTGGTCGGCATGGCAAGCTGGACCATCTCTGCTGCAAGGTGCAAGGAAAGTTCTGTCGTGTCGGACGGACCTTTGCCGTTCAAAACCTCACAGCACTCCGCGACTTCAAGTGCATTTCCCGCATGGGTGCCCAGCGGTGAGTTCATGTCAGATAGCGTACAGTGAATTGATAGTCCACAACTGCGCCCCACAGTCGCAAGTTGACTCGCTAACTCTCGAGCGTCAGCGGTTGTGGCCATAAACGCACCGCTTCCATATTTAACATCAAGAACTAGTCCTCCAATACCCTCTGCTAACTTCTTCGAAAGTATAGAGCCGACTATAAGCGGTATGGATTCTACCGTTGCCGTGACATCGCGCATGGCATAGAGCCGACGATCAAGCGGAACCACATGTTCAGTCTGTCCCATGATACAGCCACCCAGGGAGGCCATTTGGGCTGCAATTTGATCCTCTGATAGATACACCGACCAGCCGACGGCTTCTAGTTTATCAAGAGTGCCGCCAGTGTGACCCAGCCCGCGGCCGGCCATCATGGGTACTTTCGCCCCTTCGCACAAAACTAGAGGCAGAATCACTAAAGAAGTCTTATCGCCGATCCCACCGGTGCTATGTTTATCCACAATTTGTTGACGGGGATATGGCCAGCTTAACTTAGTCCCAGAATCGCGCATGATTTGGGTTAAATCTGCAGTTTCTTGACCGTTCATACCACGCAGCGTAATCGCCATCAACATTGCGCCCATTTGGTAGTCGGCGACATAACCACGCAAAAAACCGTCAAAAAAATCTGACAGCTCCTGTGTAGTCAGGGCCAAACCATCTCGTTTGCGGCGGATGATTTCCTGGGGGATAGAGTTCAATGTGGTACCTCAGGGCGTTCGTGTTTAGCCCTCAGGTTTACCACCGGAACAAAATTAGTTGCAGCCAAAACCGTCTCGCCTGTATCAGAATCAGCATACTGTCCACTGGGATGATCGATCAGGTGAACTGAGGAGCCCCTGAGCTCTACCCTTAGCCATTGACTTTGCGCGATTGGCACAGAACGTAAGGTAATCAGACCCTTGTGGCTGAAGTCATTAGGCGGATACCCTCGTTTGAGTACCCCATTCTCCGAGTAAACAACAATTTCACGAACTCGAGTGTATGGTGACACTGTGAGAGCCAACTGCAGGTCCCAATTGTGTCCATCCGCGTCGGTCGCACTAGGTTGACTTACTTCGCGAATTTGAACAGTAGCACCGGCACTCAAGGAGAAAGTTCTCTTCTGCAAGGCGGTCCAAATATCTACAGGGCTACCAAGGCTACTTGGTCGTGTCGAAATTGCCATTTTTGGTAGGAACGGGGATTTCGCATCATGCAGATTGATAGGAGCAGCGGTAAGAACTATGGGTGGTAGAGTTTGAGTGCTTAGTTTTGACCACAACGAAATTAGGTCATTGTGCTCTTGCCCACTGCGACACCCAAAAAACTGCAATGCAGCCGGTTTTGTTGTTTGGATGATGAGTTTTAGGTCATCGCTTCCCAAAGTATTGTTCGGGCAAACAAGCTCTAACCATCCCGACTCTCCTTCGTCAGCCAAAAATCTCCTGAAGCGGGTGAAGGAATCGTCACCTGGGCTCAGCTGAACTTGGTTCCATCTGTCTCGAAGTTGGCTGTTTGCTGGCCAGTAACGTAATTTGGCATCAAATTGGTCGCTTTTGACTTCGAGAAAAGTGATGTCGAGGTCAGTGCTGTGAGCGGGATCGGCAATAGATTGTCCGGCTAGATCTAGGCCAAGAGCCTGTGTTTCTGCCCGGCGTAGATCTGCGCTAAACGGAATCTGTGGCGGCATTTCTGGCGAATTAACAGGGTTCATGTTGGCATAAACAAAGCTACCGCCGAAATCAGTGGGATCAATTTGCTCGTGTGGGATGCAGTTAATCGAACTCCGATACCCCGCGGCAATCATCAAACGATGGCGGCAAATGACGCCGACCCGTCCGTTAACCAGACTAATTTGGTAACTGCCTTCGGTTAGAGTTGCGCTCGCTTCCTTAGATCTTAGCAACCAAACTTGATTATCAAGTTGTTGAAGTGAGTCCTCAGGGTTTGACGAGTTAAATACGATGTTCGTACCCAAGTCACTTGCATTCACGGGCTCTATAACTAACAAATTAGGGCCGAAGTTTATCGTTCCTAACTTAAGCTTCAGCTCTCCTCTGAGTTGTGGAGGAAGATTGACAGAGTATTTTTGATCCTCTGTGAGAAGGATAGGTGCAACACCCTCGATTAAGCGGCCATCCCTAGTGTCAGCCAAAAGGTACTCACCCGGCACAGGTAGAAACAAACTTCTCGAACTATGTGAAGGTATAACCATGTAGGCAACGGCATGGCCTTCCCGGTCAAACAAAAAAACTGGTCGTGAGAGATTCGTGGGTGTTAGCCCCACCGTTCCCTGTACTTCTAGGTGGGCGATCCCCTGCGATCTATGACAGCTGTTGAATGCCGCCCAGAAGTCCTCTGCAATTTTGAACTGATGTTTAAATGTATGTATAGCCTTGCACTGTCGAAGGGTTAATACCCGCGCCAAAGTTTGATCGGCGCTTTGTTGGATCGCAAGATCGATTTCAACTCCATCCGCTGGAGGTGCGAGAGGGGGCTGCACTGGAGCTGGCTCTATAGTTTGCGAGTCCGATTTGATATTGAGCAGCCTAAAACCGATTACCGAGACTACGTCAGTGTCGTGATATCGATACAGGTATTCCGAGCCACTGAATTTTCCATTTCCAGTGACTGGTCCTAAAAGAGTGTTTCCATCACCGCGTAAGCGTAATTGCCACATCGGATTCGCACCCGTCGCGTTGCCTTGATCGCTTTCTGCAAGGTAGGCCAATCGTCCGGTCGCAGCATCAAGATGCCATGTGACTTTGATGGTCGGCTTTGAGTTACTTTTATTGCCGTAGAGGATATGTGCGTAGGCTCCGCTACCATCGGCATCAGTGCCCGTTACAACTGCTAATTGATGCGCCGATGCCGAAGAGTTTGACCCAGCACTTGTGCTTAGGTCTATTGCTGAGATTGCGTGTCTCTTGACCCACGTCGGTGGGCCAAATGCTGCATCCAGATTGAACAGTGCCAGCACAGCCGGCTGCCAGTGACTTTGGTTTGGTCTGAGGGAGACTCCAGCCAAGACCACTTGGACTTTTGCGCTGCTAAGCAGCACATGACCGAGGTAGGGCTCGAGGTGGGGATGTTGTTGGGTAGTCGCCGGGGATATTGGTTCGGCTTGAACCATAGGAAACATAGTAGGCGACTTTAAGCCCTCATCAGCTATTGCGATATTGAGAGCATAACTACATAAAGCTATTAATAACTTGATTATTGACATTTGACTACATTTATGGAAGTTTAATGACCCTGCGATTATACGTGACGTTGATAGTGTATGGTAAGTATTTATTTTGAAGGGCAGACTCATGAACCTTGACCTTCCGAAAGACCACCAGTCCAATAAAGTCAAACGGCTACCGCCGTCGGTGGTTAAGGATATTGAGCTAAAGAATCACGCTCGTCGGTTAGCCAACCTGTCTCCGATCAGGATCAAGGTCCGGACGTGTATCTCCTGTGGGTCCTTATTCGAATCCGCCGGCAACCGGACTTGTGGCTGCAATACTCGTAGCACGGGCTACATTGCTGGCCGCGAAATCATTTAACTAAATCAAGTCCTCGGAATTTAAAGCCCCGTTATTACGGGGCTTTTTGTTTTTTTCTAAACTTTGGTTGAGGATTTGCCGAACACTAATTGGCGAAACGTCAGAGAATAATGTCGGCTTGTCGCATTGGGAGATAAATTTGGCAGGAGAAATCGCACCTTTGGTATTCGATCGTCGACCATACACGGTCTATTACCAAGATATGCAAGGGAAAGTGCAAACGATCAAGCGTACGCCTCCCCCCAAGCTGCACGATATCCTTCCTACCGACACGGTTGATTTGATTTCAACCAAAAGCGATGATTTTAGAGCAGGTGACTCTCTAACAGTCCAGAATATTAATCCTCGTTATCCTAATACCTTACAGGTTCGCAACAATGGGGGGGAGACCACCTTTGTAGAGTATTTCGATGTAAACTTGCGAAACGAAGTGGCGCCGCGCCTTGACGGCAGGGACCCTCTGGACCAGCCAGCTGTAAAAATCAGCAACCGCTACCTTACCTGGCCTTAACTGCCTAATCTACAAGCCCACAATAGCGATCCGAGGCGAAAATTTCTTCTTTCTCATAACTGCGAAGCAGGACGTTTCCAACAGTCCATCCGACCAAGTGGCCATCGCTTCCGTATAGTCGCACTCGGAAAAACTGTTCTCCGTTGCGATTTGGGCCGCTATCGTGAAGAACCTCGTTCATGGTCAGTCTAGTTTGACTGCGAACCTGGGAAATTCTCACCGGCTCCCAAATGACTCGACCATTGGGACATCGGGCGAGTCTCTCCAACTCTAAGATCCTTGTTGCCGAGTCAAAAAGCACCGTCAGCGGCATGGACTCCCCGGCTTGGTAGACACGACCATTGGAGTTTACGTCAAATTGAACATCGGAACTGAGGCCTCCAGGATTGGTCAAATATCCCTGCATTATAGTGAAATCAAAATCAGCGATGTCGCCCCAAACATATGATTTTCGATTCCCCTGGTGGCGAAAGCGGACGCCTTTGGTCCCACCCATACTGATGCATTCATCTCGTTTGACGCTGGGATTTATTTGACTCATTGCGGTACAGACATTGGAAATCACCTGTGACATCGCTCTTAATTGACCATCTGTTAGCCAATTCGGTAGAGCAGGCTGCCGAGTTCCCTCCTGAATTCTGCCAGAGTTGCCAGTTAGAACCACCACCACAGCGTTATCGATGATTCGAGATTGCCCTTGTTCATCAGTGACAGTGATGGTTTGGCTGTAATCAGCTACCTGGAAAATTCCATTTAATACTGGATCATTGCCAGCATCATTAGGAAGGATAGGTGGGATCACAAAGTGACCGGAAAGTTTTACTTCGCTGTCCGCAGACCTTGTCTGTAACTCAAGGCAGGCTGAAAGGTTCAAGGGACAATGGATTACTTCAATATGGTCAGGTTTGTTGGATCCTCCAGTCACCGCAACAGGGACCAAAGGAAGTGGGGTCACACCTAAATCAGCGCCGCTGTTTGGGGTAACTAATCGGAACCATTGTTGTCCGTTCACAGGAAATTTTTCAATCGCAAGGCGCTCGCCCTCTTTGGGGAGTTCCAGTTTGGCGCCGGTACGGCGATCTTGCCAGATGAAACCCCGATTGAGTAACTGAACCAATTCTCTGGCAAAAAGGATCTGAACATTGCGTCTTTGATCTAGACCTCGACGGTGAACTTTAGCCAAGTTGGAGATCCAGTAAAACTTATCTTCAGCCGAATTAGGGTTGGGGTTGAGGCTTACGCCTGCCTCTTTGAATTGGCGCTCGAGCCACTGAGCATACGCGTCGATTTGAGCCTCAAGGTTTGACGATTCTGGTTTGCTTGCGTCCAGTCCAAGGCTTATGAGAGGCACGCCAAAGGCAGATTGGGTCATGATCGTACCGCGACCGATACCTACGGGAGTGTCTTGCAGGGCTTCGGTAGATCCGTAGTTAACTAAAGCATTGCTGGAGGATAGGCGCGACTCCAAGTAACCAACGGCCATCATCATGCGAGCTGACATGCCTGTCGCAGACGCAGCGCGATAAAAGGCAGACTCAATAGTGCTGCCACCCGGTCCGGCCGGGCCACGCCCGCTACCACTCATGCCACAGGCCGCAAGAGTCAGGCTTAAAAGTGCCGTTAACATACGGCCAATATTGACTAATCTAGCCATCGGCTAAATCCTCCTTGGCGGACATTTTGGCTTTGATTTCATAGCAGTAGTTGTAATAAGTATACGGGGCCCAGTGGTCTTAGTCATGCAGTCCTTAACGCGCCACGCTCTATCAGAGTTAGAAAATTAACCAAATTTTTATAGTTATTTTATCGTTTTTAATAGGATACGGTGTAGGACTACGGCGTAAAGATTAGTGCTCAGTGACGAATGATCGTCTAATTTTGCTACCCAGAACTAAAAGAGAGGTTTCAACAAAATGAGCAGGCATGGACTAACCACAGCAGTTCTCATGACCGTTTTTGCATCGCCTTCATTTGCTGCCGGGTTAAGTGGCGCGGTTAAAATTGATGGCTCATCAACTGTGTACTCAATCACCGAAGCTGTGGCTGAGGAGTTTCGTCCCGTCGAAAAAGACATCCGCGTCACCATTGGTGCAGCGGGCACTGGGGCTGGTTTTAAGAAGTTCTGTTCTGGCGAAATTGACGTGGCTGGTGGGTCACGCCCGATCAAGAGTGATGAAATCGAAAAGTGTAAGGCATCTAAGGTTGAGTTGATCGAATTGCCAGTGGCGCTGGACGGGCTGACGGTGGTGGTTAACCCCAAGAATACCTTTGTAAAGTCCCTCTCGTTTGAGCAGCTTAAGCGTATTTGGGAACCAGATTCCAAGGTTAAGACTTGGAAAGATGTGGATGCCTCCTGGCCGGATCAACCAATCAAACTTTTCGGGCCAAGTTCTGAGCATGGGACGTTTGACTATTTTACCGAAGTTGTAGTGGGTAAAGCTAAGTCCTCTCGTAATGATTACAGTGCCGCTTCGGATACCAACACGCTGGTGAGTGGAGTCGCCGGAGAGCCAAATGCATTGGGTTATTTTGGATACGGTTATTTTGAGGAAGCGAAGTCAAAATTGCGTGCAGTGCCAATATCGAAAGATGGAAAGACTGCGGCATTGTTGCCAAGTTCTTCAGTCATCGAAAATGGCTCCTACCCGCTTTCGCGACTGCTTTTCATTACGGTAAATAAAGCTGCTGCTCAGAAACCAGAGGTAGATAGATTTGTTGAATTTTATCTGCAGAATGCGGGTAAAGTTTCCAAGTCTGTTGGTTATACGGCATTACCCTCTGCCAAGCTCGAGCAGTCCAAGGCTAAATATAAGGCTCGCAAGGTAGGGGCATGGCAGGAGTCTGCTCACTAAAAGTGAGCGAGGATTCTTGAGTCAGCGTCTTTATCGAGGCATTTCTGAAGATTAACAGAGTAAAAGTCGCACACTTTGAAGAGTCGGTGGTTAAAAAGCTACTCTTCATTTGTGCACTCTTCTGCGTGATAGTAACGCTTGGTATAGTGTTTCTTCTTCTGGAAGAGGCAGTTGGATTCTTTCAGCAAGTCTCGATTAAGGAATTCCTTTTAGGCACCAATTGGGCGCCAATGTTTGAGCCTCGCAGTTTCGGGGTGCTGCCGCTGGTTTGCGGCACTTTTTGGGTGACGTTTGGAGCTGCTCTCATTGGCTTGCCAACTGGCCTTGGTATAGGTCTTTTTCTCAACGATTTTGCTCCGAGCTGGTTGCGCAACCTTGTCAAGCCAGTGCTTGAGATTCTAGCCGGCATACCAACGGTGGTTTACGGATATTTTGCTCTGACTGTGATCACGCCGTGGTTACAAAACTTGCTGCCATCGGTCGAAGTATTCAATGCTGCAAGCGCGGCCATTGTCGTCGGGCTGATGGTATTGCCAATGGTTGCATCGCTATGTGATGACGCAATCAAGGCTGTACCGCGATCCGTCAAGGAAGCTGGTTATGCGCTCGGTGCAACCAAGTCAGAAGTAGCGACTCAGGTGACCATACCTTCGGCACTTTCGGGTATCATTGCTTCCTTTATTTTGGCTCTATCGCGAGCCTTTGGTGAGACCATGGCGGTCACTCTGGCTGCCGGTTCCACGCCAAAAATAACCCTAAATCCCTTTGAAAGTGTTCAGACTCTAACGGCCTACATAGTGCAGGTTAGTACTGGTGACACACCGCAAGGCAGTATCGAGTACAAATCCATATTCGCCGTTGGCATATTACTGCTGGCTGTGAGCTTGCTTTTCAATATGCTGGCATTCTATTTAGTCAAGAAATATCGGACTGTGGGTGAGTAATGTCAGAGATTGATTTAACTCAAGGATCCACGGGACTAAGTAATCAGGTTATCAATCGAGCACCAGATTTACAGGGTCAATTCCTATCAGGTTCGACACTTTGGCGACCTCGACGAGGCCGCCGTAAATTCTTTGGTGTGTTGTTTTTGTTGCTCACTTTGCTGGCTACTTTGATTGGCGTTGCGGCGTTGATAGTCTTGCTCGAATCAGTCATCAGCCAAGGATGGTCGCGACTGAGCTGGGATTTTATAAATAACTTTCCATCGCGGATTGCTAGTCGCGCCGGCATCAAAGCCGCCCTGGTGGGGTCGGTGTACTTGACGGGTTTGGTCGCAGTCATCGCTATTCCCGTGGGGGTTGGCGCAGCTGTCTATCTCGAAGAGTTTGCAGCCGACACTAGATGGCGTCGCATCATCGATATCAATATTGCCAATTTAGCCGGGGTGCCATCTATCGTGTACGGGATGCTTGGCCTCATGCTTTTTGTGAGGATTTGCGCCTTTGGTCACAGCCTTTTGGCGGGTGCCTGTACCATGAGCTTGTTGATTTTGCCGGTGATAATTGTCACCTCGAGGGAGGCACTGAAAACGGTTCCACAAGGCGTTAGATTAGCGGCTCTCGGACTCGGTGCCACTAAGTGGCAGACCGTGAGGGCTCATGTACTACCTACTGCTTTGCCAGGGATTTTAACAGGGGTGATACTTTCGCTGTCCAGAGCAGTGGGCGAGACTGCTCCGCTGCTTATGATCGGTGCTCTAAGCTATATGGCCTTTGTACCAGAATCCCCCATGGATGATTTCACGGTGCTTCCAATTCAAATTTTCAATTGGTCGTCACGGCCCCAAGACGAGTTTCGGGTAGCAGCGGCTGCCGGAATTTTGGTGCTGATGGGGATTTTACTTACTGTTAACTCCTGCGCGATTGTGATGCGAATGAGATACCAAAGGAAGATGCAATGGTAAAAGGCATCGAAAATAAGTCTAATGATCAACGCCCTTTTGAGCCGAGTCCGCCATTTGCCATAGAAGCCCGTGAGGTAAACATCGCCTATGGAGCTCGAAGAGCGGTACTTGATGTCACACTTAAAGTACCCGAGCACACAATCGTCGCATTAATCGGTCCGTCCGGATGTGGTAAGAGTACCTTGCTGCGCAGCATGAATCGTATGAATGATTTTGTAAACAACGCGACAGTCACCGGTGAGATTCTATTTCGTGGACAAAATATCTACGAATCAGGTGCGGATCCTGTATCAATCAGACGTCAGATCGGTATGGTATTTCAAAAGCCCAACCCCTTTCCGACCTCGATTCGTAAAAACATCACTTGGGGCCCAAAAATTAATGGCTACCAAGGAGATTATGAGGAGCTAGTTGAAACATCACTTCGGCGGGCGGCTTTATGGGACGAGGTTGCCGGGAAGCTTGATGAAAGCGGGCTTGCTCTCTCCGGTGGGCAGCAGCAGCGCTTATGTATTGCTAGGGCAATCGCCATGGATCCGGATGTGATTTTAATGGATGAGCCATGCTCGGCTCTCGATCCGTCATCGACGCTCAAAATCGAGAATTTATTACTTGAGTTGAAAGATCGTTTTACGATCATCATAGTCACGCACAACATGCAGCAGGCTCGCCGTGTTTCCGACTATACGGCGTTTATGTATCAGGGTGAGCTAATCGAATACGGACCTACTGACGAAGTATTTGAGACCCCGCGCCAAGAGTTGACTAGGGATTATGTCTCCGGTCGCTTTGGCTAGATTTATAGTTTGAGTTTTTAAATTTACTCTTTGACTCAGGGAGTGCCTAATGAGCTTAGCCGGAACAACTGATCTCAGTGCGAAGAAAGGGCTAGTCGCTGCGATGAACAGTGAGCGCATTCTTCTAATTGAGGATGATGCCGATATATCCGAACTCGTTCAGTACAATCTTGAGCGAGAAGGATTCAAAGTATATGCGAGTGCTGATGGCGAAGCTGGACTCAATTTGGCACTACAAGTTAGACCGGACTTGATCATCCTTGATCTGATGCTTCCAAGTCTTGATGGGTTAAGTGTCTGTAGGCGTCTGAGAACTGAAAATGCCACTAAAGACACTCGCATTGTGATGCTAACTGCCAAAGGGGAAGAAAGTGACGTAGTTGTTGGCCTCGAAATGGGTGCGGACGATTATGTGACTAAACCTTTCAGTCCACGTGAACTAGTGGCGCGAATTCGTGCCGTTTTGCGACGACCATTGCCCGAAAATCGGGGCGAATCTGATCGCGAGGACAGGATATCAGCCGGACCAATCATGATTGACGCAGCGAGGCACGAAGCGTTTTGTCATGGTAAGCCGTTAGCATTAACGCTTGCCGAGTATCGCCTTCTGGCAACGTTAATGTCACGTCCGGGAATAGTTTTTACTCGGGAGCAGCTGATAGAAAAGATCACAGGCGGTGAGGCTTACGTGATCGATAGGAATGTGGATGTGCACGTTCGTGCGGTTCGCAAAAAGCTGGGCGATGATGCTGATTTCATAATGACTGTCCGTGGAGTGGGCTACAAATGCCGCGACTGAGTGCCTTTAGGTCGCACTTTTTCTGGAAGAACTATGCCGCATTTGCGGCACTGTTTCTTGGGACAACGTTATTAGTTAGTTGTATTGTTTTTATTAAAATTCGAACTAGTGTTCGAAATACAGTCCAAGACGGACTTAGAGAGAAGCTTGAGTTAATCGTACCTCAAGCGCAGCAATTACTAAGTGCGGGTACAGAAAATCCAACTGAAATGCTTATCGGGTTAGGCAAGGCATCCCGTACGAGGATTACCTTGATCAAAGAGGGCGGCCAGGTG
>OMIY01000436.1 GCA_900299215.1 bacterium | reverse complement strand
TTATTTGAGAGAGAGGGATTTAAAGTCAGCGGCTACCCAGTCGACTTCAAGGTAACGGTTGAAAACCTAACAATTCTTGATTTTTTGCCGGATGCCAGAGCCTTATATCTTTCGGATCTTGCGATCCGGGAGCTAATCGGTCGCGCCTATTATGCGTTAATACTGTTATAATTTGATAGCTGTGATCGCATTTAATACGTGAGGACGCCAATGCCCAAAGTTACCGTGGTCATCTCCACTAAGAACGAGGCAACCAACATCCGGTCGTGTCTTGAAAGCATAAAAGCTCAGACTTACCAGGACTTTGAAATAGTTGTAGTCGACAATAATTCCAGCGACACGACGAAGAAAATTGCTCTTGAGTTTACTCCCCACGTTTACAACGTCGGACCTGAACGCAGTGCTCAACGCAATTATGGCATCAGATCCGGCAGCGGAGAATTTGCGCTGTATCTGGATGCAGACATGTCATTAGCCACAGATGTGTTAGCTAAATGTGTAGCGATGATGGATCAAGATAGGCGTTTAGTTGGGCTATACATTCCTGAAAAGGTTATCGGGCACGGTTTTTGGATCAAAGTGAGACGGTTTGAACGGAGCTTTTACGACGGCACCGTAATTGACGCAGTACGATTTGTGCGTCGACGTGACTTTGATGCTATCGGTGGATTTGATGAGTCCCTAACGGGCACAGAGGACTGGGATATCGACATCCGCATGCGCGACCATGGGCCCGTCGCCGTTGCTCCATGCGAACTTTACCACAATGAGGGGCATTTCCACTTACCAACTTACCTAAAGAAAAAATCTTATTACGCTAAGTCTTTTGAGGCTTATGTCGGCAAATGGGGACCTGAACACCAAACGATTCGAAAGCAGCTTGGGCTGAGCTATCGGTACGTTACTGTCTATGTGGAGAACGGAAAAGTTTGGCGTCTACTCGGGCATCCTATCCTCGCAGGTGCCATGTACTTTCTACGGTTTTGCATAGGTATCCTGTACGTCACACGTCGCCAGAGTTAACTATTTGACCGGACAAACAATTTAATTTGTTAGATCAATGGGAATCTATGTGTTCAGATTTTTTGTTTATATAAACTAATAATATTTACATTTTATATTTAATTTATTAAATTCACCTTTACCTTAAAATTTTTAATTTAGGTAATCATGATGCTGCGCTTTTATTTACCCTTGATTCTTGTAGTCGTCCAGGCTTGCGGCTCGCTAGAACAGCCTGAAACTAAGGCGCAAGTAAAGAGCTCTTGGGCTGGCGGAGAATCGAGCTCTGGTGGTTCCGTAGGTGGTTATTCCTGCGAGGAACAGGCGAGTTGGGGTAAATGTTCAGAGTCTTGGATGCATCCTGTTTGCAGCTATGCTTGCGGTGGTCAGACGGCTCCTCAAACTTACTGGTATTTAACACCGGAGGCCCCAACACCCCAAGCTGAGTCACAACCCCAAGTAGAAGCTCAGCCGGCTCAACCGGCTCAACCGGCTCAGCCAATTCCACCGGCTGGTCGAGGAATTTCAACGCTACCCCCCCCTTATGATAACAACGGACTCATGATTCCCAACATGTCACCGCCCTTTTACTGGGCCAACAACACCGGTCTTATTTATCCAAACGTTGGCGGAGGCGGCTCGTATCCTTATACTAACTCCACAACCAACGGCGTGATGGGCGACGGTACTGGCTTGGTTACACCAAACTGGACTGGTGGCTACTCTTACTCACCATATTGGGAAGGTAAAAGGTCGCCGTTTTGAAAATTCGCGACGTTCTAACTAAGGATCAGCTTTGGGGCCTGATTGTTGCCTGCCTTGGCTGGATGTTCGATACATTCGACCAACGGTTGTTTATTTTGGCACGGACTCCTGCCATGACCGCATTAGTGGGCTCATCAGTTGGCAAGCTTGGCATTGAACAAGCCAGCACGTTAATGACCGCATTATTTATCGCGGGATGGGCTAGCGGTGGTCTTATTTTCGGTGTTTACGGGGATCGCCTTGGTCGCGTTAAAACGATGGCGCTAACTATCCTGGTTTACTCCGTTTTTACGGGATTATCTGGCTTTGCCAGCAACATTTGGGACTTTGGCCTCTACAGGTTTCTGGCCGGCATCGGTGTAGGCGGCGAGTTTGCTGCAGGCGCCGCTTTAATTGCAGAAATCATACCTGGTGCTTTGCGCCCTTACGCTTTAGGCCTCATGCAGGCCACTGCTATGTTAGGTACTCTTTTAGGCACACTATTATCGATGTTTATTGAAGCCACGGCAAACATTGGTGGAGTCGAAGGCTGGCGCATCTTATTTGCTGCAGGCACCGTTCCAGCGCTGTTGCTGATTCTACTGAGACTTAAAGTACGTGAATCAGAGGCTTGGTTAACGGCCCGTGCACAATCTACTCACAACAAACTAGCCATGGGTAGCATTGGTGAGCTTTTTCAAAGGCCTTGGCGGGTCGGTAGTTTGATCGGAATCTTACTAGGTTTTACGGGACAACTCGGCATTTGGGCCATTGGCACTTGGAGCCCAGAGCTCATGCGGGGCGTGCTAAGCACGGCCGGTCAGTTTGCTGCCACCGAAAAATCTCAGATTGTAGGCACAGGATTGATTTTGAAAGATTTAGCTTCACTCTTGGGTGTCGCTGTCTTCACTTGGGCTGCCCAAAAGTACGGTCGTAGACCCGCATTTGCTATCAGTTTCGCCTCCTCGCTGATCGCTGTTCTGATCTGCTTTGGTGGTATGAAAAATGTTTCAGATATCTGGTGGATGATGCCTCTACTTGGGGCAACTGTTTGGTCGCCTTTGGCGGGATTTTCACTTTATTTTCCGGAGATATTTCCTACTCGCTTAAGATCAAGTGGGATCGGCCTTTGCTACAACGTTGCTCGCTACCTAACTGCCGCCGGGGTACTTGGAATGGCCCCATTAATGAGCAGTCTCCTTGACCTAGGTGTTCAAGAGCCATTGCGCTACGCCGCCCTATCACTTTCATCAGTCTACCTTCTAGGCTTGATTGCACTTCGGTGGGCCCCGGAGACATTGGGACGCAGTTTGCCAAGCTGAGAAATACTGGCAAGTTAGGATCCAAATAGCCTATAATCTGGGCGCTGGACGCCAAATCAACCCATCTCGATTTATGGGCAGTACTTATGGTTTTACTCGCTAAATACAAAGAACCTATGCTTTTTTTAGCTCTAGCTGCAACGATGCTGGTGAGTTGCTACTCCACCGAGAAGGTAACCTCGACAGAGCTAAATGCAGGCTCAGATGTCAAAAAGGACTTCACTTACTGCACAATCGGGGACTGCACGATCAGTAATTCCAAGCAGCTTCTAAACGACCTTGGAGTACCTCTTAACGTCCATCATGAGTGCGTATCCCCGGACCACTATGCTTTGACCTTCGACGACGTCCCATCGGCGGAACTGCCTAGTATGCTGGCAATCCTGAAAAAAGAGGGGGTGCCTGCAACCTTTTTCGTAATCGGTAGCAAAGTCGACACCGACGAAAAGCGTGCTTTGATAAAGTCTGCATTCCAAAGCGGCCATCAGATTTCCAACCACAGTTTCACCCACCCCGATCTGACCAAATTAAGCCAAAGCGAGGTCCGCGATCAGGCCTTGAAGACGCGTGAGGTCATTCTGAATACCGTGGGGCGAAGTGATAGGGCTATTAAGGGCGCAAATTACCTGCGACCTCCCTACGGTCTAATCGATGCCCCTGTACAGCAAGTTTTAGAGCAGCAGGGCTTCACAACTCTGCGTTGGAATGCCGACCGAGCTGACTGGTCACTGACACCCAAGGATACTGCCACCGTTTTGGGTCGGGTAAGGCAGCAACTACAGTTGGTCGAGGCCAAGAGATCCACAGGCATTAACACTTCTCTACTTGACCTCAATCACGACTATGCTCAAGTGACGACGCTGGTGTTGCCACAAATGATTGCGATGGTCAAAAAGGCCGGCTACCGCTTTGTGACCGTTCAGGAATGTTTGGGTAGCCGGTAGTAAATTTCATCTTGTTAAAGAGTACCAGTCGTCAGAAATCGCCAAATCTGCTGGTCTGCCCCGGCATAACGAGGCCAATCGTGCGGATTGCTCCCAGTTTGAACTTTCCACGGACAGAAGGCCACGGTAGTGGCTTTGGGACAATTCGGGATTAAAGAGCATGTTGCAGGATCTTTAGCCGTGAATTGCTGTGCCGCGGCCACCGGGCAACCAGCATCTTGTGCCATTTTGCTGAGGGTCTGTTGAGCGCTGCGAAAGTTATCCCGATCATCTTGGATCAGCATACTGGGGACAGTAACTTTACGCCAAGTAGCGCCTACTGCCGGAATGGCAACGGAGACTACACCCTTAATTTTCTCCCCACGAATGCTAGTTAGGTAGTTAGCAAAGGTTCCACCATTACTCACTCCAATGGAATAGACCTTGCGCAGATCGACGCAGAAATCGAGAATGGCTTGCTGATATAGCTGATCAAAAAACTGGACATCTTTCCCATTATCGCGACGCTCCCAAGTCAAGTTAGTTCCTTCAATATGGCGAGGGTACAGCCAAACTACGTCATTTGTAGTTAAAGCCTCGAGATTAGGTGAGTGATTAAAGTTAGGGACTCCACGGGTCTTTTCCGGTGATGAATCTGCCCCGTACCACCAGAAGACAAGTGCAAGTGGTTTTCCAGGCGTAAACTGTGGTGGGGCCACACGCAAATACTTGCGCGTCTGATTCCCTACGCTCAACTGCAGCTCTTCAACGCCCTTACCAATTGTCGGTTTGCCACACCCAACCGATTTAACTGCGTCGGGATAAGTGGGGACTGGAGGAGTAGCTACAGGAGTCACTGGCTTTTGTTTAGCCTTCTCTTTGCCGTCAAGTTGGTTAGTGGCTACAGTTGGTGGTTCAGGGTTGCCGTTTTTGTCTGTAGACCGACAGCTAATAGATCCGATCACTAAAACAGAGCCAGTCGCAAGGGCCATAAACCTTGAAATAGCCATGGTGTCACCCGCCAAAAATTGGGATTGCCTGCCGTTAACGGAAAAGTTTGTATGATTATAGCAGACATTTGACCCAAGCACCTCGGTGTCGTTGCAGAAGCCGTGAGCGCGTTATAGTATCACATCGATAGTCAATCTTGAGGACGCCTCTATGAGCATGAAACTTGCCACCACAGCTACAGCGTGCAGAGCCTTTGCTCTCGTCACTGAACTTCAAGCCTATTTAGTAGATAAATTAGATTCACTCCCCCCTAATCACGGCAATTCTCGGTTTACCCCCATAAGCTGGCTTAGAGCCGGCGGGACCCACGGTGGTGGCACGAGATATGTTGCGACTGACGAAAAGTTATTTAACCGTGCATCGGTTAACGTTTCCCAGGTCCAGTATGAGCATGACCCATCGAAAAAAATGGCCTCCGCCACAGCTATTTCGACGATCGTTCATCCTCGTCGACCTGATATGCCGTCTATGCACATGCACATCAGCTGGACCGAAATGAAGGATGGTAACGGCTACTGGCGTATCATGGGTGATCTTAACCCGGCTCAACCCAACGCTAGCGACCGCGCGCAATTTGAAAAGGCTTTTAGCCGCGCTGTTACCGGTGAATTAGGTACCCACGGCATTGCTCAAGGCTCAGAATACTTTTATATACCCGCACTCAAACGGCATCGCGGAGTTGCACATTTTTATCTCGAAGCTCACAACGGAGGAAACTTCGACTCCGATTTTAATTTAGCCAGAGGTTTTGGCAACACAGTTGTCGATGTCTATCACCAAATTAGTTTGGAGCATATTAAGGCACCAAAGGATCTCACGACTGCCGATTGGGCCACCCAGCTTGAATACCACAGTATCTACTTTCTCCAAGTATTAACTCTAGATCGAGGCACTACCTCTGGGTTGTTAGTACACGCGGAAAATGATGTAGGTATCCTAGGTTCTTTACCATCGCATGTTGATAAAGCACTGCTCAAATCGTTTGTGACGAAATTACCTTCATTGCAACGACCACTGCTTACCGACTTAGTAAACTGCTTGGCCGACGGCGAGCGTAGTTTGGTTGATGATGCAGTGAAAGCTAAACTTGCAGCGGTTGTGCGCAGTTTCTATCAGTCTCATCCCGAGGCCCAAGATCTCATGGCACGAGCAGAAAAACTTGCTCCTACCCAGCAGAATCACCTTGGATGAGCTTAGATAATTTTTCTACCCACAAAGGACTCGCACTCTCACCTGGAAGTTGGTGGTAAAATACCGCTGGTTTACCAATTGGTGCATGAATTCCGTGCCAACCTTTCTTAAAGATCTGTCCGGATCCGAGATGGCGCCAAGACCCTTCCGGAAGGTAACACCAAACTTGAGTTTTTCCAGGCTGTAAAACTGGGCAGATCAGCAAACTTGGTCCCAATAAAAACTCACTGGCTAACTTGCGGCCTACGGAGTCATCCGGATACATCAATCCTACCGGTCTGACGAGCGGCATGCCCGATTGTGATGCCTCATCCATCAGGACCCGACGATATTCAGCCAGTACTGCATATACCCTCGAAAATTTGGCAAAATGGGCCATCGATGCACCGTCATCGTAAATCTGCGCGTTTACTTCGGGGATATTTCCTTCGTGAGTACGCAGTACTGCAGTAAATGCGTTTAACTCAGTCCAACGCCGCAGAAGCTCACTAGACCTGTGAAATTTAAAGACTGGATTATCTATCGTCGTATACCCACCGGTATCACTATGGTTTAGGCTGAAACCAGTAAACCCACTAGTTAGCAGCCCCATCAGTGCCGACCTTAGGCCGTCGTATCCATCCCAAGACACCAACTGATCACCTAACCAAAAAAGCCTCGTCTTGCCTGGGCTGCGCGCAAAGCCTGAACGACTGAACACTAAACTATCTTGCCAAACACCGGCCTCCTCGAGGACTTCACGATTAAGCTGAGCCCAGTCTTCCGGATATTGGTTATGGTAAGATTGAGCGGTGCCTCTGCTAAGCTGAGCATCGAACGGCATGGCCTCACCAAAATCAGCCATCCAGCCACTAGCACCAGTCACTAGGACCTGATCTTGAATGACCTGTTTATACCAAGCTCGAGCCTCGTTATGACTCAAGTCGACTAAACCAGCAGCAAAACTTGTATTTTGGATCATATAGGGCTCACCGAATTGGTTCTTTACAAGGTATCCAAAGGTTTTTGCCTCACGAAACAGATCCCGCCGAACTCCAGTTTTGGAGCTCGGATCAGCAAGAAATGGATTTACGTAAGTGAGTAGCCTAACGCCATGGTGGCGCAGTTCTGTGGCAAAATCGGCAAGTCCGGCGTAGCTAGATTGGTCAAGCTCCCAGTTCCACCAAAGTTGAGATCCAAAAGAAGTCTTGCGACGCCCAACCCAGTCTTGAATCCACAGGGCACTGACGGCGACTCCCGCGTCTTTGAGCTTTTCATACAGTCGCCGCACTCGCTCGATCCCACCCTGGACACCGATGATTGCACCATGCCCTACCCATTCTGGAAGCGGCTCCATTCGGCCACTCCATCTAGTATAAGACTCAATGAGGTCCGCCAATGAATCACCAGTTACCAACTGCATACTCAGAGTTGGCGCAAATACTTGAATGCTACTCTTATGAGCTTTGCTCAGATCAAATTCGCTAAATTCATACTGGTCCACTAGGACACCGTATCCAGCACTAGACAAAAATGCAGGTACCGCAGCGTAGCTACTTGCCCAATTACCAGCTACGCCACGTCCCTGAGTAGCGTTAACCGCCCAGGAAAGTGGTTGACGACCTCGCCCTACTCCCTGTTCCTGAGTCAAAACGGGCACCACCGCACCCTTCATATCCAGGCGACTAAACTGCATACCAAAACCATAAACTCGCTCTTCAACTGGAGACGCAAAGCTGAAACTCAATCTATTAAAGTCATCGGCTTTTTCACGCTTACCGTAAATGCTAATACCCAATCGAGTACCATCAACCGCAAAAAAGCTGGCTTCCCACTGACCAGCACACTGCTCGCCGTTAACCCTTCCACCAATCGTGAGTTTGCCGTTTAGTTGCTGCCACTTTGAGACCTCGAGGGCTTGGCATCGCAAAATTGTTTTGTCCTTCAAGGTCACTGACCCACGAACTTCAGTGAACTTTTCACTACCAACTGCAAACGTCAAAAATGACTGACCCGGAATAGTCTGCCAAATTTGCTCATTGGGACGACTGGTATGCTTAATAATTAATTGCTCTTCACCACGAGCGCCGCCTCGCCACTCGACGGAAAATGGGCCAACCACAGCGGACCTTTGCTCCTGCATCTCATGCGTAACACTGAGAGGAATTGCAGCGGCCTCAGCAGAGATAAAGAGCAGCATCCAAGCTAACGATAACTTGTTGACCAGTCTCTTGGGTGCTACTTTCATGGGCCTCCCCCAATTATGGGCATTATTAAGGAGTAGCTCATTATGACACATTCGACTTTCGAACTCTCCAGCAACCGCATTAACCAACTAATTGGCAGCCTGAGCCTTTGCGCGGCGTTTCTCGCTCCCTGCGCTATTGCACAGGGTACCGAGAATCAAAATGCAATTATGAGCCTTGCGAACGAATCCAAGTTCGAAACCGTGGCAGCATTGGTCAATACAAATTGGGAACAACCCGGACATTTTGGCTATCTGCATATCGACGCTAATAACGTTTCTGGCGAGGATGGTTGTAATATGTACTCAGGCACAGACGTCCAGGGAGACTCTGCAGGGTTCTTTTTCACTGCCAG
>OMIY01000435.1 GCA_900299215.1 bacterium | reverse complement strand
TCTCAAGCGCTGCTTTGCAAACCCCCATCATGTTGTAACAGTCGATGACTCGCTCCCCACCATAGTAGGACATCGTCACCATCGATCCACCAGGGTTCATGACCTTGGAGGCAGCCCTGGCTACGGCAATAAAGCTGTAGACGCTGATGTCCATCGCTGTGCGGAAACCCTCACGCGAGGATTCAAGAGTTGGACAGCGAAGGTCGTCGATTGGAGCAAAGGCGATTGAGTGCAAAACAAAATCGATGGGGCCAAACGACTCCCGCACTTCGTTGTAGAACTGCGTGATTTCCGCATCACTAGACACGTCGCAAGGGCGCACGAATTTGACGTTGAGGGGGTCAGCTACGCGCTGAATCCTCTTGGCCATGCGATCCCTGCCGTCTTTATCTGGCAAATGACTAAAACCAAGCTCGGCGCCTTGCTCGGTAAGAAACTTCGCCACACCCGTAGCGATCGAATATTCGTTCACCACCCCCATGATGATGCCGCGCTTGCCGCTGAAAATTCCCATGATGCATCCCCTTGAGTTGGTCAGCGTGTTTAGAGTAAATCTGCCGTAAGATACAGTAGACTTTAGGTCAGTCTCCACAAAAAAGCAGCGAGGTTATCAATCCATGGAATGGACCATCTGGGTAGCGATTGGGGCGGTATCAGGGGCCTTGGCGGTGGGCTTTGGAGCCTTTGGCGCGCATGCTCTACGTCAGCATCTAACCCCCGAAAATCTGGCTGTTTTTGAGACGGCTGCCCGATATCAAATGTACCACGCGTTGGCACTGATCGCCGTTGGTTTACTAGGCGTCAAGGTTGACTCGCTCGCCATCCGCGTCGCTGGGATCGCCTTTAGCATCGGGACACTTCTGTTCTCAGGCAGCCTCTATACTCTAGTCCTGACTAATATCAGAGCACTTGGGATCATCACTCCGTTTGGAGGACTAGGCTTTATCTGTGGGTGGTTGGCACTTGCTTGGGCAGCGTTGAAACCGTAAGAGTGGGCAGCGCATGGAAGCCTTGCCGTGCTCTAAAGTGTCGGAAATTTAGAGCGCGAGTGACAATTCTTATGAAAGTTCTCGGCGCTAAAGCCGTTAGCAAAAGGGTCGCAAGCGTTACAGCCATCACCCACCATTTGCCGTGGAGCGACTCCGCAAAATGCGCAGCGAGAATGTTGCCAAACGATGCCGATGGTTCCTGTATACCAAAGCCGAGATAACTTAGCGTAGCTTCGACGATCACTGCTGCACGCAGTTGCATGCCGAGAGCGACGGTCAATTCGTTAGTCCAAGTTGACCTAACACCGTAGATCCAGATGCGCTGAATGATGTGGCCCCCGAGTGCTTCGTGGGCGGTCCAATAGCCAAGCAAATGTGATTCCTTGATGCGGTCCTGCATCTGCAAATAACTTTGAAAAAATATAACCGCTGCCAAAGCCAGCACTATGGATTTAAGGTTTGCTTCTTCAAAGAATACCGCCAAGGCAAACGTAGCAATCGTAAGTGGAACAGCGCCCACAATTGTGGCGAGCCATCGAACGCTGCGCATCACGAAGTTACTGATATCCGATGTTGAGAGTGCAGCTAAGAAAATCGCCATCGCTGCACCCAAAATTGCAGCCAGGATCGACGTTGCCCACAGCGGCAATACCGCATCCACAAGGGAACTAGATAGTCGTACGAGTAAATCACGGCCTAGATGATCGGTTCCAAGTGGATGCGACCAACTTGGTAGACTTTGAGAGGCGCGCAGATTGATTCGGTCGCCGAGAATTTGCGACCAAATTGGTAATGCCAATACCACCAACGAGCTAAGTATTAGAGCATCGGGCAGTAATGTATCGAGTAGTAATACTCGTCGACGATTAGCCATAGGACTCAAGCCTCCGCCCCAGCCAATGACTGGCCGCGGCAGCCAGACCCACTGCAACGGCATATAGCGTGATCAAGCTTGCAACAGCCGTGAGTAGCTCAAGATGATCGCGCTGTCGTGCGCTTTCCCAAGCGAGTAGTCCTAAACCTGGAGCGTTAAAGACCGCTTCGACAATGATCAATTCTCCGTATAGCCACGGCAGGCACTGCGACCAAGCAGAGAGAAAGCTTTTGATAATGACGAGCCGCCTTACCGCTAATTCACGCGTGGCTCCACTGGCGAGCATCGTTGTTGCAAAAGGCTGTTGCTGCCAATGTTGATAGTGCATAGCCACCGTTTGCCAGATGGATCTCGCCAGACCACTTGCGATAAAAAGCGCTAGAGCTGGGGCGATAGCTGCGACTACGGTAGCGCTAGTTGTCGCATCAAATGCCGAGGGAAACAGTAAGTTGATGCCAAAGACGCGGAAACTCACCACCAGCATAACTGGCGCCAGTACCAGGCCTGGAATCACCAACCCCTGGCCCAGCTCCAGTTTAGCTTTGAGCTGCCAGCTGACGCGGCGCACCGCCCAAATATAAGCGAGCGCTGTCCAAGCCGCTGTCAGGACGACGCACCAGGCCAAAATCGTAAGCGTGGTCAAATAGGATGCTTGCATGCGTCAAGTATCGCATTTGCGTCTCTCAAAGCCAATCGGTGCCAATCGGCGCCAATAGGCGCCAATCGGAGCAGAGCGACGCCAATCGACATTAAGGGGTGGCGGTCCCTGCGAATACTTGCACGGCTTTGACTGCGCGGTGCCAGCCAGCGATGTGACTGGCGACTGTGGCCTTCTCGCTCGGGGTCGACGCCGGTGAGAAGATGTGTTCGGTCCGCCGCGCACGACGCATCTGGTCCAGGCCTTTGTAGAGTCCGATGCCTAGCCCAGAAAAGAGCGCGGCACCAAAGGCGGTGGTCTCGAGATTGACCGGACGATCTACGCGTATACCCGCATAATCAGCTTGTGCTTGCATAAGAAGGCTGTTGGCTGCGGCGCCTCCGTCCACGCGCAAGACCTGCAGTGGACTGCCGAGGTCGTGTGCCATGGCTTCGGTCAGCTCCCTGACCTGTAGGGCGATGCCTTCGAGCACGGCGCGAACCATTTGCGCCTGACTGGTGCCACGTGTGAGGCCTAAAAAAGCTCCTTGCGCCTTCGGGTCCCAATACGGAGCGCCGAGGCCTGCAAGTGCGGGAACGAAGTAAATTTCAGGTGCAGCAGTAACCGTGCGGGCGATAGCCTCACTGTCGCTCGCGCTTTGAATAATACGCAATTGATCGCGTAAAAACTGTACAGCGGCTCCGGCGATAAAGGCCGAGCCTTCAAAGGCGTAGCTTAATTTACCACCCAGCGACCAGGCTACCGTCGTCAGCATACCAGCCTTGGAAACCAGTGGTTTCGACCCTAAATTGGCCAAAAGAAATGCGCCTGTACCGTAGGTACACTTGGCCTCACCTACGTCAAAACAAGTCTGCCCGGCTAGCGCCGCCTGCTGGTCGCCCAGAACTCCACTAATGGGAATCCCGTCCGGCAGCCAGCCCAGTCCCTGGGTTTTGCCGAAGAGACCAGCGCTATCTAAGACCTGAGGCAAAGCGTCGACGCTGGGAATGGACAAAGCTTCAATCAGCTCCGAGTCCCAACGCCCCGTTTGGATATTGAACGCCAGGGTGCGCGAGGCGTTGCTGGCCTCGGTGACGAAGGACTTGCCGCCCGTCAGCCTAGAAATGAGATAGGTGTCGATGGTGCCGAACACGGCATGACCGCGGCGGACAGATTGAGCCAGCTCGGGATTATTCTCCATCAGCCAGGTGATCTTCGTGCCGCTAAAGTAGGGGTCAAGGACTAGGCCAGTCTTCGTTTTGACCGTAGTCTCTAGGCCAGCTGCACGTAGTCTTTGGCAAATCGCGGCGCTCCGCTTGCACTGCCAAACAATAGCTCTGGCCAGAGGTTTGCCCGTCTGACGCTCAAAGACGCAGAGCGTTTCTCGTTGGTTAGTGAGACCTATACCGACGATTTTGTTAGCGTCAAAACTCTTATCCGCAGCCGATGCTTGAGCAAGGGCTTGACCCGCTGCCTGGGTGACTGAGCTCCAGATCCCGTCAAGATCATGCTCTACCCAGCCTGTTTGAGGATAGTGCTGCGTGAAGTCTACCGTCTGCTTGCCGATAATATTGGTGGCATCAGGCTGTGTGACGTCTACGACTAAGACGGTGGTCCCCGTGGTACCCTGATCGATCGCTAAAATAAACTGCGCCATCCGGACGACCCCCTGTCTCAGTGATTTTTAAAGTTTTTCTTATTTTAAACCGGCGTACACCCGATGAACATCATCAAGATCATCAATGTTACCCAAAAACTCTTCAACTTCACGACGAGCGTCCGCCGGGAGTTCGACAAAGCTTTTTGCCCGATAACTCAGCTCGGATTTGGATACGGTCCAGCCGGCTTCGGTGAGGCCCTTATTAACGATGTCCAGGTCGGTAGGCTCGGTATAGAAGCGAGCTCCAACTTGTCCACTTTCCACCTCGGACGCTTCAAGGGCCTCGACGTCTTGAGCGCCGGCTTCAATGGCCGACCCCTCGCTGTCGACACTGGCGTCACCGTGAACGGCTTCGATGACACCGACTCGGTCAAACATCCAGGCTACCGAGCCGATGGCGCCAAGTTGTCCCTCTTTGCGGAAGCAAACCCGGATATCGGAGGCAGTGCGGTTCTTATTATCCGTGAGGCACTCGATGATCACCGGGACTTTATGGGGCGCAAAGCCCTCGTAGGTCACTAAGTCGTAGGTCACGTCGTCACCGGTGAGACCAGCGCCTTTTTTGATCGCCCGGTCGATAGTGTCACGCGGTACCGAGGCCTTACGAGCAGCCTCGACAGCCGCACGCAGACGTGCATTGTGCTCGGGGCTAGGGTCACCTAGGCGGGCTGCCACCGCGATCTCTTTAGCAAGCTTGCCAAATATAAGTCCCCGTCTTGCTGCTGAATCCTGACGTCCAGCGTGTTTCCATTGCGCTCCGATGGCTAGCCCTCCTCAGTCAAATCCACTCTTGTTGCCGGCACGGTTTCGTTCATAGCCGCCAAATAAGTCAATCTATCTGTATAAACCACGATAGGGCCTTAGTCACGCAAAAGGGCGATGTCCGCAATCGGACACCGCCCTGGAGTTTAGACCGCCTTGAATAGACTAAAGACTACTGACCCACCTTTACTGGCTGACTTTGTGTAGAACCACGTCCTGGGACTCAGATTTGCCGCAAGCCTTGCCCGTCGGGCTGGCGTTGTCGGCGCAGAGTCTATCACCTAGGCCAAAGTGTAGGACTCGGGTCCCATCGTCGCGCTGTTTGCCAAACCTGACCTCCTCAACCCTAAGAGCCATGCCGCTCTCGTTGGCGTCATGCTGGAGCTGGACGCCGCGTAACCCGCCACTTGGCAACCGTGTCATGTTGTAGACCGGCTGTGCCGCGGTAAATGGCGAGGCGTCCGGGACCAAAAACATACTCCCATCAAGCCGCACCACACTCAGTCCAGTGTCGCGAGCAAAGGTCCCGCCTCCTACTTGCCAGCGACCGCTGAGCAGCAGCGGCTCCTGGCCTGCCGTGAAACTCAGGTGCACAGCACTGCCATCGTTTGCCTGACCCTCCCACTCGCCAACGAGGCTATTTACCTCGTCGGTCAGTGTGGCGGCTGTTGCCGTGCCAGCTGTGGTCAACGTTGCAACCATCACCAAGGATCCCCAGCCACAAAATTTACGCATATATAACTCCTACAGAAATTCACTGCTTGATGCAGCGGCAGTGTCCCCATGACGACTGCGAGGCACAAGCTAGCCAACTCCCAGCGCAGTGTCGCGCGACATGGAATTACTCGAGTCAGATGTCGCTCACGTCATCGATGTCTTTTGCTGGCTTCAACGTCAACGTAGCGTTACTATTGCGACAACCATGCGCTATGTCGCTTCGGAGGAGTTATGAGTACCGTTCCCCCAGTTGCTGGTGATCAGAGCATCAGTAGCTTTCTTAAAGAGGAGCGGTCGTTTCCACCTCCGGCCGCTTTCCAGTCACGTGCAGCTATCAACTCACTCGCTGAGTATGATCGCCTTTGGCAATTTGCTGCCGAACAACCAGAGCGTTTTTGGGCGCAACAAGCAGAGACGCTACTCAGCTGGACTAGGCGTTGGGATCGCGTGCTTGATTGGCAATTGCCACATGCCAAATGGTTTAGCGGCGCTAAACTAAATGTTAGTTATAACTGCGTCGATCGCCACCTGCACACTTGGCGTCGCAACAAAGCCGCCATCATTTGGGAAGCTGAATCGGGCGAGACCCGAGTTTTAACCTACAACGATCTCCATCGCGAAGTCAGTCGCTGCGCCAGTGCACTTAAGGACCTTGGGATCAAACCTTGTGACCGCGTGACGATTTACATGCCGTTGGTACCGGAACTGGCGATCGCCATGCTTGCCTGCGCCCGGATTGGCGCAACGCACAATGTAGTGTTTGGCGGATTTAGTGCCGAAGCCATCGCTGATCGCAATAACGATGCCAAGGCCAAACTAGTCATCACTGCAGACGGTGGTTACCGTCGCGGAGCAGTGGTTCCGCTCAAGCAAAATGTTGACCAGGCGCTGCTTAAATCACCAACAGTGGAAAAAGTTTTGGTGCTACGTCGCACCGGTGAGACCGTGCCGATGGCGACTGGTCGCGACTACTGGTGGCATGAGACTTTAGCCAAGGCCTCAGCACACTGCGAGCCTGTGGCTGTTGATAGCGAGCATCCTTTGTTCCTGCTCTACACCAGTGGTAGCACAGGTAAACCCAAGGGCATCATGCACACCACTGCGGGTTACTTATTGCACGCTACGTTGACTAGTAAGTGGATTTTCGATCTTAAAGACGAAGATACATACTGGTGCACGGCTGATCTTGGGTGGGTGACCGGACATTCCTATGTGGTATACGGCCCACTCGCTAATGGCGCCACCACACTGATGTACGAGGGAGCACCGAATCATCCCGATTGGGGACGCTTTTGGCAGATCGTCGAACGCCACAAGGTTAGCATTCTCTACACGGCGCCAACGGCTATTCGCGCCTTTGCCCGTCAAGGCACGCAAATCCCAGCCCAGTATGATCTAAAATCCCTGCGTCTACTTGGGACCGTTGGTGAGCCGATTAATCCAGAAGCCTGGATGTGGTATCGCGACGTGATTGGTGGTGGTCGCTGCCCAGTTGTGGACACGTGGTGGCAGACAGAAACAGGCGGGATCATGATCGCGCCGCTGCCGGGAGCAGTTGCCACGGTGCCGGGTTCTGCAACGCGCCCTTTCTTTGGAGTCGTCCCGGACGTTGTCGATATGCACGGTAAGTCAGTGCCCGATGGACAAGGCGGTTTTCTCGTCATTAAGAAGCCGTGGCCAGGGATGCTTAGGACCATCTGGGGTGATGATGAGCGCTTTAAGAAACAGTACTGGAGTCAGATACCGGGAAGTTATTTCACCGGCGACGGTGCACGGCGCGATGCCAACGGCTACTACTGGATCATGGGCCGCATCGATGACGTACTCAACGTGTCCGGACACAGGCTCAGCACGATGGAAATCGAGAGCGCCCTGGTCAGTCATGAGTATGTAGCTGAAGCAGCCGTCGTGGGCGCACCGCATGAGCTCAAGGGCGAAGCCGTGCATGCCTTTGTCACGCTTGAGGCGAAGGTAAAGCCCTCGCCCACGTTAAGGGCCGAGCTATCCGAGCATGTAGTGAAGCAAATCGGTGCATTAGCGCGTCCAGAGTCCATTCACTTTGCGGAGGCTTTGCCAAAGACGCGCTCGGGCAAGATTATGCGACGCCTGCTTCGTGATATTGCTGCTGGTCGCGAGAGTAGCGGTGATACGACCACACTTGAGGATTACAGTGTGCTGGCGAAGCTAAGGGAGACGGACGAAGCTTAAGTTTGATTTAAAATTTTAGATGCTGGGAGGCCTTATGACTGCAAAAAATCACCCTTTAGTTGCTGATGTGGCCATCGAGGCCCCTCATCATCCTCAGTTTGAACGCCAAGTACTCACTGCTGAGGCGCGCAAGTTTCTCTATGCTTTGCACCAGGAGTTCAACTATCAACGTTTAGCGCTGCTTGAGCGCAGACGCCAACGGCAGCACCAAATCACCCAAGGTAGGAATTTTGATTTCTTGCCAGAGACGGAACACATCCGCAAAGGTGATTGGAAGGTGGCCTCAACACCTGCTGTTTTATTAGATCGTCGCGTTGAAATCACGGGGCCGGCAGAGGCCAAAATGATGATCAATGCTCTCAACTCCGGATCGCGTGCTTTTATGTGCGATTTTGAGGACTCGTTGTCACCGACCTGGAACAACGTCATGCAAGGTCAGATAAACGTGCAGGCGGCTGTCAGGCGGCAGCTCGTCTACACTAGTGAAGTTGGCAAAGACTATAAGCTAAACGACAAGATCGCCACATTGCTGCTGCGTCCACGCGGATGGCATCTCCCAGAAAAGCACCTGACCGTCGATGGAACGCCGATGTCGGGATCTTTGGTCGACTTTGGTCTCGCCTTTTTTCATAACGCCAAAGAACAGCTCGCTCGCGGTACAGGACCTTATTTTTATCTTCCGAAGATGGAGAGCCACCTCGAGGCTAGGCTTTGGAATCAGGTCTTCAATTTTGCTCAAGACTATCTGGGCATCCCTCGCGGCACCATCAAAGTTACCGTCCTCATTGAAACGCTCCCAGCCGCTTTTGAAATGGACGAAATTCTTTTTGAACTCAGGGACCACATCACCGGTCTCAATGCAGGGCGTTGGGACTACATCTTCAGTATCATTAAGAAGTTTAGTCACGATCAGTCACGGCATTTGCCGGACCGCGCTCAGGTCACCATGACGGTTCCGTTTATGCGGGCCTACTGTGACTTGCTGGTAAAGACTTGTCACCGCCGCGGCGCCCACGCCATGGGTGGTATGGCAGCCTTTATCCCAAGCCGTAAAGATGCCGAAGTCAACAGAGTTGCGCTTGCCAAGGTTAAAGAGGACAAGGAAAGGGAGGCCAACGCGGGCTTTGATGGTACTTGGATTGCCCATCCCGATTTAGTTGATAT
>OMIY01000434.1 GCA_900299215.1 bacterium | reverse complement strand
AGCTTACGCGCTAGTGTGTAGAATTCCGGCGTGATGGCTTTGCCTGGGTCACCTTCGCCCATGACGGGTTCGAGGTAGGTACTCTCAAAGAAGACCCCCTCGCGATTGGCCCAATCAAACGCAGCTTGGAGTTCTGCGGTGTTATTTGGTTCGACGGTATAGGTGACGTTGAGGTCCCTAAACGATGCTAGGTTTTGTCGGTAGTTCTTAGCCGAGGAGTCCGACAGCATCGCTGGCCGTTCTGTACGACCATGGAAGCCACCTTTGAGCGACAGGTACATGATGCGTTTGCCGGCGTGACGTCCGCCTGCGTCAGTTTGCTTTTTGGCATTGATGTCGGATATCCGCGTCGCTACCGTCATCGACTCAGAGCCGCTGTTCATGCACAGGAACTTCTGATAAGGACAGCCTTCTGCGCGCGAGAATCCAATCGCTTTTTGTAGCCGGTCAGCGAGGCGCTGCTGACTGAAGCTCGGCGTCATGATGTTGGCCATCACGACTGGTTTGGTGAGTGCTTCCATCACCGCTTCCGGTGCGTGACCGAAGCCGATCATCCCGTAACCGCCGGAGTCGTGGAGTACGGCACCGTGAAAGGTCACGAGCCAAGGACCACGCGCTGCGATCGCGACGTAAGGGTTGCGTTGATCTTCGGCGTAGAAGTTTACATATTTACTCTGGAGCTTGACGATCAGTGAGTCTTCGTCGAGTTTCGCCAAGTCTGGAAACTCACGAATCAAAGCCTCCTGCTCTTTAACAGCCTCGCCGATCGCTTTAGCCAGGCGGGGGTCCTGCGCTAAGAACGTTTGCAGCACTGCGTGGCTGAGGCCTTGGGTAGTGCGGGTTCCGACCTTTGCTTGCATGTCCTTAAGTTGTTTCAAGGCGTCCATAAGTTGTTCCCCTCCCGGTCATTACAGTTCTCTACGGTCGCTAGTTGGACTACTCCCCAGCGCTGCCATGTGACGATGACAAACCCAATCAAGATGCTGACGTCGGCCACGTTAAATATACCGGTCCGTAGTCCACCGAATCCCACGTTGAGGAAATCAATGACGTACCCAGACATAATACGGTTGAACACGTTGCTCGTGCCGCCCGCAAGAATTAGTCCATAGCCGAGTGTCTCTACTGGGGTCAGATCATGCTTCAAGTAGATGAACAAGGTCAAGCCAACCAACAACAGACTAGCCATAGCGACTAACAGGATCCAACGCATCGGATCGCTCAGCTGATCACCCAGGCCGAGGAAGGCTCCGACGTTTTCCGCATACTCAAAGCGGACTGAGTTCCCCCACAGCGACATCGGGTGACGGCCGGCTAAGAGTAGCCTGGCGAGCAGCTTGGTCGCTTGGTCCCAGCTAACGCAGGCCGAAAGCGTTACCAGCACGATGAACATACGATTGCCGACGGTCATAACCAGTCCTCCGGAGTCCCGTTACGCTTATCGGCACTTGAGCAGGATTTATGAGCAAAAATTGCCTAGTGTTTTTGCGTAGATAGTCAACTGTGGTTTTTGTCTTAAGTGACTAAGATTAGTGAGAAAAAATATTTCTTGCTGACAAAGCTGACCAGCTCATTAGGATGCGAGGCCTAACAGCACGCGAGTATAGCTCAGTTGGTTAGAGCGCTGCCTTCACACGGCAGAGGTCCTCAGTTCGAATCTGAGTACTCGCACCAGTTGTTTTGGTTTAGATTGGATTTAAATTGGTTTTAAAAATGCGAAGGTGTCAGACACAGATCAACTCTACGTGTCTGACACCTTTTTGCTGAGGCCAGAATCATGCCATTCTTGCGGGCGCCTCACTTGGGGTAGGCCACTAAGGCAGTTTCCTGCAGACTTCGGCGGCAAGGCATGTCGCCACCATTGTAGGCACTAAGAGGAGTCGAGGTTGACATTAGTCAAATCCGACTTACAAATAGTCCATCGTAAAAATCGGTAGAAATCTTTAGAATGATTTTATGATTTTAATGGTGGAGCGGTTGGCGAAATGCCAAAGAAAAGCAAAAAGCCCAATGACATTGGGCTTGGCCTAGATCAGCTGGGAATCCAGCATTTTAATGTCTTAATGTGGATTTTATTGCGAGATGAATCACCATCAATAAGATCTCACATCGTATTTAATTAATCGCGAGCTAACCAACCTGTCACATCCATGACAAAGCCCAAGGTGTAGGCCGCGATCAGAAACGGTGCCACCAAGCCAACCATGAGCAGAATGGGCAACATGTGAAGAACGTCAGTTGGATTTTCTACGCGGAAGTCTTCGCGACTGAACATCATTGGACGGACCTTTACAGAGCTGAGTCAGCTGAAACAGACAAAAAGCTACATAGAGCAAGTTAGCTGGTCACACGCTAAATTGCAAATCCAATCCTGGTAAGGCAAGCACTGCAGAGCCAGGCTTAGGCTGCTGTGCCACCGTATTTGGCGCGGAAATCGGGCGCTAAATTATTAAATTGGCGGATAAGCTCGTCGTCAGCCAAGTAGCGCTGATTCCAATAAGAGCTAATAGTAAGCCATTCAGATTCGCCGATGTTAAAGAAGGTCTGCATGCTGCTCATCGCGTCCGTACCCTGCTCGATCCAGCAGCTCAGGGCCACTTGCATCTCGGCAAAGCGTTCGAAAGTGCAGGGCTCGGTCGGTGGAATCAGCGCCGTCGTTGCCAATGCGGCCGGCGTTTCCTCTGGCTGAGGGATAGCCGGAGGAGGAGTGGGCGGCATGCTGCGAACCTGTGACTCAGCTTTTTTGGCTGCCGACGTTGATTTAGATGCAGCTGGTGCGGTTGGTTTAGGCGTCGGTCTACCCGCAGCTTTGTTGAGTTCTTCGCGTCGCTTGAAATAGACGAAGGTTCCAGCCGAGGCCACTAGGAATGTCAGCAGCATCAGGAATGATGCGCCGGCGTTGCTGTCGCTGTCCGCCATGCTGTCTGGGCCAGCCTCAATGTCAGCCATGGGTGGGCGCTTCTGCGCTTTCAGAGATTTCGCACTCAGTCCTTTTTTAGCCGCTGGCTTGGCCTTTGGTGCAGTTGGCTCAGTTTTATTTTTGGGCTCAGGCTTTTGCGCCTCGGCTACGGCCTGTTCTGGCTTTTCGTCGGCTTTGAGTTCTTGAGTCGGCGCAGTGTCAGGAGGAGTGATGGATACGACTGGAGTTTTTGGCGGCGACTTTGGTGGAGTTTTCGGCGGAGTCTTGTTGGCCGTCTTGGCCGTAGGCGACGGCGTTGCAGCTGGCTTTTTCATTGCTTTTGCGTGATGCTTGGCGGCTTTCTTCGAGCCTTTAGCAGACGCCTTGCCAGTACTCTTGGATTTTTTACCAGCTTCTGCTTTTGCTTGTTTAGTGTCGTTCTTAGGGTTGTTCTTAGGGTTGTTCTTGGGTATCCAGGTGCCGGTTTCGGTCGCGTTGTTACTACCGGCTGGTGCCTGCCACCTTGAATTTGGATTGGAATTCGCAGCCGTCTGCTTCGAGCTGCCACCTTTGGTTGCCTTTTTGTTGCGTTTTGTTTGGCTCTGTTTTTTCTGTTTCTTTTTGTTGAGGGCTAATTTGATTTGCTCGTGCGGTTCGCTTGCACCCTTGGTCTCAGACTTTGGCGCGGCAATGCCACTGTGTGCGCTAGCGCTAGCCAGCACCATCACGGTGGTCATGATCAGTTTTCGCCAGTGTGAGAACATTCCTCAGTCCGTTTATCGTTAACCGTATATGGGAATCCCTTTATGGGAGGTCCCTCATGCTGAGGATCGGCGGTTCTCGATGCGACCTTAATGTTGGGGGCAAAAAAAATAATTGGTCAATCCCGCAAGATTGACCAATAGCTTTAGTGAAGTTGTGATGGTTAGCGGCTGGCGTTACTAGCAAGAGCGCGACCAGATATGCTGGCGCCAGCAGGGAGTTTGATCACATAGCCAGTTGGTAGTTTGTTGCCTGAGCGGATCATTCGGTGAGTGATGTCTGGGTTTAGTTGCGCGACATCGGCGACTGAAGTTGAATATTTGCGGCAAATTTCTTTGACACTAGCTGGTTTTGAGAGACGCACTGGCGTGAAGTCAAGTGCTGCAACTCGAGGGACTTCCGGGAAAATGCGGTCAGCTTGTTGTAGAGTTGCGAGCACGCCGAGAAAGCTGGCATAGAAATTCTTCGAAGCAAAGCCAAACTGATTGCCGTCGTACTTGTTGATCAGATCGACAATATCACGCGAGTTAACTGCTTGAGTAGCGCGTCTGATGCCCCCGACGCCATGGTTGTATGCGGTGATTGCAAGGGGCCAAGCACCTGTGAGGTCGTAGTTTAGGCGTAGTAGTTTAGCAGCGGCACGGCTAGCTTTGATCGGATCATTGCGCTCATCAACGCCGTCAATCATCCGCAGATATTGGTGACCGGTTGCAGGCATGATTTGGTAGACGCCTGAGGCACCGACTTTGGACTGAGCTTTGAGGTTAAAAGAGGATTCCACAAAGGCTAGGCGGGTGATTTCGACCGGGACACCTTGACGCTCGAATTCTGCTTCGATGCTTGGCAGGTATTTGGGAGCAACGGCAAGTCCGGTAGCGATAAAGTCTCGCTGACCGCGTTGGAGGCGGAGGTTGGTAGCAGCGACCAAATATTTGTTGGAATCGGTGATGTGACGCATGGTCGAGGCGATGCGTTGCATAGCAGCAGTAAAGCGCTCTTCATGATCACGGTTTTGATGCATGACGAGGAGTAGTTTCTTAAAGCTATCTCGTTCCGATTTCACGAATTTTTTGATCTGACGATCTTTAGCAATCGGTGGAGCTGAAAGTCGTGACGTATCGTAAACGGACAGGATCACTTCTGGGTATTCAGCAATGTGGAGTACATAATGTTCCTTGCTCCAAACCGAGTAGATTCGGCGCCAGAAGTTAAAGCGACGAGCCATTTCTGAAGGAACTTTAAAATTACTGGTGATCTCGACTGCCTCACCATCGCGCTCGTACGCTTGAGCATTGCAGTGCATATATGAAACAGTGAAGGGCCCTTGTTCGCGGATCGGAACATTCAGGCAGTTGGTTGACTCGGGTGCTTCCGTAAGCTTCGAGCTAAACACTGTGTGATCACGATCGGCTTGAGCAGAAACTTCAGCCGTGGCTTTAGGTGCAGACTTTCTCTTGGCCAAAAGGTGTGAATGCGTCCGCTTAGTTTTTAAGGTTGCTTTAGCTGTCACCGCGCCTAGCAAAAAGCCTAGGCTACACACCAGAAATAACTTCGTGATCGGGGACAGCAGACTTGCGCTTGGATACGAGTGATTCGGTGGGCGGCGGTGGTTAGGGGACTGCATCAACGATAACCTCAGTAGGAGCTTCAGCGGAATCAGCTTGGAAGTTGGAACGGGGAGCACTTTGAATGACGGCCTAGCCGCCAATCTGCTGACTGTTAGAGCAAGTTGCGTACCAATCCGCTGACGGTTAGCTCTAGGCCCTAACCGCTTACAATGGCGAGGACGCAGCCCCATGTGACAGTGCGGCTTCACTGACAGTTGTCGAGATTTTTGACAGGCTTGTGGAAGGCGCAGCTATAATAGAGACGTCAACGGGTTGGCGACTCCGATCCCCGGCCCACTCCAAGCCCGTGCCAATCACCTCAAATAAGGAGCCCACAAGTGAAAAGATCGAATTCTTTCATAAACTTAATCTTAATTAGTCTTGTGTTGCCAGCCATGGTTGCTAAGGCACAAGATTCCGTGGCTGAGCGTGACGACTCCGCCGAATTGCGCAGCCGTTGGGTTTGTGTCGCCAACATTAAGCGAGGCACCGTCTATGGTTACGGTGACACCATGGAGGAGGCGCGGGACAGCGTCCTGAGGCGTTGCTTTCCACGTAGCCTATGCCTGGAGCACATGACCTGCCGTCAAAAAAATGACCACCTTTGAGGCGTCAAGATTCCGCCGTAGAATGAAATAAGCCCCACGACAGACCTCTTCCTCTATGGTCACCCCTTTGCGTCCGTTTAAAGCCTTGTTCAGTTAATTCAATTGGGAGATCCCGGCATGGCACAGACCAAGTACTCTGGACCACAAAAGGCAGCTATCCTGCTCCTTTCGTTTGGCGAAGACGTATCGGCCGAGATCTTCAAGAATATGAACGAGTTCGAAATCAAGCGCATAGGCTCGGCGATGAGTCGCCTTGGCCGGCTTGAGCAGGACGTGGTCGATGAAGTGATGATGGAGTTCTACGAAATACTCCAGCAAAACAAGAAGTTCTTCTACGGTGGTAGCGAGTTTACCAAGAAAGTCATCGGCAATGCCTTTAAGGGTGGCGATGCCGATGAGCTGATTGATCAACTTTCACTAGGGTCGGCGGCCAACCTTGATTCCTTAGAACTGATCGATCCTAGAACCCTGGCAAACTTCATACGTAACGAACACCCCCAGACCATGGCCCTGATCCTTGCCCACTTGGAACCTAAAAAGTGTGGCGAGACCTTAAAAGTCCTGCCTGAGACCTTGCACACGGAAATCCTCCTGCGCATCGCCCGTTTAGATGCCGTACAGCCAGAAATTATTAACGAAATTGACGACGTTTTAAGGCAAGAAATTCAGGCTATGGGCTCTATTCACACTCAAAAGATCGGCGGTGTCGAACCTATAGCCGAAATGCTCAACCTCATCGATAAGGCGACTGAGGAACAGATTCTCGACTCGCTCGAGGAACGTGATCCAGATATGGCCGAGCAAATTCGTAAACTTATGTTTACCTTCGATGACTTGGTTAAAATCGACGATCGTGGCATCCAGGAGCTCATTAAAAACGTCAACAATGACAAATGGAAGATTGCCCTTAAAACCGCGTCCGAATCGGTACGAGATCTGGTCTTCAAAAATATGTCCGAGCGTGCTGCCAAAATGCTTCGCGAAGATATGGAGGCCATGTCAGCGGTCAAGCTTACCGACGTCGAGAACCTCCAGTCGGAGATCGTGCAGATTGCCCGCAAACTCGAGCAAGAAGGCAAAATCATTATCGCAAGTGGTGATTCCGCTTACGTGTAAGGTCGTCGCGCAAGTCGGGTTTAAGCCTGGCTAAGCCTTGGTCAGTGGTAGCTAGATGGCTAGGGCTTAGACAGTTTTCTCTGACTAGGCCCGTCGATATCATTGTAATAATTTTAGGTACAGCGCTTGCAGTACCTATCCTAGGGACAACACAAACTGAGTGCCTAGGAGGTACTAAAGCATGTCAAATGCTACCGACCACGGTCGTTTTGAGGCAGGGACTAAAGAAATCCGCGAGTTACTGGACGCGGGTCTAAAGCAAGCTAACTTTCAATTAGACTGGGATGTTTTGCTTGAGCAATCCATCACCGATTGGGGCATCAGCCTACGCGAGCGCCTGGTTGACCGTTTAGTGTTCGTCAACGGTCGCATGGTCTCGGGCCTAAATTCCAAAGTTAAATTCTCTGAGCACCTGAAAACCACGTTAGATCTCATCTCTAGTCGTCACAAAAATTTGGGTGATTTTCTGACTTTTACCGGTCTTGGTACCGACACCCAAGTCACCGACCAAGAAATCGATGTGATGCTGCGCTTAGCATCTCAAGGCATCGCTTACATCCGTACGGGCGTACCAGAGTACCGTGGTAATTTGCCCGAACTAATTTATCTGAAGGCATTGAAAGTGTCGCTTTTGCTTTCCGTAGTGGCTCAAGGAACAAAGCATAAGCACATGAGCGCATCCACCGCGATGGCCTTTCTTTACTCCATGAACGCATACATCCAACAGGCTGCCGTGACCAAGACACTGCGTACTTTGGCAGCTGCACAACCTGTCAGCAGTTTGCGTTTAGTCGTTTAATCGAAGGACTTTCAGTCCGCTGTTACTTTATTAGATTCTTGCGGGGAGCTAGACCATAGCTCCCTTTGCTCTTTTAGTAGCGCCGCAAAAGTATCGGTTTCAATCGCACTGCGTACGCGTGCCATTAAGTCTAAGTAGTAAGTCAAATTATGTATGGTGAATAATCTTAGGCATGTGAGTTCACCAGCGATGAACAAATGGCGCAAATAGGCCCGCGAGAAAGTTTTGCACGTGTAACAACGGCAAGCAGGATCAAGTGGACTCTCGTCAAAACGGTAACGTTGGTTTTTGATATTGACGCGACCCTGCGACGTAAAGAGTGATCCGTTGCGACCATTGCGCGTTGGCATTACACAATCAAACATGTCCACACCGAGATTGACGCCCTCGATGAGATCTAGCGGAGTCCCGACTCCCATCAAATAGCGGGGCTGATCTTTAGGCAACACTTCCGTAGCTGCGGCGGTCATGTCAGCCATCTCGTGTTTGGTTTCACCAACTGAAAGACCACCGATAGCGTAGCCCTCAAAGCCAATGTCCATCAGGGCGCGTGCACTTGCTTGACGCAGATCTGGGTACACACCACCTTGCACAATACCAAACTGACAAAGCTCTGGGCGCGTTTTAGCGCGGCGGCATCGTGCAGCCCAGCGCATCGATCTTTGCATCGACGTTTCAGCCTGCTGACGCGTTGCAGGATAAGGCGTGCATTCATCGAGAACCATGTGAATATCGCTGCCAATGGTCTCTTGAATCTTGACCGCAAGCTCAGGGGTCAAAACTATTTTGGAGCCATCCAAGTGACTTTGAAAATGCGCTCCCGTTTCATCGAGTTTATTGAGTTGACCTAAACTGAAAATTTGGAATCCACCACTATCGGTGAGGATAGGGCGGTCCCAGCCGATGAATTTGTGTAGCCCACCAAAAGCCTCGATCACTTCCATCCCTGGTCTTAGGTAGAGGTGATAGGTGTTGCCAAGAATAATACTCGCGCCGATGGCCTTAAGGTCCTCGGGAGTCAGACTCTTCACGGCACCAACCGTGCCTACAGGCATGAATATCGGCGTTTCGACCGTGCCGTGGGCGAGAGTCAGGCGACCGCGCCTAGCTCCACCCGACTCACCGAGACGGGTGTAGATCATGCGCGGAGGGGATTTAGTTTCTTCTTGGTTGGTGATGTGGGTGCTAGACAATGGCTTTGCCGAGAGCTGATTGCACCAGCTCGACGGTTAGCTGGGCAGTTTTATGGGCATGATCCGTCATCGGGTTCAGTTCTACAAACTCCATCGATGCCAGCATGCCTGTATCAGCAATCATCTCGAGTGCTAGGTGTGCTTCCCGGTAACTTAACCCACCGGTCACCGGCGTGCTGACGCCAGGCGCTGAGGCAGGATCGATACCATCGATGTCGAATGATAGATGGATCGCCCCTGTGCCGCGAGTCGCAACCGCAACGGCGTCCTTCATGACGGCGTGCATACCACGTTCGTCAATCTCGCGCATGGTAAAGTAGCGGATACCGCTGCGTCGGAGGATTTCTTTCTCCGCGCCGTCGAGGGTGCGGATGCCGATGAGGGCGACATTTTCTGGTCTAACTTTAGCACCTTGGCCGCCAATGCCCACCAGATCCGGGTAACCCTGACCAAGGACTATCGACAATGGCATGCCGTGAATATTGCCCGACGGCGACGAATCCGGGGTGTTGCAGTCGGCGTGGGCATCGATCCAGATCAGGCCGATTTGCTGATGTTTCTCGCGAAAATAGCGACTTACACCAGAAATAGTGCCAATCGCGATGGAGTGGTCGCCACCAAGGACTATAGGGATACGATCGGCGCTCAGAGCCGCGTGAACTTCCTGCTCAAGATCCCGGCAGGCTGAGACTATCTGACTGCGGTAACGCTCCTGAGTTGCCGCTGCGGGCAGGGTGTCGCGTACCGGTACCGGTAAATCGCCAATGTCGTAGGGTTGGTAGCCAAGGACGGATATTTTCTGGTGGAGCTCAGCAATGCGGATTGCCGACGGCCCCATGTTGGCGCCGCGCATATTGGCACCTAGGTCTAGCGGAACACCGATGATCTGGACGGATTTGGTTGCCATAATCAAGCCTCTGGAGAGTTCTTTGCGGTCTGTGCGCTAAGATCGTTTATTATCTATCTTGTAGCAGGTTCTTTCCATGTTTACTATTGGGCGCGTTGATCGCCGATTACGACTATTCAGCCTCGCAAGCGGCGCTTGACACGGTGCTTGGCGCTGTTGTTATGGACACCGGAACGGACTATACGCCAGCTTTGAAGATTGCTAGGATTGCTGCGGCTAAGATTTTGGCCCCAACCTCAAATAGAGCACATTATGAAGACTAAGTTGTTTACGATCAGCACTTTAGGTGCACTTTATCTCTGCCCCACGCTCCTCATCGCAGGCTCCTCCGGCGCTCCTCCATACGGAGCCGTTTTAGCTGGCAGTAAGCGTAATCGCCCAAATCCTGGATACTGTGATTACAGCAACGCTCACCAGAATAATGGCTGGGGTTGGAATCCGGTAACTAGCAAGCCATGCGCACCGCAAAACAATCAGGGATACTGCGATTTTAGCAATGCACAGCAAAATGACGGTTGGGGATGGAATCCGGTTACTGGAACCTCCTGCCGCTAATGCGCATTGAACCATGGGCAAAGGCGCACAGCCACTCCCAAGGTAGAGCTTGATTGGAATTGGTGCGATAGAGGTTCAACATGCGGCGACTTCATTTGCCGCTGCATGGGCCGACGCATTTGTAGCAAGGATTGGAGGCCTGCAGGACTTGGAGTTTTGGCAAGGCAAGTCCGGTCAGTATGCCAATGATTGCGAGTACACACATCAACTCAATCAAACTTGAACCAGCTTGATTGGGCACTTGAATGCTGTTTGACTTGCAGACTCTGAGCATAAACCCACCACCGAACTTCGGCTTCCAATTTCTAGGCCGGATAGGTTGGTCTCTATACAACTCCCAGTTTCGACGTTATCGGCAAAAGTCTTACTAAGCTTTAATCGTCCTCACTGAAAATCTAGATTCCCGTGGACTGTGCAGGGCTTAGCGAAAGGACTCGCCTTAGCGGTCATATTGCGAAAGGTTGGGCGGCAGGACGCCCTGGCCGTCGTAGGCCAAGGCGCAAAGCTGCTGCTTGCCATCTCGATTGAGCTGCCTTTCACCTTGGTCCTCTGCCGGTGGGTTGAGTCAATCCCAGTCCCGAGGTTTGCAGGTTCATTCCATATTTACTATTGAGCGCGTTGATTGACGACTTGTAAGCCGCATCGGTCCAAGCTGAGCGCTGCGGATTATAGGCTTCGTTGACGAGGGTCACATTTTCGTTAGGCAGCGGATCAAGCGCCCATTTGAAAATATCAGCATTGGAAAATTTAGTTCCGGCTCTTAGCCAATACCAGGCCTCAGGCCATTCCCAATACACGGTCTTCGAAGCTGGAGGTATATTCACCGGCGTTGTCACATTGTTGTTAGCAAACAGATGCACCAATCCGCGATGAAGCTCAGCCTCGAGTTGTTGCTGTGGTCCTTCAGAGAGTTTGGTCCACATATCAGCGCACTCTCGCTGGTCGTTGTACACCGTGCGAATAGCATTCTGGGCAGCAGCATAAGGCTCTGGCGGGATCTCAACATAACTGATGCAATGACCCGTAGTATAAGCTCTCCAGATACCCTTGCCGTCAGAAGTGCGAACACTTTGCCACCATGGTTTATCGAACCACTGATTAATCACGGTCACTTTAACACCGATAATATCCTGAAACTGCTGCTGGGTTTTAATACGCTCTGGCACATCTCCACCAATGCGATTTAGCGCTACAGGCGGCACTGCAATTATGACACGTTGGGTTTGCACATGCCTTTTGGTGGTGGCGATCTTGAAACCAGAACCATCTTTATCGATAGTGACGACGGGCTCGGCAGTGTAAAGTCTGACGCTAGCCTCCCGCGCTTTCTTCGCCATTGCTCTGACAAACGTCGACATTCCGCCAACCGGGTAATACGTCTGACAACATACATTCATTTCTTCAGCTAAAAAATCAAGGTAACTTCTGGCACTCAATGGGTATTCGAAATCGCCGCGAAAGCGACTCATATCATGCAGATACTGATAACCATCTACACCTATCACTTTAATGATGTAGCTTTTAAAATCGGGATACTGATCAGCATGGTTACGCTCGGGGCTGTCTAGCAGTTGCTGCAGTAAGTCCGTCTCTACATCTTT
>OMIY01000433.1 GCA_900299215.1 bacterium | reverse complement strand
TTGGGAAGCTGACGCTCTACCAACTGAGCTACTCCCGCTTGGTCTTCATGAAGTAACAAAGCTAAGACCCCATGTCCACGCGGAATTTTCAACGCAGGCAAAGCTGTCAGTGCCCAAGATATGCAGCTTTGATCCTCGGATCCGCGGCTAGTTCCGCTGCGGGTCCTTCTAGCACGATGTGGCCTGTCTCCAAGACATAGGCATAATCGGCGATCTTGAGCGCCATATTGGCGTTTTGCTCGACCAGAAGGATAGTCATCTTTTCAGACGACGCGATCTGCTTGATGGTACGGAAAATCTCCTGCACTAAAATCGGAGCGATTCCCAAACTTGGTTCATCAAGCATCAACAGCTTTGGACGGGACATAAGCGAGCGGCCGATCGCCAACATTTGCTGCTCACCGCCCGAGAGTGTCCCTGCCGCCTGTGAAAGACGCTCTTTCAGCCTTGGAAAGAGACCGTAAACCTGCTCAGTCGTCGACTTAATGACAGACTGATCACTGATCGTATACGCGCCCAACTCTAGATTTTCCTTAACCGTCAGCCGAGGAAAAACATGCCGTCCCTCGGGACAGTGGCATAAACCAAGTCGCACCAATTTATGTGCTGGTACCGACGTGATCTCTTGCCCATTGAACTTAATGGTTCCAGACGATGCCCGGCGCATGCCAGAAAGAGCTCGCAACGTGGTAGATTTGCCTGCTCCATTCGCACCGATCAGAGTCACAATCTTGCCCGGTTCAACGCGCAGTGACAGATTCTTCAGGGCGTGGATTGCACCGTAATAGACATTAATGTCGCGAGCCTCCAACATGCGCGTGCTCACGCCTCCCCGAGGTAGGCCTTAATGACCTGTTGATTGTTCTGAATCGCATTAGGCTCACCCTGAGCAATCTCACGGCCGTAATCTAGGACGTAAATGTGCTCGCAAATTTTCATGACAAGACTCATGTCATGCTCAATCAGCAGGATACTCACTCCGAATTCCTGACGCAGCCTGCTGATTAGATGAGTCAGATTTTCCGTCTCCTGCGGATTCATTCCTGCTGCTGGTTCATCAAGTAGCAGCAGTTTTGGTGAAGTCGCCAGTGCACGCACAATCTCAAGCTTGCGCTGATCACCGTAAGGCAGATCCCCGGCTAAATCTTGACTTCGATCTGCTAGGCCAAAAACGCTAAGGAGTTCGAGCGCTCGGCGCTGAAGTCCTGCCTCGGCGCGCCTAAAAGAAGGCAATCGTAGTAGTGAACTCATTAATCCATAGTCAACTTGACGGTGCAGCGCCACGCGCACATTGTCGAGCACCGTCATTTTGCGAAACAAACGGATATTCTGAAAAGTACGGGCCACACCGCGGTGGTTAACATCGATCATATGCAGACCGTCGATCCGCTCACCACTGAGGCTGATGCTACCACTGGTCGGTTTATAAACACCCGTGATCATATTAAAGCAGGTAGTCTTACCTGCACCGTTTGGTCCTATAAGACCGACAACCTCACCCACCCCGACACGCAAGCCAACATTGTCGACAGCGCGAAGGCCACCAAATTGAATGCCAAGTGATTCCGTCTGCAAAAGTGCTGGGGATCTTTCTTTCATGCTTTGGACTCCGCACCACCCGGACGCCAATATCGTCTCAGTATCGGCAAGTCCCAAACTTCAAAGCGCCCCATCAATCCTTGCGGTCTCATAAGCACCATCAGCAGCAACATGGCTGAAAACACTAACATCTGGTAAGCATCTAGGCTAAACAGTCTCAGCACTTCAGGCAGAAGCGTGAGCAGTATGGCGGCTACCGCCACACCAGTAATGGACCCAAGACCACCAAGAACCACCATAGTCAATAGCTTGATGCTCTTGTCGAATTCGAATCCTGCGGGACTTAAGTAGGTTTGCGAACTAGCGTAAAGTGCCCCCGCAAGACCTGCCATGGCTGCACCAATTACAAAGACGGTAGTCTTCAACCGTACGCGATTTAGCCCGACCGATTGAGCTGCGATCTCATCTTCGCGCAGCGCTTGAATCGTGCGACCTAAGCTTGAGTACTGAAGTCGGTAGTACACAATCAACGTGAGCAGGACCATGAACCAGATAAATCCCTTACTCGCTAAAATGGGAGTGCTAACGCCGGTAGCAGCACCCATGTATTCGAAGTTGTAAAGCAAGGTCACAATAATGATCGAAAAACCTAGAGTAACGATTGCCAGGTAGTCACCCGTCAGACGCAAACACGGCACCGCTAAAATAAATCCAGCTGCACCAGCCGCAATCATAGCTGCGACAATACTAAGAAGCAGTAGTGCCGGGCCACCGAGCGCTGCTGGTCCGTGCACAGTCACAGCTGCTGCGCTGTAGGCACCGACAGCCCAGAAGCCGGCATGTCCAATCGAGAACATCCCTGCCATGCCGTTAATCATGTTTAAGCTAAGCGCCAGGATCACATAAATCCCAATCAACTCTAGCGAGGAGTAGATAGTCGGTCCTAGCTCATTAATGATTCTCAGAACTGTATCCATGCGCCCATCCTTAAACTTTCACCACGGTCTTCCGCCCCAGTAGTCCCGTTGGCTTAATGGAGAGCACCAAAATCAGTATCAGAAAAGTGATGGCGCTTTGATAGGTACTCGATAGGTAACCAGCTACCAAATTCTCAATAACGCCAATTAGCAGACCACCAATCATTGCTCCCGGAAGCGAGCCAATCCCGCCAAGCACCGCTGCGACAAATGCAGCAAGACCTGGCTGCACACCCATTAAAGGGTCGACCGAGTACTGCATACCGTAAAGCACACCGACTGCGCCGGCTAGACTGGCGCCGATATAAAAGGTGACCGAAATAATACGATTAGTATCGATACCCATCAATCGCGCAGCTTCAATGTCTTGAGAAACGGCCCGCATGGCCATGCCCACCTTGGTCTTATTGACAAAGTACCAAAGCTGGACCATGAGCACCACGCTCAGCACCACTATGATCAGCTGCGAATATTCAATCCAGATACCGAGACCATCGAAATTGAAGCTGCCTTCAGGAAAGGCTGCAGGGAACGCAATGGCCGAAGCACCAAAAATTAGCCTCGCCACATTTTGCAATAACACCGATACAGCAATTGCGGCTGTAAGCACAAAGATCTTGGGCTGTTCACGCAGAGGTTTATAGGCAATGCGCTCAGTAACCACTGCAATAAGACCAGCCGAGACCATTGCAAACGCCAGCCCCACCACCAGTGGGGTACCTTGCATTTTGTTGATGAGAGCTGCTCCAAGAAACGCTCCCATCATGAGAAACTCACCGTGTGCAAAGTTAATCAATGCGATGATTCCATAGACCATCGTATAACCCAGAGCAATTAACGCATACATGCTGCCAACGGATACTCCGTTAATGAGAAACTGCAGGAATTCACCAAACTTCGATCCAGTGTCGCCAGTGTCACTGCTTGCCACAGCAACCGGTGCTGCACCGGCTTGGTCACCAGAAATACCAATCTTCGTTTCGAAACTAGCCGTGGTGCCGGTAGTTTTCAAAATCACGATATCCTTGACCGCATCATGCTGAGCGTTGATGGTGGTCTTACCACTTACGCCCTTAAAGTCGACCAAGCTTGCCAGCGCTCCTTGCAGCGCGGCTGGGGTACTCGATCCCCCACGCTTAAAGGCATCAGCGATGATCATGATACCGTCATAACCCAGCGAAGCCATGGCACCAGGCACTTTGCCAAACCGCGCTTTGTAGTCAGCTACGAATTTTTGAACCAAGGGATCGCTATCATCAGGCGCGAAGTGAGTCGAAAAATAATGACCAGTGGCAGCCCGCTGACCCGCGAGCTCAAAGAGCACCGGACTGTCCCAACCATCACCACCCAAAATTGTGATGTTGAAGCCCATCTGATTTGCTTGCTTCATCACCAAGCCTACGTCCTGGTAGTACCCCGGTACTAATAGGACGTCTGGCCTGTGCGTGCGGATCTTAGTCAGTTGAGTCTTGAAATCCTTTTTACCCGGCTCATAAGCCTCACGTGCGACAATGACTCCACCAGCAGCTTTGAAGCCCTCTTCAAAAAACTGCGCCAATCCAATCGAATAATCCGATTTGTGATCTAGCAGGATCGCCGCGCGACGCTTACTCAAATTTTGCGTCGCAAACTTAGCTAAGACCGAACCCTGAAAAGGATCAATAAAGCAGGTGCGAAACACTAGCGGGCTGCGCTTAGTCACCTCAGGATTAGTGGAAGCAGGAGTGACTAATGGCTTGCCAGCCTCCTCTGCCCATTTAATCATCGCCAAGGTGTTGGTGCTGGCCACGGTGCCAAACACCAGGTCAACGTTGTCAACGTTGAGAACCTTCTTCACGGCATTAACCGCATCCTCAGCACTGGACTTTTCATCCTCGCGGACCACAGTTATGCGCTCTGCTAAGGCAGGGTCCTGTTTCGCGAGATCAGCTAGCGCCAAGTCGACCCCATTCATCGACTCCTCACCAAAGGATGATTGTGCGCCACTCAGGGCAAAAATAGCGCCGATCTTCAGCTTCGAGCTATCACCAGCGAGCGCTGCCGTGGCTACGCTCAGAGCGATGCCCAAAATGAAATAATGCAAACGCCTCATGAACCGTCCTGGGAGTGTGCAATGGACCCTTGGATATCCAATTTATGTATCAAAAAATGACAGAAATTTTCCAGCGAAAAGAGCCAATTTAAGCTGTCACTAAACCGCGAATGATCGCTTCTACGGATTCCACTTTCTCAATACCAGCTACACTACGCCCCGCTTGCCAATATTCCTTGAAGTCAGAACCTTTATTCAGACTCTGCTTGAGCTCAAGTAAGGAACGGAGGCTATAAAACATTCGCGCCCAATGCTTGGTTCTCGGATGATCGAGTAGGAATTTGGCAATAACACCCACTTCGGCGCCGCGATCTTTCATAAACTTCGTATTGATGACGGCAACTGGGACTCCCGTGAGCTTACGGGTCAGGATGATGTCGTCGGCTTCGGCATTGACTATCGCCTGCTTGTAATCGGCATGAGCTGTACATTCAAGTGACGCAATAAATCTAGTCCCCAGCTGGACTCCCTGATAGCCAATGCTTAGGGCCCGCTGATAGGCGTTCCTATCACCAATCCCACCTGCACAGACCAGTGGCAGACCTAGCGGGGCCAGATCTTCATATAGGCGTTCCGGTGTCAGGGACCCGGCGTGGCCACCAGCTTGGTTATTGACGCAAATCAGCCCGTGTACCCCGGCATCAACCGCTTTTTTTGCCCATAATTTATCCGTGGTGTCGTGGAACACTAACCCGCCGCTAGGCTCAACAGTTTTGACTACCCAGTTAGGGTTGCCAAGCGCTGTGATAAAGAACCGCACGCCCTCTTCTAAAGCTATTTGCAGCCACTCACGATTTTTTTCCAAGTATTTTTGTGATGATTTTTCGATCAGCAAATTAAGCCCGATAGGCTTATCCGTCAGGCTACGTATGTAGCGTAGTCCCTCTCGAAATTTATGTTTGTGCACAAAAGTGAGGGACACTGGCTGGACGATGCCGATTCCCCCAGCCGCTGATACAGCCGCCACCAATTCAGGGTTGCTGCATGGGTACATGGCCCCACCAATAATCGGATAGGTGATGCCGAGACGAGCGGTAAGTGACTCTTTTTTACTCGCCATGATGCAACTTCTCCTTAGATCAGGCGTGGGTCGCCTTGCTGCTCTTGTTTTTGCGCCGTTTCAAAGAAAGCACTAGGTCCATCTCCGCCACAACATCCTCGGAAATCGAGGGTACCGTGGCGATAATCTTCAAGTCGGTTTCTACTCGCTCGCCAGTCTCCTGCGCCCTGGCCACCAAGGCTTCTATGTCTGCGCCTTGTTCGCAGGTGAATACCACATCACCCTCCGGCCGTTTTTTAAATTTGGCCCCAGCCGACTTGAACACAAAGTCTATTTTGTACCCCTTCTCGACGATGAGCTTAACGGCGTAGTACGCGCCGGCGACATCGGCTCCGATCATCAAAGCCCCGAAGTACATGGACTTGAGATGATTTCGCGAACGTCTGTTTAACGGGATCAGCATCTGCATCCGCCGCGAATTTACCTCGAGAATCTTCGGTCGGACGTATCCAATAAGAGGTACCTTAGCTAACCCAAAGAGGCGGAGAAGTGCTGTATCGAGGACCGTCTCTGGCAGAACTTTTTTGGCTGTTTCTAGCACAGTCATGGAGCCCCCAATTAAGCATCGAAAAAGAATTGGTTAACCTAAACCATCTCACCATGAAGTCTAATGACCAAGTTCATCGTCCTTGCTATGATGAACGAATTACTCCCCAAGTGAATGAGGCAAATTATGGATTGGTTTCAGGCCATCACTAGAAGTCTTTGGGCACTGAATATCATCCTACTCATCGGTGGTAGTTTAGCTAGTGTGATTTGGATCAAGACGCGCGGCCGCAAGACGACAGCGACACCCCCGATTTCGATCTTGAAGCCCTTAAAGGGTGTAGATCCTGGTCTTTACGACAGCCTCGAGACTTTTTTCAACTTGGATTACCCCCAATATGAGGTGATCTTTTCTGTCGCCAACGATCAAGATCCCGCTGTAGCTGTGGTGAGAAAACTTTTGTCTCGGTACCCCAATGCACCTGCTCAGTTGATTATCGGCGAAGAAATTGTGGGACCAAACCCTAAAGTCAACAATTTGATGCGCTCCCTAGGTGCGTCTCAGTACGAACTCGTCGTGATCAGCGACAGCTACATTAGAGCCTCCCGGGATTATTTGCAGACCCTACTCGATGTCTATAGCCCGGAGATTGGCACTGTGACTGGTCTGAGGCGGGGCTACCATGGTCAGGGGCTGGGTGGGAAACTGGAAGAATATCACATGAACGCCTTCTATCTGCGCTGGCAGGTTTTGGGTCAGCTACTCAAACTCGAATTTGTTGTCGGCTCGACGATGATGTTTGCTAGGTCGTTGTGCGATCGACTTGGCGGCTTCCAAGGCGTGAGCGAGTATGCCTCAGAGGACTATGCCTTCGGTGAGGCTTGCAGGCGTCAAGGCAAAAAGATTGCCCTCTCACATACACCTGTGACGCAGTACATCGGCCAGAAGAGTGTGCGAGATTTTTGGTATCGCCATCACCGCTGGGGAACGATCAGAAAATACGCTGCACCGCAGGTGTTTTTTATTGAATGGCAACATGGAGCCGTCCCAGCCGGCATTCTGGCCTACTTCACCTTTGCGGCAATAAGTCCCGAGGCGGGCTTGGCAGCGCTAGCTGCCAATAGCACTATTTGGTTTATGTTTGATTTTTTAGTCGAAAGAGTCGCAAGTGGTGCATGGCTAAATCCCGGTATTTGGCTAATCAAAGAACTCATCGTACCCTTCAATTGGCTCCATGCGATTGCAAGTCGTCATATCGTCTGGCGCGGTAACAAGTTGAAGCTACTTTCGCGCGGCCGTGTGCAAGCGATGCGCGATCAAACCGGAGAAGAAAAGCAAAAGTTTCCATCTGCCAGCTGAGAGAACTTGGATTCTCCCTCAGAGATAAGGCGAAGCTAATCTTACGACACCATCGCGAATCTTGGCTATGGTGGGACGCCGCTTTAACTTATCTAAGGTTAGGGGGCGAGAGTGTGCCAGTTTTTCGTCAAAAATAGCGTGTAATTCACTTGAGAATTGGGTGCTAAAACACTCGACGTTGAACTCAAAATTTAACCGCAGACTGCGCGCATCCCAGTTGGCTGATCCGATCATGCTCCAGGCATCGTCAACCAACATCATTTTGGAATGATCGAAGGGCGCCTCAGAAAGATAGACCCGACATCCTTTCTCTAGTAGTGGCGGCAAGGTCGCCATAGATGCCCAATGAACTGGCTTGATGTTGTTTTCCGCCGGCAGGATGATCTCAACTTCAATACCAGACATGGCCGCGACACAAAGAAATCGAACGGTGGTTGCATCCGGAAGAAAGTAAGGAGTGATAATCCTAATCCTGTGCCTTGCCGACGAGATTGCACCAAGGATAGTCCACAGAATTTTCTCAAAATCACGATCTGGGCCGTCTAGGATTCCTCGAGCCAAGACTTGTCCCACTTGCTCAGTGATGACCGGACGCCAGCGGTCGCCAGTCAATTGCTCCTTAGTCGTAAAGACCCAGTCCTCAATGAAAGCCTGGCGCAAGTGCGCTACAACGGGGCCTGCGACCTTGAAATGCAGATCTTGAATGGGATGAGGAAATTTTTCATTGATGCAATTGCCTTGGCGGATGTTCATCCCGCCGGTAAATCCAACGTTGCCATCAATCACCATGATCTTGCGGTGGCTGCGTAGATTAATCGCTGCAATACGAGTTGGTTGAAAGTTAGGCATAAACCGTGCCGCTTTGATTCCGGCACGACGAAGAGGCTCAATAATGGAGGGAAAGGAATAACGAGAACCCGTGGCGTCCACTAGCACACGGACTTCCACCCCGCGTTTCAATGCCATGCTTAGAGCCATTACAAATTTAGCACCGATCACATCGTTATCGAATATGTAGGTTGATAACATGATGCTGTGTTTAGCTGCAGCGATCGCTTTAAGCATTTCTGGATAGGCTATATCACCATTGACCAAGGGAGTTATTTGATTACCCTCGAGCAGCGGCAACCCTGCTACCAAATTGCCAACATGCGCCAGCTGACGCATTGAAGCCTCAGTCAAAAGTCCAACATGATCCAGCTGCCTCACGGCTGCGTAATCGAGCCCGCTGATGTTATCACGACCCATCAGACTGACAGCAGAGCGTCTGATCCGATTAATCCCTAATATGTAATAGAGCAGCGTCCCCAAGATTGGTGACAGCCAAACAACACCAACCCAGCCTACGGCAGCTCGCGGCTCTTCCTTCGTTAGCACGATATGAATCGATGCTCCAATGGCCACAGCTAAGTGTAAGGCCACCAGCACATCAACACGCATCAAAAGGTCGTGGATTAGATGGATCATCCTAACACAG
>OMIY01000432.1 GCA_900299215.1 bacterium | reverse complement strand
CGCGGAAAATAGTTGTACATTTGCCGCCGAAATTGCTCTCGTCCCGCAACCAGCTCGTAAGTCTTGCCATCGACCTCAATGGCATCGTAGATTTCGTCCATCGGCTGCCAGGTAAGCTGCCCTTTGCTTAGGTAGTCAAAGGTACGACGCAGCTTAGACTCTGGACTCGAGACGTCACCAACGTAGTGAACCCCGACGTCCCAAACGTATTGACCTCGACTAAAAGTATGGGTGAACCCGCCAGCCGTCGTGTGCCGCTCGCAGATTATTACCCGTCGGCCCGCCCGTGCAAGGCAAGCCGCTGCAGCCATCCCGCCCATACCAGAGCCCACGACAATCGCGTCGTAACTAGCTGCTAGTTCAGCCCTCTTCCGTTGCAGCCCGACATGCATAACCACCTCCATGCTCAACATCAAACCCACTGCATTTTTTGAGCCAAGACACGCGCGTGGCGACAGCTTGCTGGGCGGACCAAATCATGTTACGAGCTTCTCCCAACCCATTGGGCCTAAGTAGCCGTCCAGATGGGAACTTACACCTTGCAACAATGTCGCAATGAGCCACGGGAAAACTATGAAGGTAAGAGCAGCTGTAGCATGGGGACCAGGCCAACCACTAAGTATCGAAACGGTCGACTTAGAGGCTCCGAAGGCTGGTGAAGTTCTAGTTCGCATCGTCGCCACAGGTGTTTGTCATACAGACGCCTACACACTTTCCGGTGTCGACCCCGAAGGTCTCTTTCCGGTAATCCTCGGTCACGAGGGAGCGGGCGTCGTTGAGGCTGTTGGTGAAGGAGTGACGACGCTCACTAAAGGTGATCACGTAATTCCTCTTTACACTCCAGAGTGCCGTACCTGCAAATTCTGCTTATCTGGCAAGACTAACCTTTGTCAGAGGATTCGAGCTACACAAGGCCGGGGTTTGATGCCTGACGGCACCTCGCGCTTTTCAAAAGATGGCAAGATGATCCACCATTACATGGGCACATCAACTTTTGCCGAGTATACTGTGGTGCCTGAGATCTCGCTGGCAAAGATCAACAAAACGGCTCCTCTTGACAAAGTCTGTCTTCTCGGTTGCGGCGTGACTACTGGCATCGGAGCTGTGCTAAATACCGCAAAAGTCGAAAATGGCGCCACCGTTGCTGTATTCGGTCTGGGCGGCATCGGCCTTTCGGTGATCCAAGGTGCAAAGATGGTGGGAGCAAGCCGCATCATTGCCATCGACATCAATTCCTCTAAATTTGAGCTGGCAAAGATGTTCGGGGCAACTGATTGCCTAAACCCAACTGATCTCCCACTCGATCCGGCCACAGGCAAGCCCAAGACTCTCGTGCAAGCTGTGATCGATTTGACAGATGGGGGCGTGGATTACTCTTTTGAATGCGTAGGGTCTGTTTCTCTGATGCGCCAAGCCTTGGAATGCTGCCACAAAGGATGGGGGCAATCGATTATTATCGGCGTCGCCGGTGCGGGCGAAGAAATAGCAACCAGACCGTTCCAGCTCGTAACGGGCCGCGTCTGGAAGGGCTCCGCTTTCGGCGGAGTAAAAGGCCGTACCGAGCTGCCGGGATATGTCGACCAATACATGGCAGGTAAGATCAATATCGACGACATGGTCACAAACAAAATGCCGCTTGAGCGGATCAATGATGCCTTCACTCTAATGAAAGAAGGTAAAACGATTCGTACCGTCATTGAGTTTTAATGGAAGCTACAGCTCTTGGGAGCCTCACAGATGGACCTAGTCAAATCGCACAAGACCTTTGGTGGTGAAACCTCGTTCTGGACTCACCTGTCAAAGTCAACCAAAACGGTCATGCGCTTTGCTACGTATGTGCCCTCCTCGCGCCCGATTAGACAAGCGATTGTATGGCTTTCGGGTCTAACTTGTACCGACGAAAACTTTGTCGTCAAATCAGGTGTCCAAAGGGCGTTAGCTGAATCTGACTGCATGATCATCGCACCAGACACCTCGCCACGTGGCTTGAATTTGCCGGGAGAGCATGAAAGCTACGATTTTGGTTCTGGGGCTGGTTTTTACGTGGATGCCACGGTTTCGGATTATGCCAGTCACTATCGCATGTATAGTTATATAGTGACTGAGATCACAGAAATTCTTGGGCAACATTTTGGAGTAAATGAATTGTCGCTAATGGGTCACTCGATGGGTGGACATGGCGCATTGGTTATTGGACTGCGCAACCCAGCCTTATTCAAGCACATCACAGCGTTTGCGCCGATCGTCAACCCGAGTAGGGTGCCATGGGGAACCAAGGCATTTAATGGATATCTTGGCCCACGCTCGACCATCGACCTGAAGACTGACAACTGGGCAACTTACGATGCTTGCGAACTGCTAAAGATGGGCCACCGTCATCCAGCCAAAATCGTCCTCTACCAAGGTAGCCGTGATGAGTTTCTCGGCAACCAGCTGCAACCAGAGGAATTCTGTAAAGTAGCCACAGAAATGGGACAAACCCATGAACTAAGATGGTGCGAAGGTTATGACCATAGCTACTACTTTGTGCAGAGTTTTTTACCTGACGCGCTATCTCGGATTTTGCAATGAGCAGGCATTACACAGCGTTGAAATAGGCCTGCCACTCTGACTCAGCGTTGCTACCAAAAAGAATATCAGCGGCCTTCCTAAGCACTTTACTCTGTCGCAAAGTTTCCTTTGGGACTAGTAAACTTAACCGTGTGCGTCTTCTAAGCAAATCATCTAAATGGACTACCATTTCATGAACTGCCATGTAGGCAACCTCGGCCAATAGGATTGGTTGTTCCTCAATTAGCCTAGCCTGCAGCTCTTGGTTTGTTCTGATAGATTCAACAATACTAAGAGCGTCGTGACCATAAAGACGCCATAGTCTATCGGCAATGGTACCCTCGCCCGGCCACACACGGTCTGTGATCGACAGCTTCGCTAATCGGTCTATCAAATCCTGTTTGTAAGCTGCGGGATCCTCGCCATACCACCTAGTTACAAGCTTAGCGGGTACGCCAAGTTGCCGCACGTGATCGACTAATTCACGCCCGATATTGAGACAATCTGTCAATTTGCCGCCAAAGATGCTGATCTGCGACTGATCACGATGACACTCGATAATATGTTTTCTCGAAAGATGCGCCCACTCCACCTTGGCGAAATCCTGGGCGTTACCTTTGATGACCAGGGGCCTCACTCCACAACGTTCTGCGATGATATCTTCGGTAGTAAGTCGCTTATCAAGCACAACTCGTTTATTGATGTTACTCAAAATAAAACGTCGGTCTGCCTCAGTGACTACAGCTGGAAGCTCCGTCACTCTTGAATCTGTGGTACCTATACACGAGCAACCACCCATTGGGATGGCAAAAAAGAGCCGACCATCGTCCGCAAAAAAGGTTAATACTTTGTCACTTGAATTAATCCGGGGGACAATTAGATGTACGCCCTTGGAAAAAATATGCTGATGCACAGTCTTAACACCACACACACGATTAAACGCATCAACATATGGTCCTGCCGCGTTAACAAGAACTTTTGCTTTAATCTCGAAGGTGACTCCGTCGCTCAGATCTTTGGCACTGACGTGCCAGATTTTATCCGCACTAAAGGACGCCGCGACGGCTTTGGTGTAGTTTAAAGTTACAGCTCTATTGCGAGCCGCACGCATGATAAAATTAAAAACAAAACGCGCATCATTATCGCGGAGAAAACTATCAGAATATTCAAGTCCACCCTGACTGTCCGCGACTGAAACTTTGGGTTCTTCCTGCGCAATAGTATCTTTACTTAGCAATCGAGGACGTTTGGTCTTAAATCTCCCCATAGCCCAGTAGAGCAAAGCACCGAGATACACCAGCCATCGCGATTTTCGAAATCCGCGTTCAAGATTTGTGAAAAATCGCAGCTCACTAACTTCGCCTGGGTAATAGCGCATCAACTCATTTCGAGAACGACAAAGCTCCCACACTAAACCAAACTCATAGGTCTCGAGGTATTTGATACCCCCCCAAACGAGATTTGACGACTCCTGTGAAGTTCCAGAGCCGAAATCCTTTTGCTCCAATAGCGCAACTTTTGCTCCGCTTGCACTCAACGCCGCAGCGGATACCGCACCATTGATGCCGCCACCGATAATCAGTACGTCAAAGATTTCATGGTCAATTCGTTGCCGTGCTGCCTGCCGTTGCTTATCAGCCATCAGTATTCGTCCAGTAGCAACATTGGGATGGGAGAGCTGGGTGAGATTTTGCAATCTCGACCCATTAAGAATGGTAGCAGCCTGATGCGCCGTACTCTAGTAAATTACAAAACGAGACAAACGCTAGCCACCAGCTTTGACCAGCTTGAGGCCAAGCTTGGCGAAATAAACTGCAACCCGCTCCCGCATATCGCCTCTAAGCTCGATTTGCCCGTTCTTAAAAGTTGCACCACAGCCGAGACTGACCTGCATGGCCTTCATGACGCTTACGGCCTCGGCCTCGCTCGCGAAAGGTAGATTAAACAGAACCGTAACGGCCTTGCCTCCTCTGCCCTTTGTTTCGAGCCGCACTTTGCATGGACCTGAAGATGGCTGGTAGACGCCACTAGACTCGCCATTTTTCGAACGATTTGAGCCAGTTGCAGTCGAATAGACTGGTTTTTCATGAGCCATAGGCTCTCCCCCCCGTGATCTACCAGTGAACCCAAATTTCGAACCACCCAACTAGGATCGCAACCTAGCTTCAAGTACCTAAAATAACAACCATAAGGTCTATGAGGCGATCTACAAAATTCCAGTTAAATCAAGGTTTTTTCATTAATTTCAATCACTTCCAAAATTGAGCCGGAGTTTTGACCACCGTGATGAATTTCATCTCTAATGTTTGGCAGTTGTCAGCCATTACCAACAACTAAGTGGACCAATTTAAAAAACACTAAAGTAAGCCACTTGTCTCGCCGATATG